>JAMIFL010000095.1:0-7341 GCA_035906295.1 Alphaproteobacteria bacterium | reverse complement strand
ATCGACCATGGCATCGGTTATGGCCGCAACCCATTGAAATGTCTAGCCTGCGCACGAAAATGCTTGCCTGAACCCCCCAAAGCCACTAGAAAACCCGTAACCACTTATAGTGCCGGAGACAAAAATGGCCCGCGTAACCGTTGAAGACTGCATCCTCGAAATTCCGAACCGCTTCGAACTCGTGATGGTGGCGGCCCAGCGCGCCCGTAAAATCGGCACCGGCGCGGCCCTGACCATCGACCGCGACAACGACAAGAACCCGGTCGTCGCCCTGCGCGAAATCGCCGAGAAAACCGTCAATCAGGATGAACTGAAGGAAGACCTCACCGTCTCCTACCAGAAAGTCCACATGAACGAAGACGACGAGCCGAATTTGGCCGAACTGATGGACGCCGAAGAAAAAGCATTGGCCGACAACGCCCATCTGGGCATGGAAGCCGGCGGCTCTTCTTCCGACGACGACGAGGACGAAGAGGAAGCCGACGATCTGGAATCGCTGGCCGGCATCGCCGACGACGAGGAATAAACCCTAAATTAACATCCTGAATTTAAAAGGGTCCGTGGTCTTCCCACGGGCCCTTTGTTTTGTGGACCCTTTGTTTTGCGGCCCTTTTGTTTTGCGGCTGCCTTTGAGTTTGATACACTAGGCTTACCTGAAAGAAATGCTCCAGACCCTGCCCGAAACCTCCAAATCCCCCCTGGCGCTCGACCCCGGCGCCGCGCTGCTGGACCGCGCCCGCGCCTACCTGCCGGCGGAGGACGTGACGCGCATCGCAAAAGCCATCGATTTCGCGCGCGCAAAACACGAGGGCCAGACCCGCTCCTCGGGCGAGCCGTATTACACCCACCCCGTCGAAGTGGCCATCATCCTGGCCGACATGCGCCTCGACACCTCGACCATCCTGACCGCCATCCTGCATGACACGGTGGAAGACACCGAAGCCACGCTGGACGACCTGAAACGCGAATTCAGCCCCGAAGTGGCGCAACTGGTCGACGGCGTCTCGAAGCTCACGAAAATCGAAAGCAAGACCGTGGAAGGCAAGCAGGCGGAAAACTTCCGCAAGCTGGTGCTGGCCATGTCGGAAGACATCCGCGTCCTGCTCGTCAAGCTGGCGGACCGGCTGCACAACATGCGCACGCTGCACCACGTGCCCAAAATAGATAAACGCCAGCGCATCGCCGCCGAGACGCTGGAAATCTATTCGCCCTTGGCCGAACGCATCGGCGTCCACGCCATCAAGGAAGAACTGGAAGACCTGGCCTTCGGCCACATGAAACCGGAAGCGCGGGAATCCATCACCGCGCGCCTGTCCTTCCTGCGCTCCGAAGGCTCCGACGTCGTCAACGACATCATCACCGGCGTCCAGAAAATCCTGAAGGATTCAGGCATCGAAGCCGAGATTACGGGCCGCGAAAAAACGCGCTATTCCATCTGGAAGAAGATGCAGCGCAAGAACGTCGCGTTCGAGCAATTGTCCGACATCATGGCCTTCCGCGTGGTCGTCGCCAACGTGGCCGAATGCTACCACGTGCTGGGCGTCATTCATTCAGCCTTCCCGACGGTGCCCGGCAGGTTCAAGGATTATATCTCCACGCCGAAACCGAACGGGTACAAATCCATTCACACGACGGTGCTGGGCCCGCATAACCAGCGCATCGAAATCCAGATCCGCACCGCCGACATGCATTCGGAAGCCGACCTCGGCGTCGCCGCGCACTGGGCTTACAAAAATGGCCGCCCGCCGAGCCCTGAAGAACTCAAGAAATTCCGCTGGCTGCGCGACCTGCTCGACATTCTCGACGCCGACAAGAAACCGGAAGAATTCCTCGAAAACACGAAGCTCGCTTTGTTTCAGGACATGGTCTATTGCTTCACGCCGAAGGGCGATTTGATTGAATTGCCGAACGGCGCAACGCCGGTGGACTTCGCCTACGCCATTCACTCGAACGTCGGCGACCGCACGGTTTCGGCCAAAATCAACGGGCGTATTGTTCCCTTAAACACGAAGCTTACGAACGGCGATCAGGTCGAAATCCAGACCCAGAAAAACCAGACGCCGTCCCCAACGTGGGAACGCTTCGCCGTTACCGGCAAGGCCAAGTCGCATATCCGCCGCTTCATCCGCCAGACCCAGCGCGACCAGTACGTGCAGCTCGGCCGCGCGATGATGCAGAAGGTCTTCAAGACCGAAGGCTACGATTACACCGACAAGGCCGTGCAGCCGGTGGTGGGCCAGTGGAAGTCGGAAAATCTTGACGACATTTTCGCCGGCATCGGCCAAGGCAACATCGTCGCGCGCGACGTGTTCAAATATCTGTTCCCCAGCCACCGCAGCGAACCGGCAGGTCCTAAAAAAATCCAGATTGCCGCCGACACGTTCGACCGCGCGCGCAAGGACACGTCGGCCCTGCCCATCAAGGGCCTCATCCCCGGCATGGCGGTGCATTACGCGCGCTGCTGCCACCCGCTGCCGGGCGACCGCATCGTCGGCATCGTCACCACCGGCAAGGGCGTGACCGTACACACCATTGACTGCGAAACGCTGGAAACCTTCGCCGACACGCCGGAACGCTGGCTGGACGTGCAATGGACCGACGAAAGCGACAAGCCTGAAACCCATGTCGGCCGCCTGAACATCACCATCACCAACGCGCAGGGGTCGCTGGCCACGCTGTCCACCGTCATCTCGAAAAACGGCGGCAACATCACGAACCTGAAAATCACCAACCGTTCCACCGACTTCTGGGACATGTTCGTGGACGTCGGCGTCGGCGACACGCGCCACCTGAGCGACGTCATCGCCGCCCTGCGCGCCACGTCCTGCGTCATGTCCGTCGAGCGCACGCGCGGACGATAGACTTATCCCCTGCCCGGTGTTACCGTGAGTATGTCCGCGCAAAAAACGCGGGCCGGGCTTAGAAAACCTGTAACAGAAAGCGGCTGGCATCAGCCGTCACTGATGCTTTCTTTTTTAGACAAGCATCGGATTTGCCGTCTTCGGTCTTTGACCGGGAGACGGCGGCGTATGTCCAGAGCTTCGGCTTAAAGGCTGTCGTGCCGTTACTTTCTGTACGGTTTTTCTACTCCCGGTCGCCAGAGGAAATCTCTGGCGGCTTTTTTATCGCCATGACCGGAGGTTGAAATGCATTTCCTGTTCCTGCTGCTGCTCATGCTATGGGCCGCACCCGCCCGCGCCGACTGCACCGGCCCCGCTGGCGTCGAAAGCCAGACGGCCTATGATTTCACCGAACATCGCCTTGAGCTCTGCACCGGCTCGAACTGGCTTGAAATAGCGCCCGCGCTGCCGGCGGGCGCGAACGGGCAGGTCCAGTTCAGGAACGGCACGGCGTTCGGCGCCGATACGGGCCTGTTCTGGAACAATACGGACAAGCGCCTTGGAATAGGCACCGCCACACCCTTCAGCACGCTGCAATTGCCGGATGTGTATTACGGCGGAACGCTGTCGCCGTTCGCGCCGGGACCCCTGCCCGGTTTTTCAATCGTCAACGACACCGATTTCGTGGGCCTTGTGCTGACGGATCGCGACGGCGTGGCGAACGGCGACGACAAGGACGGGACCCTGTACTGGGGCGACGCGACGAGCGATAACCTGCGCTTTACGTTCATGCTGTGGAATGGCACCACGCTCATCCCCACGGAACGGATGCGCATTACCGGCGCGGGCAATATCGGCATCGGAACCATAGCGCCGGTAGCGACGCTGGATATAAACGGCTGGTTGCGGCGGAAGAAGAACGCTAGCGCCCCTGCCGCCTGCAATGCCACTTACGATGGCTCCATCGCGCTGACCAGCGCGCGGCGTTTATGTATATGCGACGGTGCGGCGTGGACCGAAATCAACGCCGCGACCACCTGTTCATGGTGAAGTATCAAACCCGGAATTCGACCGGGCCGTAGCTGCGGCGGCCTGCCGGGATGACGGGCAGCGCCTTGCGCGCGAGACGCATGCGCACGCGCAGGTCTGTTTCGCGCAACGGGTGCGACATGTCGGGACCATGGGCGAGGAAATAATCGGCTTTCATGGGTAATCTCCTTTCGCATTGTCCATAAAATGTAAGCCGGACGCGGGGCGACAGAACCCATATTGCGGCAACCCAGCCCTGCGTGAAGCACAGCAGCAAAAAACGAAAGGGCGCCCGAAAGCGCCCTTATGTATTCCGCTAATCCCTATTCAATCCGCCGGTTTGTCCGGCGCTTACGTCTTATATATTCCGCTGTTACTGATGTTGACCCAGCGGAACCAGCGCAAGCGCATTGCGATTGAGGGTGCGGAGCACGTGAATCTGCAATTCCTTGAAGCTGCGTTGTCGTTTGGCCTGGCGTTTCATGGTTTTTGTCCTTTCATATCGTGTGTGTACGGACTTCCAGCTTGGCCCCGGGGCTTATAACGACCGGTTAATACGAGCCATGCAGTTTTGCCGCATCAGGTCCCGAAGTTTGACGTTTCCGGGGTTTTCGCCCATATTGCCGCCCATGTTCCGCCCCCGGCAAAAACCCAGATTAGCTTTGCGTATCAGGCATTTATTCTGGCCGAAGATGAGCCTCGTGCGCATGAAGCGATACTTCGCGCTGCGCATCGTGCGGCTTTCCGCCGCACCCGAGCCGCTGGCCCGCGCCATAGCCTGCGGGGTGGCGGTGTCGTTCTTCCCTGTTTTCGGCATCCATGCGCTGATGGGCGTGGCGCTGGCTTTTATGATACGCGCCAATCTTGTGGCGGCGGGCCTGTCCACGCTGCTGCTGCCGCCGGTCATCCTGCCGCTGGTTTTCTCGCTCGACTTCATCGTCGGGCGCCACATCCTGCAATATTTCGGTTACGACACCCACGGCTCGGAAGACGGTTTCAGCGGCGCCGCGGCTGCGGGCGCGTCTTACATTCATTCCGATTTCACCAACCTGTTCCTGCCCGCGCTGGTCGGTTCCGCCCTGTTCATGGCGCTGGCATGGCCTGCGGCCTATATGGCATCGCATAAGCTTATCGGCGTGCTGGTCCACCGCCATCACGAAAATCGCCGCCAGAAACGGGAAAAGGCCGCGTCATGATTTTAGGCATCGGGGAAGACACCTGCGACATCCGCCGGCTGGCCAAAACGCTGGAACGGCACGGCGACCGTTTCCTGCAACGCTGCTTCACCGAAGCCGAACAGGCCAAGGCCGCCCGCCGCAAGGGCGCGCTGGAACCCGCGTCCACGCTGGCAAAACGCTTCGCCGCCAAGGAGGCATGCGCCAAGGCCCTTGGCACCGGCATCGGGCAGGGTGTGGCTTTCCGTAGCATCGGCGTCGTCAACTTGCCCACCGGCCAGCCGACGCTGGAACTGACCGGCGCCGCCAGAACCCGGCTGGACGCCATGCTTCCCCCCGGCAAAACCGCCCGCATTCACCTGACTTTGGGTGACGAATATCCTTACGCCCGCGCCTTTGTTATCATTGAAACCCTTGACGTATAATGGCGCGGCCCCAAGATGGCCCGCCCCCTAGCAAAGATTTTGACATGACCGACCAGAACGCCGCCCCCCAGATGGAAACCGATACCGAAAACACCCTCCCGACCCAGCAGGAAAAGCAGGGTGAGTGGATGGAACTGCTGAGCACCGCCTTCTGGGCGATCGCCGTGGCGCTGGTCATCCGCACCTTTTTGTTTGAGCCGTTCAACATCCCCTCCGGCTCCATGAAGCCGAATTTGCTGGTCGGGGATTACCTGTTCGTCTCCAAATACTCCTACGGCTATTCGCGTTATTCCCTGCCCTTCGGCCTGCCGCTTATTCCCGGCCCAGGCCGCGTGATGCAGCACAACCCCCAGCAGGGCGACGTGGCCGTCTTCAAGCTGCCCAGCAACACGCGCACCGATTACATCAAGCGCGTCATCGGCCTTCCGGGTGACACCATCCAGATGCGTCAGGGCCGCCTGTACATCAACGGCAAGATCATTCCGCGTGAACCCATCGGCTTCGTCATCGACGCCCGCGGCGACGGCGATGAAATCCGCATGGAGATGTACGAGGAAACCCTGCCCGACGGCGTCAAGCACATCATCTACGAAGAAGGCGATAACGGCCCGCTGGACAACACCCGCGTATACGAAGTGCCGGAAGGCCACTACTTCATGATGGGCGACAACCGCGACAACAGCCAGGACAGCCGGGTTGAAGACATGGTCGGCTTCGTGCCGGTCGACATGTTCGTGGGCCGCGCCGAGCGCCTGTTCTTCTCAACCAACGGCAAGGCCCGTTTCTGGGAAGTGTGGAAATGGCCGGTCACCGTGCGCTATTCGCGCATGTTCAAGGACGTCCGATGACCGGCGCGCGCGACCCGCTGCAAAAATCCCTGAATTACGTTTTCCGTGACGAAACCCTGCTGAAAACGGCGCTGACCCATGCCAGCGCCGCCGCAACCGACGTCAACCTCGTGGATTACGAGCGCATGGAATTTTTGGGCGACCGTGTGCTCGGCCTCATCGTCGCGGAACGCCTTTACGCACTGTACCCGCAGGAAACGGAAGGCGACCTTTCCAAGCGCCACACCGCCCTCGTTCGCGCTGAAACCCTGGCGCGGGCGGCGCGCAGGCTGAACCTCGGCGACGTGATGGTGCTGTCGGAATCCGAAAAGGCCGCGGGCGGCACGCATAACGAAAACATTCTCTCCGACATGATGGAAGCCATCATCGGCGCGGTGTTTCTCGACGGCGGCATGGACGCCGCGCGCAACATGTTCAATCCACTGCTGGATGATGACATCCTCCAGATGGCGAACCCGCCGCGCGACGCCAAGACCGCGTTGCAGGAATGGGCGCAAGGCCGCGGCATGCCGCTGCCGGAATATGTTGTGGTCTCCCGCACCGGGCCTGACCATGCGCCGGATTTCACCGTGTCCGTGACCCTTACCAACGGCAAAAAAGCCACGGCCAAAGGCGCATCCAAACGCGCCGCCGAAAAACAGGCGGCCCAGACGCTGCTCGACCAGATTGAGAAGAACGATGACTGAAACATCCCCCACCACGCGCTGCGGCTTTATCGCCCTTATCGGCGCGCCCAACGCGGGCAAATCCTGCATCCTGAACGCGCTGGCGGGGCAGAAAATCTCCATCGTAAGCCCCAAGGTGCAGACGACGCGCACGCGCATCACCGCCATCGCGACGGAAGGCGACGCGCAGGCCATTTTCATCGACACGCCCGGCATTTTCAAACCCCGCCGCAGGCTTGACCGCGCGATGGTGGCCGCAGCGCACGACGCGCGCGACACCGCCGACATCGTCGCCGTCGTGGCCGATGCCGCGCGCAAGGACGTGCGCGAAACCGTCACCAAGCTCATCGGCCGCATCA
>JAMIFL010000094.1:0-17888 GCA_035906295.1 Alphaproteobacteria bacterium | reverse complement strand
CGGCGTGCTGACCAGCAGCGCCGCGCCGCCTTCGCGCGTAAGCTGGCACAAATCCTCAACCGCGCGTTCGATGCAATCCATGAAGGCCGGTTTGAGGACGAGGTCTTCCGGCGGGTAGCCGGACAGCGCAAGCTCCGGGAAAACGATAAGGTCGCAGGCATGGCGGTATTGCGCCCAGACGCCGCGCATGCGGTCTGCATTGGCCGTAATCGCGCCTACCGTCGGGTTCATCTGCGCCGCGAGGATCTTCATGACGGGAATATTAGCGGGTTTTGCGCCGCGCGCCAGCCCGCATGGGAAACAGGCTTAAGGCCGGTAACCGGGGCCGCATACGCCGCTTTGCCGGCTCAGGGCCTGCCCGGCGGTTTTCAGCGTCTTGCCAAGGTCGGTGATGGTTTTTTTGACATCCACGTCCTTCATCTCGCGTTTGACGCGGGCGATGGCCTCGCCGTACTGGTCGCTGGCCGTGATGTTGGAAATGGATGCGCTCCACCGTTCCACAAGTCTGCAGCCGTCACGGCGCGCGTCGGTTGTGCCCTGTTGCATCAGGCGGCCGATTTCGCTGGCCGTACTGATGAAGCTGCCGTCGTTCTCCAGCCGCGACAAAGCGTTGGCGACCGATGCGTAGACGAGGAAGGGGCGCGATTGTTGCCCGTCCGCGCCCGGCATCAAATCGGCCAGCGGGGCCGTCAGCGGGTTTGCAGCGTAAGTGGCTTTAACGCCGCCTGCGGGCGCCGGGGTCTGGCCCGACACGATGAGCACGTTGCGGGACTGAACCGCGAAATCGCTGATGAATTTCTTGGCGTCCGCGTGTTCCGGCTTAGCAATCACGGTGTTGTAGCGGCCATGCGCCTGCACATGGTTGATGAAATCGCGCGTCCAGCGCTCGATGTCGCGCAGGGTGCTGACGCGCAGGTGGTCCGGCATGGTGCCGAGCTTCATGTCCGGGTTGCGCTCGCCCACGATGCCCGGGGTGCTGGCGTTGCGGCCCACCCAGTGGCGGGTGACACTGGTTTCGAATTCGTTGTAGCTGTCGCTCTCGCCCATTTCGGCGGCAAGCGCCTTCAGCTTGTCGTAAATCGGCGCACGGGTGACCGTGTCGCCGTCGCGCGTAACCAGCATCGTGTTGTCGAAGAACTGGGCCACGCCCTTGGCGACCGGCGTGCTGCCGGGGTCGGCCATGTCCTGCCCCAGCGCGCGTTTGACCGTGCGTTCGTGTTTTTCCGCAAGATACGTCTCGCTGTTCAGGTAATTGCGCGCGCCAAGCCACGCGCCGCCGCTCGCTGCCAAAGCGAACGCCGCCGCGATTGAGAGTTTGGTTTTAATGCCCATGTCGCGCCCTTTTTTACTGCGGTGTCATCATGCCGAGATTGGTGCACGCGGCGGCGTTGATCTGCCTGATCTTGTAGCTGGCGTCGACCACCGATTGCAGCGTCTCGCGCAGGCCCTTTTGCGAAAGGCCTTCCGTGTTCAGCGCGTTGGCGAAATCGCGGCGCATGCGCGGGTCTTCCACCGCCTGCTGGTACCATGCATATTGCTTGTCGGCGGATTGCACGACCTCGATGGAACGGCCAGCATCGCAGGCGCGCGTCGCGCGTTCGCTCAGGCTTGCGTTCTGCGACGTGGCGATGTTGTCGGCGGTCAGTTGCCACACCTGCACGTAATCCTGCCCCACGCCCTTGTTGGCATACCAGTCGCCCATCATGACCATGGCGATGCGCGCCTGCGCGCTGTAGGCCGCCTTGACCTGCGTTTCCATGTTGGCGCTTTGCGTTTTCGTGTACCGGGCGTTGGTGGCGAGGCGCGTATCCTTGCCGTTCAGGTCGGTACGCGATACCGGCGTCGGAATGCGTTTGACGCCGATTGCGCGTGCCGCGGCGTCGGCATTGTCCACCGATGCGGTCTGCGTATTGTCCGGCGTAACTTCGCCTTGCGTCTTTTTGATTTCGTTGATGTTGATGGGCTTGCCGCGCACTTCCAGCCGCGCCTGGTCCAGCGCGTCGAACATCGTTTTGGCGGCGGCGAATTTCGGGTTGTTCAGCGCGGCGTCGAAGCCGGGCAGGGTGGACATGTTGGCGATGGTCGCTTCCATCAGCTTCATCATGCCGCCGTGAATGACTTTCTGTTTTTCCGCCGGAAGCGAACCGATTTTATAATCCCACCCCTTGCCCGCCAGCGCGATCATCTGGTCGGAGGCGCTGCCGCGCGTGCCGCGCGCGAAATTCACAGCAAGGTTCTGCACGTCCGCGGTGGACCCAAGCGCCGTACCCAGGTCGACAAGGTTTTCCCATGCCGGGTTCTGGAACCCGCCGTCCTTGACGTTGAGAAACTGGTCGAATTTTTTCGACAGCGGCAGCGCGTTCTGTTCGTACGCAGCCGTCGCAGGCGCGGTCCGGTTGTTGTTGACGGTGTCCGTCATGCCGCCGTTATCGGCGGGCGTCACCGCGCCTTTTACGTACTCCTGGGCGACGAAATAACCCGCAACCCCCATGCCGGCCGCAACCGCGAACGCGGCGATGATCGAACGTTTAGACAAAGCACACCTCTATATATGGGCCCGTTTTTATCTAATTTTCGGCCCGCGTTTTTACAGTACTTTTTCAAAGCCCATTCTAAGCGAAAAAGCCTTAAAAATCTATTATTACGGAAAAACAAAACGGGTTAAGCTAACCCCTTGTTATCCCTTGATCTTCTCGGCCACCAAAAACGCCAGCTCCAGCGCCTGATTGGCGTTCAGGCGCGGGTCGCAATGCGTGTTGTAGCAGGTGGCGAGGTCAGCGTCGGTCAGCTTGTGCTGCCCGCCCGTGCACTCCGTCACCTGCTGGCCCGTCATCTCGACATGGATGCCGCCCGCATGCACGTCTTCCGTGCGGCAGGAATCGAAGAAGCTGCGCACTTCGGAGATGATGTCATCGAACCGGCGGGTTTTAAGGCCCGTGGTATCGGCGGTCACCGTGTTGCCGTGCATCGGGTCGCACGACCAGATGGCCGACACACCCGCCTGTTTCACCGCGCGCAAAAGCGGCGGCAGTTTTTTGGGCGCGTCCGCCGCGCCCATGCGGGCGATGAGGGTAAGACGCCCGGGCGTGTTGTCCGGGTTGATACGGTCGATGATGCGCAACAGCGTATCGGCGTCCACGTCCGGCCCCACTTTTACACCGATGGGGTTTTTGACGCCGCGCGCGAATTCAATCTGCGCACCGTCAAGCTGGCCCGTGCGCGCGCCGATCCACAGGAAGTGGGCGGACGTGTCGTACCAGTCGCCGGTGGTGGAATCGACGCGGGTCAACGCCTGTTCGTACGGCAGCAGCAGCGCCTCGTGGCTGGTGAAGAAATCGGTCTCGCGCAGCGCGTCCACGCGGTCGGACGTAATCCCGCACGCTTCCATGAACGCCAGCGATTCCGTAATGCGCTGGGCCATGTCCGCATAGCGTGCGCCCAAGGGCGAGTCCTTCACGAAATCGAGGTTCCAGCGGTTCACCTGGTGCAAATCGGCATACCCGCCCTTGGTGAACGCGCGCAACAGGTTCAGCGTTGCCGCCGCCTGGTGGTAGGCGTCCACCATGCGCTCAGGGTTGGGCAAGCGCGCGTCCTTGGTGAAATCGATGCCGTTGATGATGTCGCCGCGATAGGCGGGCAGGGTCACGCCGTCGCGCGTCTCCTCGCCCTTGCTGCGCGGCTTGGCGAACTGCCCCGCAATGCGGCCGATTTTGACGACGGGCATGGACCCCGCAAACGTCAGCACCACCGCCATCTGCAAAACCACGCGCAGCGTGTCGCGGATGTTGTTGGCCGAAAATTCGGCGAAAGACTCGGCGCAGTCCCCGCCCTGAAGCAGGAACGCCTCACCGGCGGCCACGCGCGCCAGTTGCGATTGCAGCTTACGGGCTTCCCCTGCGAACACCAGCGGCGGCAGCTTGGCAAGCTTGTCTTCCGCCGCCTGCAATTTGGCCGTGTCGTCGTAGGTCGGCATCTGGCGTGCTTCGCGCCCGCGCCATGTTTCAGGCGTCCATGCCTCCTGAAGCGCGGTTTTGGTGGGGGGCGTCTGGGGGGATGTCTTCGGTGTCATGCCTGACCCAATAGCACAAAACCGAAGGAAAAAGCCAGCAACCCGTACGCCGATAGGGGATTGCGGGCAACCCGCAACAAGGGGATAATTCCATGGAAATGTCAGCGCCGCACCATATGATCATGCCCAACACCGTTCAGGCCGTTCTGGCCCATATGCCGGTGGATACGCCGTTTATGGCGGAAGTGACGGGCGTGGCCGCCTTCATCCCCGAAAACCCGGGGCCGCTTTCCCTGCCGCCGGAGCCGGACGCCATCGCGGCCCGGTTCGACGCATGGCGGGGCAGCGATATAACCCCCATTGTGCCCCTGTTGCAGGCTGTCCCCGTGCAGGATGCTGTCTGCCAGATGGCCGCGACGCTGGGCGCGGTACCCACCAAACTCACCTTCCACAACCAGCACCACGTGCGCGAGGTTGTGTGCCTCGCCATGCTGCTGGCGGCCAATGCCGATGCGGTTACACGGCGCGACCTGTTCATCGCCGCCTGCATCCACGATTTCGGGCATGACGGGCAGGGCAACCGCCGCGGCGCGCGCCACACGCCCATGCGCCTAGAACGCCGCGCGCTTGATTTGGCCCATCCTTACCTGAAAGCCGCCGGCATCGACGACGCCACATGGGCGCGCGTCACCGTCATGGTGTTGTCAACGGATGTAAGCAAAGACGGCAGCGACGCCGTAAGCCCCGCCGAATGGCTGCGCCGCGCTGTAAAGAACGCCCCTGCCGATGGCTGCCCTGCGGCTTTGCAGCCGCTGTTCACCGACGCGAAACTGGCCCATGCCTGCGCCCTGCTGGAAGACGCCGACCTCGGCACCTCCGCGGGCCTGCCGTATGACCATGCCCGCCGCATGACCGCGCTTATTTCCGATGAAACCGGCGTACTGGCCCCGACGCCGCAAACCCTCATCGGCTTCCTCGACCATATCTGCCAC
Organism: Alphaproteobacteria bacterium; assembly: GCA_035906295.1. Lineage (GTDB taxonomy): Bacteria > Pseudomonadota > Alphaproteobacteria > Micavibrionales > UBA1664 > UBA6145. Next base: position 12,887 of record JAMIFL010000094.1, on the reverse strand, counting down.
GGCGCCTTCATCACCCGCGAGGCGGTTGAACTGTACGGCGACAACATCCCCGGCCTGCGCGCCCGCGCGGTCGAGGAAACCGCCGATACCATTTATAGCTGGTCTTAAATCAGAACATCGCCCGCACGCCCATGAACGGCACCGCCTGCCACACCAGCGGGTCGAACGGGTTGTTCGCGGCCCGGGCCACGCGCTTCAGGTAAATCGAAACCATGCGCGCCTGTACGCGGAACAGCCTGTGCGTCGGTTGCGCCCGCGCCAGATGCGCCCGCGCCCGCGCGGCAATCGCGCCCGTTGCTTCCGCCAAGGCGGGCGAGGGGGCAAGATGGTGGAACTGCTCCGGCATCAGGCCCAAATCATGCATCATCGTCATCGGCAGCATGCAGCGGTTCTGCTGCGCCAGAAACGGCAGCGCGCGCAAAATGCCCGTAAGCCCCCAAGCGATGCCGATGTCACTGCCCGGCGATACCGCGCCCAGAATACGCGCGGCCAGATCGGTCAGCGGCGTGTTGGTGGCGTCCACGTAACAGCCAAGCCCGTCCAGCGTCGCGGGCACCGTGCCGTCAAGGTCGAACGCGCGGGCGTCCAGCAAACGTTCGAACGCTTCCAGCGGCAAATCATGCGCGGCGATGGCACGGCCCAGCGCGCGGGCCACGTCATGCGCGGGCAAAGCTGCACCCGCGTAATGCGCTTCAAGCTTCTCCCGCCACCACGCCAGCCGCACATGCCCGGCGCCCGCCTCCCGCGTCACTTCACGCGTTTTGGCGATTTCGTGGTTGAACGCATAAACCGCCCACAGCGCCGCGCGCGCAGGCGCTGGCGCCGCCATCGACAGGATGTAACGGTCGCGGTCATGGGTTTCCACCAGCGACCGGCAATAGAGCGTATCGGAATCCATATGGCCCTTGCGGTTTCTGCCGAAAGACTTAGCTTTAACGGCGCAAAACAACAAGGAGCTGAATATGACCTTCAAACTGCCCGAGCTGCCCTACGCCTACGACGCGCTGGCGCCCTACATGTCGAAAGAAACGCTGGAATTCCACCACGACAAGCACCACAAGGCCTATGTCGACAAAGGCAACGAACTGCTGGCCGGTACCGGCCTCGAAGGCAAGTCGCTGGAAGAAATCGTCCAGGCCTCGTTCAAGGACAAGGACAAACAGGCCCTGTTCAACAACGCTGGCCAGCACTGGAACCACATTCATTTCTGGAACTGGATGAAACCGAACGGCGGCGGCAGCAAAATGCCCGGCACGCTTGAAAAAGCCATCAACGACAGCTTCGGCGGTTTCGATAAATTCAAGGCCGATTTCACCGCGGGCGGCGTGGGTCAGTTCGGTTCCGGCTGGGTCTGGCTGGTGAAGGACGCCGAAGGCAGGCTTTCGGTGGCGAAAACCCCGAACGGCGAAAGCCCGCTGGCGCACGGCAAACAGGCCGTCCTCGGCTGCGACGTGTGGGAACACTCCTACTACATCGACTACCGCAACGCGCGTCCCAAATACCTCGAAGCGTTCATCGACAACCTCATCAACTGGGAATACGTAGCCCGGATGTATGAAGGCGGCGCGGCCGCCAAAGCGGCCTGATGCCTGACGAAAGTCGCAACGTCGTCGCGTTCTACGAACGCAATGCCGAAAACTGGAAAAGGGAGCGTTCGCGCTCCCTTTTTGAAAAACACTGGCTCGATCGCTTTCTGGCCCATGTGCCGCAAGGCGGCGAAATTCTCGACCTCGGCTGCGGCGACGGCCGCCCCATCGCGGAATATTTCATCAACGCGGGCTACCGCGTAACCGGCGTCGATTCATCCATGACGCTGCTGTCGGCCTGCCGCAGCGCATGGGCGCATGCCGAATGGCACGCGGCCGATATGCGGGGCATCGACCTCGGAAAAGCGTTCGACGCCGTGCTGGCGTGGGACAGTTTCTTCCACCTGACCCGGGACGACCAGGCCGCCATGATGCCGGTGTTCATGAAACACGCGAAACCCGGCGCGCCGCTGATGTTCACCGCCGGTCCCGATAACGGTGAGCGCATCAACCCGCTGTGGGATGCGTCGCTCTACCACGCAAGCCTGTCGAAGGATGAATACGAAACCCTGCTGCAACAGCATGGCTTCCGCCTTGTCGATTATAAGCGCGAAGATCCCGGTTGCGGCGGGCACACCGTATATCTGGCGCAGCGTCTTTAAGGTTTCAGCAGGGCCGCGGCCACGCGGCGGCCATCGGCCAGCAGCGCGTTATAGGTGCGGCAGGCGGCGCCGGTATCCATGAATTCGATGTGCAGGCCCGCCGGGCGCTGGTCGCGCGGCGGGATTTTCACGCTTTTGCCGGTGCCGAGAATGACGACGTCGGCCACGCCCTTCAGCGCCAGCAGCGCATCCATGGAAACCCCGTCCCACGCCTCCACCCGGTCGGGAAACACGATAACCGGCGTGGTGTATGTAGCGCCGCTGATTTTGAACCCCTGCGGCCCGTACCCCTGCACAACCATCTGGTTGCTTTTGATAAGGGGGGTGATGTCCGTCATGCCGCCTGCTTAAGCCATGCGTCGAGGTCGGACAGCGCGCGGGCGGACATCGCCTGCTTACGCTCGGGCCCTTTGACGTTCTTGCCCTTTTCGTTCTTAAGCTCGATGTCCGGGAATAACCCGAAATTGACGTTCATCGGCTGGAACGTCTCGGCATTGGCCCCGCCCGTGATGTGCGAGAGGATGGCCCCGAACGCCGTGGTGGACGGCGGCACGCTGGGCGCACGGCCCAAACGCTCGGCGGCGGCGAAACGCCCCGCCATCAGACCCACTGCCGCGCTTTCGACGTAACCCTCACACCCCGTAATCTGCCCGGCGAAGCGCAACGAAGGCCGCGCCTTCATCTGCAGCGTGGTGTTAAGCAGGCGCGGGCTGTTGATGAACGTGTTGCGGTGCAGGCCGCCAAGGCGCGCGAACTGTGCGTTTTCTAAGCCTGGAATCATGCGGAACACGCGGGTCTGTTCGGCGTATTTCATCTTGGTCTGGAAACCGACCATGTTGTAAAGCGAACCCAGCGCATTGTCCTGCCGCAGCTGCACCACCGCCCACGGGCGGCGCGACGCGTTGGGGTTGGTCAGGCCCACCGGCTTCATGGGGCCGAAGCGCAGCGTGTCGATGCCGCGCGACGCCATCACCTCGACCGGCATGCAGCCTTCGAAATACGGCGTGTTGGTTTCCCACTCCTTGAACTCGGTCTTCTCGGCGGCAAGCAAGGCTTCGACGAAAGCGATGTAATCCGCTTTATCGTCGAACGCGCAGTTGATGTAATCCTTGCCGGTGCCCGCAGGCCCCTCTTTGTCGTAGCGCGACTGGAACCACGCCTTGGACATGTCGATGCTTTCGGTATGGATGATGGGCGCGATGGCGTCGAAGAACGCGAGTTGCTCTTCCCCGCCCAGTGCGCGGATGCCCTCGGCCAGCGCCGGTGAGGTAAGGGGGCCGGTCGCGATAATCACGCTGTCCCATTCCTCCGGCGGCAGCCCGGCCATTTCGCCGCGCTCGAACGTAACCAACGGGTGCTCGTGCAACGCCTTGGTCACCGCATCCGAAAACGCATCGCGGTCCACCGCAAGCGCGCCGCCCGCCGGAACGGCGGATGCGTCGCCGCATTGCATGATGATGGAATTGCACCGGCGCATTTCCTCGTGCAGCAGGCCCACCGCGTTGTTCTGCGCGTCGTCCGACCGGAAGGAGTTGGAACAGACCAGCTCCGCGCAGCCATCTGTTTTATGCGCGTCGGTCATGCGCACCGGGCGCATTTCGTGGACGATGACGGGAACGCCGGCCTGTGCGATCTGCCAGGCGGCTTCTGAGCCGGCAAGTCCGGCGCCAATGATGTGAATAGGCTTCATGGGCAGTACCAATAGCGCAAAACCTTGGTTTTACGCAAACCCCGAAACTTAAAGCCCGAAGCCCGGAAGGGGTTCCAGCGAAGGCATCTCCCCGCGTGACCGTGTGGGCCTCAGGCGAATGGTGCGCTTGATGCGGCTGGTCGGCGGGTTCAGCATGCGCTGGCGCCATGTGTCCACGTCATACCCGCTGGCCTCGGCCACGATGCGGCCCGCCTCGCGGTTGTCGATGCCCGGGTGCGCGGCCAGCGCGTATACCGCCATCAGCCGCGTCGGCCCTTCGGGAATGCGGATGGAATCCGCGCTCAGTTCCTTGTAAGGGAACCCGCCCGCGATGATTTCCAGCAGCGATTTCGCGTCGTCCGCGCACATCTTGCGGGCGGTGGTGCGCATGTCCTGCATCACCTGTTCATGCGCGGTGGGCTTGTCCATGTGCCCCCGCGCCGTCTTCATGAAAATCTCGCGCAGTTGAATGTTATGCCCGTGGCCCATGCGCTTGTGGCCGTAACGGTCGCCCATCACTTCCAGTATGTCGCCGTAAACCCACGGCAAAACCTGGTCCCACAGTTTGAAGCGCGCGGCGTCGTTATCCATGCCGTCGGTCACGTCGTTCAGGTTGTTGGCGGCGCTGCGGTCGGCATGGTCCTGCACATACTGGTCGACCGTGGGGAATTTGTGGAAGGCGCGGGCGCACGCGGCGTTGTCCTGCGCGCGGGCCAGCACGCCGTGCGGCGCCTCCAGCCCCTGCGAAATCAGGCAGCCCCAAAGCTCGTGCTTGGTCAGCGGCATCACGCCGTGCTGCACATAGGCGTTCGACACCACCGTGAACATGCGCGCCCCAAGCTCCGCTTCCGAGCTTAAGTATTTAAGCCAGCGCGACATTTCCTTCGGGAACAGCATGCGCATGCCATGGCGGTTTTCATGGAAGGCGGACGACAGCGAAACCCGGTCGTCATAAGCCTGCGCCGTGTGCCAGCCTTCATGCGCCACCGTATTGGCGAAACCCTCATTGTCCTTGTCGAACAGGCGCACCGCCGCCCATATGTCGTTGATGTGCACGCGTTCCGGGTGCAGCCCCGGGCGCACGTAACCGCGGATGGACACAAGCGACAGCGCAACCGCCCCCGCCGCAAGCCCGATGGCCATGCGCGGCATGTTGAGGAAGTACATGACGCCAAGCTTGCCCCAGTGGTCGGCGAATGCACGGAACGCGGCGCTCAGGTAAAACAGCGGGTCCGACGCCGCGTTTTTGAATTCGAGGTTGTATTCCGGCACGTTGACGATATCGAGGTTGCGCGGCAGCGCGCCCCCGAACGCCGCGCGCAGGAACGTGTCGGCGCTGGCGTGCCCTTGGTTGTAAAGCACGGTCAGGTCGGCTTCGCGCTTGGTGGAAAAGGCAGTGGGCTGGGGAACGGACGGTGTGGTCGGCATGCGCAATGCCATATCACGCCTGCGGTTTTTAATGCCACAAACGCGCGTAAGGCATTGATAGGAATGAAATTACTATTTCGCATCCCGTGGTTTCAGGCGATTCCGAAACCCCGCGTCTTCACGTATAATCGTGGATGTCTGATTCGCTCCGCCCCGGCAGGTATTCCATGCGCCTTCTCGTTCTCGCCCTTCTGGCCCTTCTGGCCGCCACGCCCGCTTTCGCACAGGACGACGGCGGCTACAGCCAGTTGCCCGCCCTCAAGGCCGACGCGCTGGACGACAATGCCCCCATCCGCATGAGCCCGGACGGCCCCGCCGTCATCCAGCTCAATCAGGACGCGGCCAGCGTCATCGTCGGCAACCCGGCGCAGGCGACCGCCATTCTCGAAAACCCGCGCCTCATCATGCTGATGCCGCAGCAGCCGGGCGCCACCAAAATCATCGCGCTCGACAAGGACGGCAAGGCCCTCCTCAACAAGCACGTTCTGGTCGGCGGCGGTAAATCCGGCTTTATCCGCATCAACAAACCCTGCGGGTCCACCACCAACAACGCCAATTGCCGCCCGGTCGCCATGTATTACTGCCCCGACCGCTGCTATGAAACCAGCGTGCCGCAACCCGGGTCCGACGTGCCTGACGCCGCCCCCGCAGCACCGGCCCCCGTGCCGGCAGCCCCCGCACAGCAGGACGTACCAGCGCCCACGCCGGGGTCTAACGAAATCACCGTCGATGAAGGCGCCGAATAATGGCGTCGCGTAAACTGCAATTCCTCTGCCTGTCCGCTGCCGCCCTGTTGCTGGCCGGTTGCGCGGGCGGCATGCCCGGCAAGGCCACGGCCACGTCCGGCGGGCGCAGCACGCCCAAGGCCGACAGCCAGAAACTGGCCAGCGCCATCGCCTCCGCCGCGCAGGACGCGGCTGCGGGCGGCATGACCCAGGAATCCCTGATGTTCCAGGAAAAACTTTACCGTCAGGACCCGCGCAACCCCGACAACATCATCAACTACGCCCGCGGCCTGCGCCGCGCGGGCAAGCTGGAAGACGCGAAACTCGTCATCCGCACGCCCGCCAAGGCCAAGCGCGTAACCGCCCCCATGCTGACCGAGGCGGCCATGGTCTTCGTTTCCGCCGGTGAATATGAAGAGGCGCTCGACTTCGCCCAGAAATCGCTCGAGAAAGACGGCAAATCGCCTGACGCGCATCACGCGCTGGCGCTGGCCCTCTCGGGCCTCGATAAAAACGCCGACGCGCAGTTGCAGTTCCAGAAAGCGCTCGAACTCTGGCCCGACACGCGCGACACCACGCCCGTCATCAACAACCTCGCAATGTCGCTGGCGGCGCAGGGCAAGGTGAAGGAAGCGAAGAACGTCATGGCGCTGGCCACGGGCGAGGCGCTGCGCTCCCCCGTCTACCTCAACAACCGCGCCATGCTGAACACGCTGAAAGACAGGGAAATCGCGGCCGAAAAAATCGCGCCCCCGGCTGAAACGGTGAAACAGGTAACCTCCGTCTCCCCCAACCGCGAAAAAACGAAACCCGCCCGCAAAATGCCGGGCCGTATGAAACCTATCGTCGAATAAGGTTTTAGTGATCGCCGGAAGCCCCCGCGGTCAGTGACCGCCGGAAGCCCCCCGCGGTCAGTGACCGCCGGAAGCCATCGCGGTCAGTGACCGCCAGAAGCCATCGCGGCCTGAATGCCTGCAGGCCCGAGAATGACGACGAACAGCGCGGGCAGGAAGAAAATAATCATCGGCACGGTCAGTTTCGGGGGCAGGGCCGCGGCCTTGCGCTCCGCCTCCGCCATGCGAATGTCGCGCGATTCATCGGCCATGGTGCGCAACGCGGTTGAAATGCCGGTGCCGTATTGCTCCGCCTGAATCATGGCCGTGGCGAACGACTTGGCCGCGCCTGAACCCACACGTTTCGAGAAATCCTGGAACGCCACGCGCCGGTTGTTGAGCAGGCCCAGCTCCGCCCCCAGCACGCCCAGCTCCTCCGCCAGCATGGCGGAATGGTCGGCGATTTCGTCTGCGATGCGGTTGATGGCCTGTTCGATGGAAATGCCGCCCTGCACGCACACCAGCATCATGTCCAGCGCGTCGGGGAAGCTGAGGTTGATTTCTTCCTGCCGCTTCAGAATCTGGTTCTTCAGCATGATGCTCGGCAGCAGGAATCCGAAAATGCCAAGCCCCATGAGAATCATGAGCTTCGCTGCGTCCGGCACTTCCTTCTGCATTTTCGCCATCACCGCCATGGACAGCAGCACGAAAATAACGGGAATGACGATACGCAGGATAACGTATTTCAGCGGCGCGTTCGGGTTGCGGTAACCCGCCTGAATAAGCTTTTCACGCAAATCGTCGGCGATGTTGCCGACCATCTTGCGCACCTTGAACGCCGCCTCGATGGAGGATTTGGCGTTCGCCTGCGGTACGCCGCGCTTGTTCTGTTCGGTCTTGCCCGCCTCGAACATGTCCTTGCGCTTGCGCGCGATCATGTCCTGGTAACGCTCCCGCTTCTGCATGCGGCGGGCCAGCGGCAGCGCGATGGCCACGAACGTCAGCCCCGCCAGCGCCGCGGCCAGCATCATCAGAACGGTCTGGGAATTGATGTCCATGCCCCACATGTTCACACCTTGAAGTTAATCATCTGGCGCATCACGAGAACGCCGAGCGACATCCACAGAATGGCCCCGAACAGCAGCATCTTGCCGGTCGGATGGGTGAAAAGAAGATTGATATAACTGGGGTTGACCCCCCACAGCGCCAGCGAAACCAGAATGGGCAGCGCGCCGATGATCATGGCCGAAATCTTGGCTTCCGCCGACAGCGCCTCAACCTTGCGCTTCAGCCTGTGCCGCGCGCGGATGACGCCTGAAAGATTGCCCAACACCTCGGACAGTGAGGAACCGGTCTGGATTTGAATGGCGATGGAGGTTGCGAACATCTGCACCTCCGGCAGCGGCACGCGCGGCACCATCTTGCGCACCGCGTCCTGCAACGGCACGCCCACTTTCTGGTTGTCGTAAACGCGGCTCATCTCGTCGCCCACGGGGCCGGTGAATTCGCGTGCCACCATGGCGATGGCCTCGCCCACCGGCATGCCCGCTTTCAGCAGGCGTATCATGGCCTCCAGCGCGTCGGCGAAATCGGTCAGAAACGCCTTCTGCCGGCGCCTTGCCTTGAATTTCAGGAAGAATTTGGGGAACCCGAGATATGACGTGAACGAAAACAGCCCCACCACCATGCCCGGCATGCTGGTCGCCGAAAGAATGCCCGTCATGACCGTGCCGAACACGAAGGAATAAATGTAAAACTGCAGCGGGCTGATGGACAAATTCGCCTGCATGATAAGCGATGAAAGCGATTTCGTGTCCGCCATCGCCTTGTGTTCGCGCGCGGCTTTTTTAAGCTTTGCGGTTACCTCCGCCGCGCTTACGGCCTGTTTTCCTTCCGGCGCTTCCTTGCCGCCTTCACCCTTGTTTTTCGCCGCCTGCTGCTGCGCCGCGCCGGTGATGATGGACAGCCGCCGTTCGCGGATTTTCTTTTGCTTTTTGTGCATGACGACGGCGGCAACGCCGACGCCGAACATGCCGGTAAGCGCAAGACCGAGAAGGGCGAATATCATCATCGCTTAACTGTCCGCAAAGGCTTCGCCCATCGCCTCGTTCACAAGGTGATGCATGTTGAACTGGCGCATGCGGTCGAAATACTTGGGCCGCAGGCCGCTGGATTTTTGCGTGGCGATCAGGCGGCCGAATTCGTCCTCGCCCTGGATGTCGAGCGCGAACAGGTCCTGCATGGTGACCACTTCGCCCTCCATGCCCACGATTTCGGAGACATGCGTCACCTTGCGCGACCCGTCGCGCAGGCGCTGCACCTGAATGATGACGTTGACGGCGGATGCGATCTGCTCGCGCACCGCCTTGGCCGAAATATTCAGCCCCGCCATGGCAATCATGTTTTCCATGCGCGAAATGGCCTCGCGCGGGTTGTTGGCGTGCACCGTACCCATGGACCCGTCATGGCCCGTGTTCATGGCCTGCAACAGGTCGAACGCTTCAGGACCGCGCACCTCACCCACGATAATGCGTTCGGGCCGCATACGCAGGCAGTTGCGCACAAGCTCGCGCATGGTCACTTCACCCACGCCTTCAAGGTTGGCGGGGCGGGTTTCAAGGCGCACCACGTGCGGCTGCTGCAATTGCAGTTCGCAGGCGTCCTCGCACGTAATGATGCGTTCGTCCTTGTCGATGTAGCGCGTAAGGCAGTTCAGCATGGTCGTCTTGCCCGAACCCGTACCGCCAGACACCAGCACGTTCAGGCGCGAACGCCCGATTGCCATGATGAGCTTGGCGCAGGCCGGCGTCATCGCGCCGAATTCCACCAGCTTGTCCAGCGTCAGCTTGTCCTTCTTGAATTTACGGATGGTCATGGTCGCCCCGTCCACCGCCAGCGGCGGGATGATGACGTTGACGCGGGAGCCGTCCAGCAAACGCGCGTCACAGATGGGCGATGATTCATCCACCCGCCTGCCGATGGCGCCCACGATGCGCTGGCAGATGGTCAGCAGGTGGTGCCCGTCGCGGAAGCGCAGGTCGGCTTTTTCGATTTTGCCCTTCACCTCGATATACGTGGTGTCCGGCCCGTTGATCATGATGTCGGCGATGTCGTCGCGCGCCAGCAGCGGCTCCAGCGGGCCGAAGCCCAGCATGTCGTCCGCGCATTCAAGGGCGATTTGCGCGATTTCCTGTTTCGTCAGGTCCAGCGCGCGGTAGCGGGCGATTTCGGCAACCGCCGTCTGCACGTCCTCCCGCGCCTTGGACACTTCCATGGACGCAAGATTTTTAAGGTCGAGGCTTTCGCGCACGTCGCGCCAGATGCGTTCACGCGCCGCTTCAAGGCGCGGGTTGGCCTTGGGCGCTTCGGGTGCCGGGGCAGGGGCCTCTTCGGGCTCCATCCTGGGCAGGGGCGCTTCAACTTTCTTGGGTTTGGGGGCTTCGGCGGCGGCGGTGGCCGCATGCTTTTCAACCACGGCTTCCGGCGCCTTGGCCGGTTTCTGCGTATCGGTGGGTGTGCCTGTGCGCTTGCCGAACATGGTCTATTGCCCCAGCTTCTTGAACAGGCCGGGGAACAGCCCGCCTTTCTGGCCCGAATCCCCCTGCGTCGCAACGCCGAGAAACTCGGTCATGATGGGTTGCAGCGCCGCCATCAGCTTGCGGCCTTCCGCCCCGTCGCCGGGGCGCTGGCCTTCGCTTTCCGCCTTCAGGAACTGCTTGGGCGCATGCGCGATGCCGGCTGAAACGGGAATGCCCACGGCGTCCGCGATGTCTTTTTCCGGCACTTCGAACGCCGGCACTTCGCCCTTGCGGTTGACGATGAGGCGCAGGCCCTCCTGCTCCTGCCCGCGCATGGAAAGAATTTCTTTAATCAGCGTCCGCGTCAGCGACAGCGCGTTGACCGTGGGCGTGGTGACCACCAGCGCCGAATTGGCGCGGGAAAGCACATGCGCCTGAATGGCGGGCGAGGTGGCGGAAAGGTCCGCAATCACCACCGGGTACTGCGCCAGCATGCGTTCCAGCAGCATTTCAAACAGCTTCTGCTGCGACGTATTCGCCAGCAGCGGTTCCGCCCCCGTGTTCAGGAAGGTCAGGTTTTCCGATACCGCCATCAGGATGCGCGACAGCGTATCATGGTCGCGGTCGATGGCGGCCTTGGCCGCCTCCACCAGCGTGCCGGTGGGGGAGAAACCGAACTGCGCCCACAGCGTGGAATGCCCCGCCGCCGCGTCCAGCAGAACGGTCTTCTGCCCTAAAATCTCGGAAGAAATCTGCGCCGCCAGATGGGCCACGTTGGTGGTGCCCACCCCGCCCTTGGCGCCGATGACGGCGATAAGCTTGCTGTCCGAAGCGCCCAGCATGTTCAGAAGCGTGCGCGAAATCGCCTCCGCCATGTCGTAAAGGCTGACCGGGTGGACAAGGTAATCTGACACGCCGATGCCGGTAAGCTGGCGGTAAAGCTGCACGTCGTTGACCGGGCCTATCACGAGCGCGGAGGTGCCCTCCGCGCATTTCGATGCCAGTGTTTCCAGCTTCTCGCGGAATTCGGAACCGGTATCGGTGGTCTGGATGATGATGGCGGTTGGTGATTTGCTGTCATCGTAAAGCGCGATGGCCTCGTCGATGCCCGCGCCCTTCACCTCAAGCGTCACGCGCCCGAAACGCCAGTCGCCCGAAAGCGACGCAATCACGTCCTGCGTGTGTTCTTCCGTGCTGAAGACATGCACGCTGGCCATGGGCAGCATGGCGTTGAGGATGCGGCGGGGTTTATCGGCGGTCATATGAGCAGAATCAATCGGGTAAGGGTGTATTCCACCCTTATTTTTACGCCCGCGACCCTTAACGCGGGATTAAGCGCGGCGGGCTTTGTTAAACCGTTGTAACAAAATGGTTATTGGCCGCTGGAAGCAAGCTCTGACAGGATGTAGCTGGGCAGGAATTCCCGCGGCGTACCCACGCGCGTGGTGGCCACCACGTTGGCGAGGTGTTCGCCGTCGTTGCGCCCGCCAAGGCCCGCGCGGCCTTCAAGGTCGGTCGGCTTCTCGATCTGCCGCGCAATCATGTTCTTGACGCCGCAGCCGGTCTTGTAGGCATAGGCGTTGTCCGCTTCCGCGTTCATGTCGTAACCGGGCATTTTCATGCCTTCGCATTCTGCAGGGCCACGCGCTTCCAGCGTGTCGAACGCGATGAGCGCCACCGGCACATCCGTTTCCAGCGGCACGGTGGACATGACGATGTCGCGGGCGGCCACGCCGGCATCCTGCAGGCTCGTTTCCATTTCGGCGCGGCGCTGGACGATTTCGCCGTCACCCATCTTGCCGTGATCCTTGTAGGCGATGACCACGTACATCGGCCCTGCGCCGTTCTTGGCGTATATGCGCGCGGTTTCCTTCACCGTGTCCGGGTCCATCTGCGATAGCGGCTTCTTGACCACGTGGCGGCTTTCTACCAGTTGCATCTGTCCTTCGGACAGGGTGGATTTTTCCATCAGCCACGGTTTCTCGGGCGAGCATGCGGCAAGGCCGATGGCGGCCAGCGCGATGAAAAGGGCAGGGGTATAACGGCTGGTCTGCATGATGCTCACTCCACGATATAGCCGAAGGGACGGTCTTCGGCGTAAGTGTGCACCGACTGGCCGTAAGCGATGGCAAGTGATTCCGCCAGCGCCCGGTTCAGCGGCTCGATGCGCACGGCTTCATCCACTGCGCGCACGGCGGCCCTTTCGGCAAACGGTTCCACCATGTAGGCGCTGATCATGATGAGTAGTTCGGACTCGTTGCGCGCGAAGCTTTCCGAACGCACCAGCGCCCCAAGCACCGGAATGCTGCTGATGCCCGGCAGCCCGTTCATGCGTTCGATGGCCTGCGATTCAATCAGCCCCGCAATCATGAGGCTGCCGCCCGACGCCATCTCCACCGTCGTTTCCGCGCGGCGCACGGTGAACGATGGCACGCTGATGCCCGGCAGTTGCAGCGTCAGTTCGTTCGACACTTCTGACACTTCCGTCGAAATCTGCAGGTTGAT
>JAMIFL010000093.1:0-15643 GCA_035906295.1 Alphaproteobacteria bacterium | reverse complement strand
TGGGGCGCGACGAGGACGACGACGAGGACAACCTGAAAGGCATGGGCGACGTGGACGGCAGCGTCACGGGCAGCATGATGGGCGAGTACGATTTCGGGGCGGCGCAGCTTTCGGGCAAGGTGACGCGCGGCAACGAGGATTACGGCACCACGGCCAAGATGGAGCTTGGCACGCGTTACCAGGTGAACGAACGGTTGATGCTGATGGGCGGGGTGGGCACCACCTGGGCGGATGACGACCACATGAAAAGCCGTTTCGGGGTTTCGGCGGCGCAGGCGGCGGCGTCGGGCTATAGCCGGTACGACGCGGGGTCGGGCATCAAATCGGTCGGGTTCAGCGCGGGGGCGTTTTACGCGGTGACGGAGCAGTGGAGCGCCAAGGTGATGGTGGCGGGCGACCGCCTGATGGGCGACGCGGCAGACAGCCCGGTGACGCGCCAGTCCTTCAACCCGTCGGCCATGGTGACGACGAGTTATAAGTTTTAAGCGCCCTTCCTTCGATTGTTCCCTCCGGTTGAAGGCCGGATACGGGCCGCGGCAGCGCGGCCTTTATCTGTTCCCCCTCGTTCTGCCGGAAAATCTGTGCGAAGGTCGCATGCTCACAACCTTTGGGAAATGCCATGCGCCGCGCCCTGATTGCCGTTTTGTCGCTGATTTTACTGACCGGGTGCGCCGGGCCGATGGGCACGGGCAAGGCCCGCGCGCCGGACATGGCGGGGGCGAAGCTGGTGCAGGCGGTGTTTGCGTGCGGGGGTGAGAAGGCGTTTGCGACGTTTGATGTGCACGGGATGGCGCTGACGATGGGCGGGCAGAGTTACGACCTTGAGCCGGCCATTGCCGCATCAGGCGCGAAGTATGAGAGTGCGGCGGGCGTGACGCCGCACATGACGTTCTGGAACAAGGGGCCGGAGGCCACGGTGACCAAGGACGGCGTGTTCCTGCCGGTATGCACGCAGGTCGTGGACGCGCCCGCCGAGGGCGAGGCGCGCGGGCCTAAAGCGTAGGCTTCAGGCCTTTTTGACGAATTGCGTTTTAAGGACGAGGCCGCGGACTTTTTCCACGTTGCACTCGATTTCGCCGGGGTCGTCGGTCAGGCGGATGTTTTTCGCAACGGTGCCGCGTTTCAGCGTCACGTTGGCGCCTTTTACGGGCAAATCCTTGATAAGGGTTACGGTGTCGCCGTCTTTCAGGCGGTTGCCATTGGCATCTTTTACGATCAGTTCTTCTTCGCTCATGCGGAAAGGTATAGCAGACGGGGGAACCATCCCACAATTGAAGTGTTTGTTTGCGGTCACATGCATTCAACCCTTCCTTGAGGAGACCATCTTATGAATTCTGTCATCTATCTCGTCGGCCTTGTCGTTGTCGTCATGGCTATCCTGTCCTTCCTTGGCCTGCACTAAGCGGAGGCGGACATGACTGTCATCGAAGCCAACAATACATCGTATGTGAGCTGGGGCGCCATTCTGGCGGGGTCCGTGCTGGCGTGCGCGTTTTCCATCGTGATGGTGCAGTTCGGCAGCGCTGTCGGATTTTCCGTGACCGACATCACGGGCAGCGACACCATCGTCACGCCGGGCCGGGTGTTCACCATCGGGTTCTGGATTCTGTGGGTGCAGGTGATGGCTTCGGCCATCGGCGGGTATATCGCAGGCCGGTTGCGCCAGCCGTTCGCCGGGACCACGCCGCATGAAAGCGAAGTGCGCGACGGTGCGCACGGCGTGATGGTGTGGGCGACCGCCACGGTGGCGGTGTTCGTGGCCGGAGCCATTGCGGCTGCGTTCGCGGCGCTGGTGCCGCATATCGCCCCCGGCGCCACGCCCGAAGTGGTGGCGACGCCGGAACTGCTGGCCAACCAGAAGGGCATTGCCGTCATCACGGCGTTCTCGGCTGGGGCCACGTCCCTCGTCTCCGGTGTTGCGGCATGGTTTGCGGCGACCAAGGGCGGCGACCATCGGGATACGGGTGTGGACCTGAGCGGTTACTTCTCGTTCCGCAGATAAGATTGATGCGGGGGGCTCAACTACCGTCCCCCGCGTCGCCTTCGGCTCCCCCGGCTCGCTTCGCTTACGCTATGCGGGCCCTCAATGGGCCAGAAGTACAAGAAAAGCCGCCTTTACGGGCGGCTTTTTGGTTGGGAAAATTTGACGTAATGGTTTGATTTATCTTATGACAACCGGACATGAAGTTCCTGTCCGGCATTATTTCTTCCATTTTCGGTTCAGCCCCCCGCCCGCAGCGGGATGACAGGGCGTATCTGCGCCAGCAGGCGCGTGACATCGTGCGCATCATGGCGTTGCAGCCGAATGACGACCTTATCGAAGGGCTTACGACGGCGTTCGAGATGGTCGGGCGGGAAGCGGGCGTGCACCCGGTGACCGAGTCAGAGACCATGTGGAATTTGTTCGACGGGTATGACCGGCGCATCGTGACGCTGCGCCCGCGGTTCGGGAACAACGCGGAGGCTGAATTCCACATCCGCCGCGACCTGTTCTCGCACCAGATGGAAGAGATGGATATGCGCCTGACGTATATCGAGGAAAAGGCCGCCGCCATCGAGGCCAAAATGGACGCGGCCATCGCGATGATGCCGGGCACGCGCATGCTGCTGAAGAACCTGAAGCGGCTGGAACAGCACACGCCGCAACTGGCCGTGCAGGAACGCCGCCGGATGGACCACACCTTCGCCGTCACCAAGGCGACGAACCTTGGGGAAATATGGATTGAAGGCCCGCGTTACGCGCAGATTGCGTGCGACGAGTTCGTGGCGTTCATCGAAGACCACAGCATGACGCATGGCGAAAAGCTGAACGCCCGGTTTAAACGTTCGCGCCAGCAGGCCAGGCTGGAAAGCAGCGGGCGGCAGAAACGCGCGCGGGCCGCGCGTATCGAGATGCAGGCGCAGGCGGATGCGCAACAGGCGCAGCCTGTAGATACACGCCCCGCCGCCAAGCCGCAGCCCGCGGCCCCTGCCCCGGCACCCTTGCAGGTGCTGGCGGGGATGATGGCGCAGGTGCGGGACGAACGCGAAGAGATGCTGGCCGCCATCAGCGATACGGACGCCAGCATTGCGCTGATGGACGAAGCGGTGCGCACGCAAGGACGCGCGGTGACGCGCGTAGAGGCCGAGGAAGCGCAGCTTCTGGACAGCCTGCGCCGGGCGGTGGCCACGCGCCGGACGCTGGCCGCGCAAATCAACGCGGTGGACGCGAATTGTTTCGAGGAAACGCGCGAGGCGGTTTTCGCGGGGTTTGAAAAGAAGCTGCCTTTGCCCGCGCTTCCGGCAGGCAAGGCGCCGGCGGATACGGGCATGGTGTTCGAGGACGCGGATGCGGACCTTGCGCCCTACCTGACGCACAAGGATGCGGGCGTGCGCACGCAGGCCGATGCAGTGCGCACGGCGCGCCGCGCGCTGATACCGCTGGAACGGCAGTGGACGGATGCGCGCATCCGGGCGGACGAGCTTTCGTTCCGGCATACGTATCTGCAAAAAGTGGAGGACAAGACGGGCAAGTCCGTCCGCCGCCTTGGCGAGTTGCTGGGTGAGTTGCAGGTCGAGCAGACGCAGATGGAATACATGCTGGAAGACCTGCGCCAAGGCAACGGCGCGGCGCAGGATGCCGGGCGTTACCCGGCGTCGCTGGCGGATATGGAGCCGTGGGCGCGGGAGAACCTGAGTGGCCGGGTCATCATCGTCAGGAAGGCGCTGAAGGCGGCGGCCAGGTCACCTTATGCGCGGCCCGACCATGTGTATGCGGCGCTGGAGCTGCTGGGGCGCGAGTTTTACGACCAGAAAATCGGCGCGGGCAACGACGTGCAGGAAAACACGCGGCTGCGCAAGGCGTTCAGCGACGCGGTGGCGCACCAGCATCTGAGCATCGGCGGCAGCATTTCCAAGAACAGCGGGGCGTATGCCCAGGATTACACGGCCAGCCACGAAGGCCGGTCTTATTACCTCGACACCCATCTTTCACGCGGGGTGGCGCGGGACGAGAAGTTCACCATGCGCATTTACTTCACATGGGACGATACGCGCAAAGCGGTGGTGGTCGGGCATTTGCCGTCGCATCTTTCCAACGCGCTGGGTTAAAGTTTTTCCTTCATTTTTATGGCATCCGTGACGGCATGGCCGGTCATGGTGTTGTCGAAATAGACGTAAGCGCCGCCGGGGTGGCGGCGGGCGAGGCCAGCGTAATGCGCGATGTCGTCTTCATCGTAGGCGCCCCTGTAGGGCTGGCTTAAGGGGCCGTGCAGGCGGATGTAGAGGCCCTTCCCGGTTTTCACCTCGGGATTGCGGAAGCCTTTGAAATCGTAAAAGCAGTTGGTGACGCCGTGCTTGTCGAGCGCCCCGTATACCGCGTCGTTGAGCCAGCGCCGGTCACGCAGTTCGAAGACGTAGCGGTGACCTTCCGGCATGGCGCCGAGCATGGTTTCGAGCCATGGCAGGTCGCAGCCGCGCCGCCCCGGGGGCAACTGGAACAGGACGGGACCGAGCTTGCCGCCCAGCGCGTCTAGCGCGGTGAAAAAGTCGTGGATGTGCCGTGTGTCGGGTTCCTGCGCGTGGACGATGCCACGCCACATTTTGACGGCGAACAGGAAATTCGCGGGCGTGCGTTCGGCCCACGCCTTCAGCATGCCGGCGCGCGGCAGGCGGTAGAAGGTATTGTTGATTTCGACGGTGTCGAAGTGTTCGGCGTAGGTTTCAAGCCATAAACGCTGCGGCACACCCCTGGGATAGAACGTGCCGCGCCATTCAGGATAGCTGAAACCGGAAGTGCCGACCCTTACCGCGGGCACAGCACGCCGCGGGTGGGAATATACTGCCCGCCCGCCAGCGCGCCTGCGGCAGCGCCGCCCACGGTTGCGACCTTTTTGCCGTTGCCGTCGCCTATCTGGTTGCCGATGAGGCCGCCTGCGAGGGCGCCAATGCCGTATCCGACGACGTTGCCGTCATCGCATGCGGGCCGCGCCGCGACCTGCTGGACGGGTTGCGGGGCCGGGCGCGGTGCGTCGTTCCACGTCACGTGTTCGCGCCGGGGTTTGGCAGCCACCTTTTCCACCACGGGCTTTTCCGGTTCTTTCAGAACGTTGCTGGTGATGAGCGCGCTTGCGCCTGCGGTCACCATGATGAGCGCCACTGCGCCGACGGTTATGCCGAGAATGCGTTTGCTGTATCTGGTCATAAAAAATTCTCCCTACAGGGTTTATCCGTAGGGAGAACAAATCATTCTCGAGTCTGGTTCCGTTTATTTGTGCGCCTCAGCCGCCGGCGCGCGTTGCTCCGCAACGCTTTTGGCTCGCTTCGCTTACGCTGCGCGGGGCCTCAACGGCCCGGTCAGATTGTTTTCATATCCAGAACGAAGCGGTATTTGACGTCGCTTTTGACAACGCGGTCGAAGGCTTTGTTGATGTCCTGCACGGGGATGACTTCGACGTCGGCGACGATGTTGTGTTCAGCGCAGAAGTCGAGCATTTCCTGCGTTTCCGGGATGCCGCCGATGACGGAGCCTGCCAGCGTGCGGCGGCGGATGACCATGGGGCCGATATTGGGCGCGGTGGACAGCGGTTCGATGCAGCCGACCAGAACATGGGCGCCGTCGCGCTTGAGGAGGTTGGTGTAGGGGTCGATGTCGTGGCCCATGGGGATGGTGTTGAGCAGGAAGTCAAACGTGCCTGCGGCGGCTTCCATGGCCTTGGCATCCGTGGACAGGAGGACGGCGGAAGCGCCGAGTTTCTTCGCGTCCTGTTCCTTGTCTTTGGAACGGGTAATCATCGTTACCTCAGCGCCCATGGCGGCGGCGAGCTTGATGCCCATGTGGCCGAGGCCGCCGAGGCCGATGACGCCCACCTTGTCACCCTTGCCGATGCCCCAGTGGCGCAGCGGCGAATAGGTGGTGATACCGGCGCAGAGCAGCGGGGCCACGGCCTTGAGGTCGAGCTTTTCGGAGACTTTGAGGACGTAGTTTTCATCGACCACGATGTGGTCGGAATAGCCGCCATAGGTGTTGGACCCGTCACCCATGCCGTAGATGTTGCCGTTGTAGGTGAGCGTGAAGCCGTTGTCGCAGTAGTTCTCAAGCCCTTCCCTGCACGATGCGCAGGTGCGGCAGGAATCGACGATGCAGCCGATGCCGGTCAGGTCGCCTGCCTTGAACTTCGTGACCTTCGCCCCGACCTTCGTGACGCGGCCCACGATTTCGTGGCCCGGCACGGTGGGGTAGATGGTGTTGTGCCATTCGTTGCGGGCGGTGTGGATGTCGGAGTGGCAGATGCCGCAGTACAGGATGTCGATGGCGACATCGTTGGGGCCCGGTTCGCGGCGGTCGAAGGTGAAGGGGGCCAGCGGTGCGGTGGCGGTTTCGGCGGCGTAGCCTTTGGCGGTGGTCATGGAGAGGCGCTTTCTTTGGAGGGTCAGGAATGTGACGGCCCAAAGATAGCGCAATCGTTCCGGAAAAAAAGTGCGGCTTTATGCCCCAAACGCCCCGCGCGACAGGCGGATGACATGGTCGCGGATATTGCCGGGCCATGGCTCGATAAGGGCCATCATTTCGGCCTTTTTACCGGCGAAAAGGGCGCGGATGGCGTCTTCGTAATCAGGCTCGTTCCCGGCCATGGCGGCCATGAAGCTGTAGGCGGCCTGCTGGGACAGGCGTTTGGCGTCTTTGTGGCCGGAGGCCCTGCGGGCGTCTTCGACCAGTTTGCGCAAGGTGGCGGAGGCGCCGCCGGGCTGGTCCTGCAACCAGTCCCAGTGGCGGGGCAGCAGGGTTACCTCCCGCGCGGTGACGCCCATTCTGGGGCGACCGGGGCCGCGGGGTGTTTCAGCTTTCTTCAGGCGTTTGAGTACGTCTTCATCGGTGCCGGAGGTGTCGATGTCGGTCTGGCGGCCGGTGGTGTCGCTGAAGATGAGGATGGGCCTGCCGCTGCCTTTTTCGGCGGCGGTTTTGATTTTGAGGGCGATGTCGGCCAGCGGGCCGGATGCAATCTGGCGGGCGCCGTCAAAGGCGGTGAAGGTTTCGGTTTCGGTCATGAGTTTATTTTACCCGGGTAATTCCTTGGTCGTCAAGTATTACCCGGGTGTAATTATGGGGGTTGGTTTTTTGGGGGTTTTGATTATCTATTCGGGTCAGTGTCTTAACCCTTGAAAGGCTTACCCATGCAGACCATCTACACCGCCCGCGCCACCGCCACCGGCGGCCGCCAAGGCCACACCGAAACCGACGACAAGAAGGTTTCGTTCGACCTGTCCGCCCCCGGCTCCAACGGCCCGGGCACCAACCCGGAGCAGCTTTTCGCAGCCGGTTATGCCGCCTGCTTCGGCGGGGCCGTGGCGTTTGTCGCCAAGCAACAGGGCCTCGATATCGGGTCCGACCCGGTCGCCGTGAAATCGGAAGTGACGCTGAACAAGGTGGATGACGGGTTCAAGCTGGGCGCGGTCATGGACGTGCAACTGCCGGGTCTCGATGCCGACAAGGCCAAGAAGCTGGTGGAAGACACTCACATGTTCTGCCCCTACTCCCGCGCGACGCGCGGCAATATCGACGTTGTTCTGAAAGTGAACGGTCAGGCCATTTAATGTGGCCCCTCGCCGCCGGGCCGCAGTTGCGGCCCTGAACATAGAAAAACGCCCGGCTTTTGGCCGGGCGTTTTTTATTGGGGTTGGCGATTAATGGTGGTTTTGGGCCGTTTCGCCGTGCTGGGTGGCATCGAGGCCGGTGGATTCCTCCGAGGCATCGACGCGGATGGGCGTGAACATGCCGACCAGCTTGATGATGACGAAGGTAGCGACCATTGCGTAGACCGCGACGGCGCCGACGCCGGTCAACTGGGCTTTCAGCAGGTCGGACGAGCCGCTGAAGAAGCCGATGCCGCCGATGCCGTTGACGGCCTGATCGCTGAACAGGCCCAAAGCGATGACGCCGATGGTGCCGCCGATACCGTGGCAGGCGAAGACATCGAGCGTGTCATCAACGTTGAACTTGTGGCGGACGATGCGGGCCGCGAGGTTGCACAACACACCAGCCGCAAGGCCGATGACCATGGCCGAGGACACGGTCACGAAACCGGCGCAGGGGGTGATGGCCACAAGACCGGCGACGATGCCGATGCAGCCGCCCATGAGGGTCGGTTTACCGTCTTTCGTTTTATCGACGAACATCCATGCCAGCATGGCAACGGCGGCGGCGACGAAGGTGGTCATGAAGGCCTGAGCCGCCAGACCGCCGGAGGTGAGCGCCGAACCGGCGTTGAAGCCGAACCAGCCGAACCACAGCAAAGCGGTGCCGAGCACGACCATGCCGGTATCGTAGGGTTTGGCCGTTTTATCGTGACGGTGACCCAGCATGATGGCCGCAACGAGCGCCGAGTAACCGGCGGTCATGTGAACGACGAAACCGCCGGCAAAGTCAAACGCGCCGCGGGCCGCGAGCCAGCCGCCGCCCCAGACCCAGTGCGCAACCGGCGAGTAGACCGCCAGCGACCACAGGATGAGGATGGCGAGCCACGCCTTGAAGCGCACACGTTCGGCGAAGGCGCCGGTCATGAGGGCCGGGGTGATGATGGCGAACATCATCTGGAAGGCGGCGAAGAGGTTGTAGGGGATGGTGGCGGCGATGGGGGCCGGTTCCTGCCCCACGCCTGCGAACATCATGGCCGCGAAGTCACCCACGAAGCCGTTGAACTGGTTGCCGGAGAACGCCAGCGAGAAGCCGACGGCGACCCACAGAACGCCGATGACGGCCAGCGCCACCATGTTCTGGGCCAGCGTGCCGACGACGTTGCGGGATTTCACCATGCCGGCGTAGAAGAATGCGAGACCGGGCGTCATGAGCAGGACGAGCGCGGTTGAGATGAGCAGCCACGCGGTATCGCCGCTGTTGACGGCGGCGCCGGGGCCGACCTGAGCCTGGGCAAGCGATGGCGCGAATGCCGCAAGCGCGGCGAGCACCGGAAGATGTCTGGAAAGTTTATTCATAGTTCCCCTCAAGGTTTGGCAGTGATTAAAACGCAAACGCGGACAGTGTGCGGGTGTTCGTGGATAAGGTCGATTCCTGCTGCCAAATCAGGTGGATGGCCTGTGCACTGTTTGCAGCCGGGGGCAAGCGGCAAGGATGGCGGAAACATGCAGGGTCCGGGGGATGACGCGGCGCGGCAAAAGGCGGGCGCGTGACAAAAGGTCGCGGCGCGGGCGGCGGAGTCGTTGCAGCCTGCGCAAGCCATCATTCACGCAAATGCGCAGGGAACCCACGCGCGAGTCGTGTCGTAGGAAGCCGTACAACCAATCACATCACGAGGTTTTCCATGCCACGCGGCGACAAAGATGCCTACACCGACAAACAGAAACGTCAGGCCGAACACATCGAAGAAAGTTACGAGAAAAGCGGCGTGCCGGAAGGCGAAGCGGAAGCGCGCGCATGGGCCACCGTGAACAAGATGGACGGCGGGGGCAAGAAATCAGGCTCCGGCGTGGGGCATGAAGAGAACAAGGAGCCAGCCCGCGAAGGCGGACGCAAAGGCGGCAAAAGCGCCAAGCGGCACAAGACGCCGCGCACGGGAGTGAAGAAAAAGACCGGGACCGCGGCCAAGCGCAAAACAGGTTCGGCCACCAGTAAGAAGGCCGCGCCGAAAAAGACCGCGGCCCGCAAGGCGGCGGTTAAAAGCAAACCTACGGTTAAAAAGGCAGGCGCGAAGAAGGCGAGCACCAAGAAGCCGAGCACTAAGAAGAGCGACGTGAAGAAGGTAGGCGCCGGAAAACCCCGCACTGCCCGTAAAGCAACGGGCAAGAAGACCGCGCGCAAAACGGGCGGCACGTCCGCAGCCGGAAAAGCGGCAAAGAAGAAGCGCGGGGGCAAGGCAGCGAGCGGCAGGAAGACGGCTGGTAAAACAGGCGGCAAGAAGACCGGTACCAAGAAGAGCGGTACCAAGAAGACGGGAACCAAGAAGGTGGGCGCCAGGAAAACAGGCGGACGCTAAGACGTGCCGAAGATGACGTGATGGCCCGCGTTGAACCCAGCAAAGAAAAACCCCGCCGGTCGCCCGGCGGGGTTTTCGTTCCTGGAGGAACCTAGCCGCGATTACTCAGCAGCTTTGGTTTCTTCGGTTTTCACTTCGACGGCTGCGTCGCCAGCGGCTTCAGCGTCGGTGGTGACTTCGGTCTTCACTTCGGTGGAAGCTTCGACGCCTTTGCCTTTCAGGCATTCAGCGAAGGCAGCGTCCCACTGAGCTTTTTCAGCGTCGCCAGCGTTCTCCGGCAGTTTCACTTTTTCGTTGGTTTCGGTGGTGCAGGCGGTTTTGGCTTCGTCAGCAACCGGAGCTTCAACAGCCGGGGCGGTCGTTTCGACGGTGGTGGTGACTTCAGCAACCGGGGCAGCGTCTTCAGCGAAGGACGGGGCAGCGAAAGCGAGAACCAGAGCAGCGGTGAGCAGAAGATTTTTCATTGTCATACGACCTTTCAAAGGTTGGTTGTAATCGGACAGGCCGTTGTCAAAAATGACCAAAATCCGTTGTTTGTTGGGCCCTGTACGTTACGTACCGTCCCCTCAGTCATAAAAGTTAACGGTTAAATGTGGTTAAATGTGGGCAGGATCGTGGAATAAAGTTGCCCATTTTTATGACATATAAACAGGAGCATAGGCGGGTCATTTAAGGTGCATGACTCGGTTCTGACTCGGGGGCCGACCGGGGGCCAAGCGGGGTGACTCGGTTGGTCTTTTTCCCGGTTCGCTGCATTGATGAAAATCATTTGCATCCGGTGGAACTCTTCCCTATTTATACGGGACTAATTTTGTCCGGTATCGATTCCATGTCCCTCGCAGCCCTTCAGGAAATTGCCGCAGACGCCGCAGCGCCTGATATTCGCATTGAGGAAGGCCATCTCGACGTCCATGTCCGCCAAGCCATTGCGCGGATGATTACGTGGTGCGAACGCCAGCGCAACGCCGCCGAATTCCTGGCCCGCGGCTTCGTGGTCGACACCATGGGCGACATTACCCGCCAGATTACGGATTACTTCCCCCACACGGTTGACGTAACGCCGGTCATCGACGACATGTCGTTCGTGGTGGCGCAGAACGCGAAGCAATCGGGCCAGCGGTTCCAGGAACTGGAGCTGCGGTACATCGCGGACGGTAAAATTCCGCAATCGTCGCAGGCGAACCTGCAATCCTTCGTCAAATGGTATTCGGTCGAGAACACGACGGGCGGAGATTTCGGCGGACACCATAAAACGCTAAGGCCCGGCTGGTCTGGCGGTGCGGGCGGTTCGGGCGGCGAGTTGCTGAAACTGCTGAACCTCGGCACCAAAAAAGGCTTCCTTCTGGAAGTGCGCGCGCTGGACATCAAAGACGCCAAGACGCAGCAATTGCTGGCGCATATGGATATTGTGCAGGCGTTCGGCGGCAGCCCGGACGCGGTGGCGCAGGCCGCCGAAACGATGACCAAAGGCGGCGCGGACGCGCAGGCGCTTCAGGCGGTCGTCGACCAGATCGTCGAAATAAAAACCATACGCGCGGCGCTTACGGCCGCGGGCGACAGCGCGGCTGCGCCCGCGATCGCGGCGGCGCTGGCGGTGAAGACGGAGGCGCTGGCGGCATCCCTGCCCGCGGCACAGGCCCCGCAAGCTGTGAAAGCCGAAACGGTGCGCAGCGTGGACGTGGTTAAAACAGACCTCGCTGCGCGGCAGATTGAAAGCGCGATCAGCCAGATTGCGGCGGCCTTGCCGCAGACAGCATCCCCCTCCCGCCTGATGGCGGTTGCGGTGGATGCGCCGCGCGCGGCGGTCATCATCGCTGCCGCCAACAGCAACAGGGCGCCCGCGCCGGTCGTGGCGAGCATTGCGCCGCAGGCTTTGACGCCGACGGCAAACGCACCCACGGGCGCGGCAACCGCGCCGGTTGCGCCGGGCGCGGCATCCTCTGCCGGTACGGCGCCGAATATTTCCACGTCTGCCGCAGCGGGGCCTTCTGCCGGTACGCCGGTGAGCGCCAACACGGCTGTGGCTGCTTCACCTCTTGCGGCTGGCGCCGCTTCTCCTCTTGCGGCTGGCACCGCGGGACAAATTTCACCGGCCACGCCCGCCGCCATTGTGCGGGCGGCGCAGGCGGTGGAAGCCATTGCGCGGACGCAGAACATGCCGGTGCGCGACGTGATTGCGTTGACCATGACGGGCCAGGCACACCCGGCGGCTGCCGCCACGGTACAGGCGCTGACGCAGATGCTGGCCCAGCCGCAGGCGCTGGCAAGCCTTGTACAGGTGATGCCGCCCGCCGCCGGCGCACAGGTATTCACCGCACTGACCACGCCGGTGGTGCAGGCCACCGCGCAGGCCCCCGTAGCCCCGCAGGCGATTGCGCAGCAGATGCAGGCGCTGGCCGAAGCCACCGGGATGCCGACCCTGAAAATGGCGGCGGTTGCGCTGGACCTCGCGGGCCAGCAGGGGCAGAACGTTTCGTCGGCGCTGCGCGCGCCCGCGCTGCAGGCGGTAGCCGATAATTTACAGGCGCTTGGCCTGACCAGTGCGGTGCCGGAAACGGCGAAACCAGCCCTTAACGTTTTGACCGCGCAGGTGCAGGCCATGGCGGTGCAAGCCCGCCAGCCCGAAGGCAGCGCCCTGCCCGCGGGACCGCAGCCTGTCGCGCCGCAGGCGCCGCTGGTCATGCTGGCGCAGAGCGTGCAGGTTACCCTGCCCCCGGCGATGACACCGCCGCCAGCACCGGCGCAGACGGGACCGTTAAATGCGGGCCCCACCAACGCCGGGCCTGTTAACACCGGACCTGTGAACATCGAGCCTGTAAACGCAGGGCCTGCGAACATCAGCCCTGTGAGCGCGGGGCCTGCTTATAGCGCACCCGCACAGGGCGCCCCTGCGTACGGCGCGCCCACGCCGCAGGCCCCGGCACCATCGCCGATTGCAGCGATGGCGGCGCCGGTTCAGGGCGCGGCGAACACTCAGGCACATATCGGCAGCGGCACGGCCGGCAACGCGCCGACCAGTTCGGCCAGCAACGCACAGGTCAATAACGCCGCGGGGCAACCGGCGGCCGGGCAACCGACAGGGGCGCCGCCCGTTCAGGGGCAGCCGGTGTCAGGGCAGCCGGTGTCGGGGCAGCCTGTGTCGGGGCAGCCGGTTCCCGCACAGCCAGGCCCTGCACAGCCAGCCACTGGACAGCCGGTGGCCGCAGCGCCTGCGCAGCCGGTCGCAGGGCAATTGCAGCCCGCGCAACCGACAAACGGGCAGCCCGCAACCGCACACCCCGCGCCCCCGCAAACTGCGGCTGCACAGCCCTTGGCGCAGCAGCCGGGGGGTACGGCGGCGGTGAATATCAACATGCAGCAGCAGACGCAAAACCGCCATCAGGCGACGCAATCGACGCAGGGCCAGACACAAGCAGCGCCGCTGGCGCAGACGCAACAGACCGGGCAGCAACAGACCGGGCAGCAGCAGGCGGGGCAGCAGCAGGCGGGGCAGAACCATGCCCAGCCGCAGGCCAATACGCAGCAGCAACAGCAGCAGACGCAGAACTACACGCAGCCGCCGCAACCGGCGAATTCCAATACGGTGGGGATTGGGGTTGGGGTTGTGCCGGCGCAGACGCCGACCAGCATCATCATTCCGCTGAACCAGCCGGAAGCGCGGCAAACTCCGGCGCAGACGCCGCCGACGACGCCCACAGGCACGCCGGGCGTTCAGACCGCACAGGAAGCGCCCAAGAAAGCTGCCGGCGGTAACGACGTATCGAATAAAGACAAAGACGGCCCGGGTTGCGGGACCAAGAAATGCGCGTCGTGCTTCAACAAGACCTGCCTTGCGACGGCGACGATGCTGCAGGAGATGACGGATTCCCTGAAAACGGATTCCATGGCGAAATACGCCAGCGCCAAAGCGATGAAGCTGACGCCGTTCAACGGCTGATTTTTACCCTTAGATTTTGATGACCAACTGGTCGACCAGCGGTTTCGCGTAGGTCGTGAGCATGGCCTGGAGGCCCTGTTCGATGGTGATGCGCGACATGGGGCATGCGGGCGAGTCGCCCACCGGGGCGGCGCAGGTGCCGGTCAGTTGCACGCCGACGGTTTTCTTATCGTCCTTCATGCCGTAGCCGGTGAGCACGGCGGCGCCGCCGTGCGGTTCGGCCACCATTTTATTGAAGACGTGGACGATGCCCTTGATGAGGGCCAGATGCGGGTGGTCGCCCTTGCGGATATATTCGTCGGCGGGGTCGGTAAAATCGGTCTCGCGCACGAAGCGCATGGGGGCGACGAGGTGCATGAGCGAGCCGTCGCCGGTGGACGCCACCTGATTGCAGAACTGGGACAGGCGCAACTGGATGTCGGCGGTGCGGGAGACTTTATCGGCGGCGGATTTGAAGCGGATGGAGAGACTGTCGCGCTTGCTGCCATCCGCCTGAATAGCCGTGCCGAAGACGACTTCGCTGATACCGCCGGTGTTGAAGATGTGGAAGGCCACGGGGCCAGCGGTTTTGGCCGTGTCCTGCCTGATGGCGACGCTGCGCTCGGGCATGGGTGACGTATCGGTGGGCAGGACGTAGGCGATTTCGGTGGCGGCACGTTCGAACGCATGGATTTTAGTGGCGGCGCCGTTGACCGTGACCGGGTAGTTGTTGGGTATGGTCAGGTCTTCCGGCTTTGTGAAGCGCAGCGGGTTGACGAGCCGCAGGGCTGGGTCGGTCTGGGTTTTGATGCAGAACAGGGAGAGGACGTTTTCGATTTCGGTCTTGCGGGCGGCTTTGGCTTCCGGCGAAGCGAAGTGCACGACCACGCCGTCGCGGCGGACACCGTTGGCCTGCGGAGTCGAACCGAACTGGAATTTGGTGATTCCCGGCTTGCGAAACAGCGGCTGGATGATTTTGCCTGCGGTGGAGGCGATGTCGGGGGTGATTTCGGTGGAACGGTCGAGACCCGGCATGGTATCGGTGGACAGGACGTAGGACGTGTGGTTCGCCCCCGTCTCGAAAGCGGCGATTTCTTTGGGATTTTCGCCGACGGCGACGTAATAGGATTGCATGTGGGGACCTTTGTTTCAGCCCGTGTTTTCTACCCCAATTTGGGGGGTATATTCAAATTTTCAGGAAATCCCCGGATTTTCTTGACACTGGCGGGTGCATGAGTATAGTCCGCCGCAGCCAAGAACAACGTATTTTTAAGGAAGTAAGGCCATGTTTGCAGTCATCAGAACCGGCGGGAAGCAATACCACGTCCAAAAAGGCGACAAAGTCACCGTTGAAAAACTGGGCGACGATGTCGGCCAGGAACTGAAGCTGACCTGCATGCTGAGCGGCAAAGCCGTCACCACCAAAGTGGTGGAGCACAACCGCGGCGACAAGGTCATCATCTTCAAGAAAAAGCGCCGTCACAACTACCGCCGCAAAAAAGGCCACAAGCAGCACCACACTGTGCTGGAAGTCGTCTCGGTCGGCTAATTTCAGGATTTAAGGAGATTTATCATGGCACATAAAAAAGCAGGCGGCTCATCCCGCAACGGTCGCGACTCTAACGCCCAGCGCCTCGGCACGAAAGTGTTCGGCGGTCAGGACGTTCTGGCCGGCAACATCATCGTCCGCCAGCGCGGCACGAAATTCTACGCCGGTTCCAACGTCGGCATGGGCAAGGACCACACGCTGTTCGCCCTG
>JAMIFL010000092.1:0-3590 GCA_035906295.1 Alphaproteobacteria bacterium | reverse complement strand
AAGCGCTGGACCATGCGCCCGGCGTGACGGACACGGTGGTGGGGTATGCCGGCGGGAACATCGAAAAGCCCACGTACAACAATTACCATGACGGCCCGTTCCCCCATGTGGAGGCGGTGGAGGTGACGTATGACGACGCCAAGACCAGCTATGCGGAATTGCTGAATTACTATTTCCACCATATGGACCCGACCGATGGGCGCGGGCAGTTCTGCGATTTCGGGCCCGGTTACCGCCCGGTCATCTTCACGGGCAGCGACGCTGAAAAACAGGCGGCGGAAGGCGCCAAGGCCGCGACGGCCAAAGCGCTGGATGAAGACGTGGCGGTGCAGGTGCGCGATGCCGGGGCTTTCTGGCCCGCCGAAGATTACCATCAGGATTACTATGTGAAGAACCCTGCCGCGTATGAGCGTTACCGCATCGGTTGCGGGCGTGATAAAAAGTTGCACGCGGTCTGGGACGGGCACCAATAACGGGAACCTTTTACCCTTAATCGCGTTAATGGATTTATGGGTGTTTTCTTGGGACTTTGGCACGCCCGGCATCACAAACTCCTTGCCGGGCTGATGTGCGTGCTGGTGGTCGCGGCCTGTGTGACAGGGCCGCGCCGCCCCGATGCATCCGAATATCCCCGTGAAGCCAGCCATGCCATTCCGTTCGACACGCCCAGCGCGTTGCGCCGCGCCATGGCGCCGGATTACGCCGCACATCCCGGGCAGTCCGGCTTCCGGCTTTTGCCCAACGGCGAGGATTCCCTGCGCATGCGCCTCGCGCTGGTTCTGGCGGCTGAAAAAACGCTCGACCTGCAATATTACGCCATGCATGACGACGATGCCGCCAACCTGATGCTGGAGGCGATTTTGCTTGCGGCGGAACGCGGGGTGCGGGTTCGCTTTCTCATCGACAACATCTCGCTCAATGATGTCGAAAAAAGCCTGTCCCTTCTCGATTCCAACAAGAACATACAGGTGCGCGTGTTCAACCCCATCGCCACGCGCGACATGGGTTTGTTCGGGTGGATGAATGCGCTGATCGTCGATATCGACAAGGCGCTCAAGCGTATGCACAACAAGGCGCTGATTGCGGATAACCAGTTGTCCATCATCGGCGGGCGCAATATCGGGGATGAGTATTTCGACGCGCGGCCCGACACCAATTTCGAAGATATGGACCTGTTAAGCGCGGGACCGATTACCGCGCGCATTTCGCATAGTTTCGACGATTACTGGAACAGCGATGAATCCTTCCCCATTCGCGCCCTGCGCCAGCGGGACAGAAATCCCTTCGCGCTCGATAAGCTGCGTCGCCAGATGCGGGCGGCATGGGCCAAGGAAATGGCGCGGGAAAAAGGCGACGGCATGCTCAGCGCCGTGCTGGCAAAGCAGCTTGAGGATGGCGCGATCCCGTTCCACTGGGCGAAGGCGGAGCTGACCGTCGATGAACCGGAGAAAGTGAACAAGGACGCAACCATAAGCGACAGCAAAACCCTGTCGCGCCTGCTGGACCTTTTGTCCACGGCGGAACATGAGTTCGTGGCCGTGTCTCCCTATTTCGTGCCGGGGGAAAGGGGCGTGGCTGCGCTCAAGGCGCTGGTGGACCGGGGCATAAGCGTACGCATCCTGACCAACTCGCTGGCGTCCACGGATGTGGTGGCGGTGCATACCGGGTATCGCCGGTACCGGGAAGACGTGGTCCGCGCGGGGGTTGCGCTTTACGAGTTCAAGCCCGTCGGCGGGCGGCCGCGCCAGCGCCTGTTCGGGTCCAGCGCGCCGCCGCAGGCCAGCCTGCACAGCAAGATGTTCGTGATCGACCGGCGCGACGTGGTCATCGGTTCATATAACCTCGACCCGCGGTCGACGGAGCTTAATACAGAAATCGCCGTGGTCATTCACAGCAAGGCGCTGGCAGAAGAGGTGCTGGGTATTTTCGAACGGTCCATCAGCCCTGAAAAAAGCTACCGCATCGTGCTGGCCAAAGGCGGGGTTGAATGGCATGGCGCGGACGACAAGGGCCGTTCCGCCGTGTTCAGGCGCGAGCCGGGAGCCGGTATTGTGCGCAACGCCGAAGTCGCGGTGTTTTCCCTGCTGCCGATCGAAGACCAGTTGTGAGGCGGTATTCCCAGGCTGCGTATAAAACGCCGGAACTTTTTTAGGGTTTTGGGCGTTTATGGTGCATGTCCGGCATCAGCCCCGTTCCCGTTTTCAACGCTGCCCCCGAGGATGATGCATCCGAGGGAAGCCCGCCCGTTCCGCCGCAGGCAAACGACGACGCGCGCACGCCTTATAGTCCGCCGGATTTCAAAACATGGTTTCTGGGCGGCATTTTTACATTGATGCTGCTGACCGCGTGCATGGTTGCGGCTGAAATCCTCATTCCCTTCGTGGCGGCGTTCTTCATCAAAATGGCGCTTTACCCCGTGATGCGGTGGTTTGAACGCATTCACCTGCCGCGCATGGCGGCGGCGCTGCTGGTCATCGCCCTGCTGCTGGGGGCGGGGACCGCCATCGGTTCGGCCATCGCTTCGCCGGCGGTCGAATGGGCGCAAGACCTGCCCAAGGAATTCCCCAAGCTGCGGGAGCGCCTGCATGAACTGCGTAACCCCATTGCACCGCTACAGCGGGTGCTGAACGACGCGCAGAACCTGACGGTGGATACACGGCCCGGCCAGACCGCCATCGTCGCGGTGCGTGAACAAGGGTTCGCGGAGCGCTTCATGACGGGTACGCAGAATGCCGTGTTCGGGTTCGCCGAGACGCTGGTCATCCTGTTCTTCCTGCTGGTGTCAGGCGATACGTTCCTGCGCCGGCTGGTGGAGGTGCTGCCGCGTTTCCGGGACAAGAAACACGCCATCAACATCTCAAACCAGATCGAGAGCGATATTTCCGCCTATCTGCTGACCATCACGTGTATGAACGCCATCGTCGGGGTGGCGACGGGGCTTATCATGCATTTCACGGGCATCGGCGATCCCATTCTGTGGGGCATGGTGGCCTTCCTGCTGAATTACCTGCCTATCGTGGGGCCCATCATCGGTATCGTGCTGTTCGCCATGGTGGGCATGATTTCAGAGGATGTGGGGCTTGCGCCCGCCGTGCTGCCCGCGGGCCTGTACCTTGCGGCGCATGTGCTGGAAAGCCAGTTCATAACGCCGTTCCTGCTGGCGCGGCACTTCACTATCAACCCGGTGCTGGTCATCCTCGGTCTCGTGTTCTTCTACTGGATGTGGGGTATTCCGGGCGCCATCCTGTCCATGCCCATCCTGGCGATGGTGAAGGTGGTCTGCGACAATATCGATACGCTCAAGCCATTCGGACATTTCATCGAAGGGTGAAGCCCGCATGTCCCTGAATTAATCATGCGGGGAACCCCTTTTCGCGTCGCGGCGTTTGTATCCGGTGTTTGCCTAAAGGAGGCTCAAATGTCCATTCAACGCAAAGTCACGGCCAACGACCCGCATCCGATGGTGGATAAAGCGGTATCCGACCCGGCCCGTATTTATGGTTCGCCCGCCAACGTTTTGTGCGATGCGCGGCTGAACGAGGATGAAAAATTCACCATTCTGGATAGCTGGGCGCTGGACCAGCGCCGCC
>JAMIFL010000091.1:0-6437 GCA_035906295.1 Alphaproteobacteria bacterium | reverse complement strand
GTCCTCGATTTTCTTGCGGTCCTCCGGCGACATCTTGGCGACGTCTTCTTCCGTAAGGCCCTTCTGCGCAAGGTAGGATGCGCGGATTTTCTCCGCCGGGGTCATTTCCTGGTATTTCAGGAATTTTTCGACAGCCGTGGGCGCTTTCACCGGCGCTGCCGCAACCTCGCTTACGGTTTTCTTTTCGCTATTCGCCTCGGCCAGCATGTCGGAGAATTTTTGCTCCGCCATGGCGTTGGGCTTGGTGATTTCCGTGCGGCCGCCGAACACGCTGCCGCCGATGATGGAATTGACGAAATCGGACATGGGTTTGCTCCTTGTTTTTTCAGGCACCGAAACCCTTGCAAGGAATATGCCATGGCACGGGTTAGGACCACGGGTCAGGGCCACGGCTCAGGTGCCGCAGGCATACCGCGCCCGGGCGCGGGCGTCGTCGCCATGGCAGGCCCGCCAGCGGGCGGGCGCTTCCCATGCCATGGCCCACAGGCCGCGGCCCGCCGCGCGCGCCTTCGCCGCTTCGCCCGCATACTGCCCGCGGCTGAAATACGGCGCATCGAACGCCATGCCCGCCTTGACCATCGCCCGGCCCAGATCCATGCCGCCCACATGGCAGCGCGCCACCACGCGGCGATAGCTGGCCCCCTGCGGTGTGCACACCACCACCCGGCCTGCCACCATGTCCGCCAGCGCCGCGCGCGCCATGGCGCCGCAGGGTTTGTCGCCGCCGCCGTCGGCGCAACGCTGGTTCAGTTCCACCGCGTCGATACCCCATAACCGTATCCAGTTTTCATTGATGCGCATGGTATCGCCGTCATGCACCCAGGCGGCGCCGTGAATATCCGGCACCGGCTCTGCCCGCACGCGTGCCGCGCACAGCCCCGCCGCCGCGCACAGCAGCAGGAACATCAGCAGCAATCCCAGGGAACCTTTATCCATCGTCTAATATAAGACGTAATCGTTGCAAAAATACAACCAGTAATAGTATCAATGGACGGGGATGCCCTTTACGGACGATAGAAGTCATAACTTATTGTAAAATTGTATATATTTGCCTTCATTCCGGCGCAATCATCGGGCATTATGGCAGGGTCGCCAAACGATCCTGAGGGGGAATTATGCGTATCGTGCCCGTGCTTGTGTTCCTGTCCACCATGGCCGCCATTCCGGCCCACGCCCTTGTCCTGCCGGAAGAACGCGCGCGCGATGCCGCGCTCGTCGATTTCAGGTACGACGGCAACGACGCCGACCGCGCCCTCTACATCGCCGCCGACAAAGACGTGAAAGAGGCGATCGACCAGGGCGTCGTCAAGGCCGCCGACATCGGTACCGTGCGCCGCGACCTGAACGGCGACGGCGTGGACGAAATGATGGTCTACGTCCAAAGCAGCTATTACTGCGGCTCGCTCGGCTGCCGCTTCCGCATCTTCGCGGTCGATGGCGGCGCGCTGAAGCCCCTGTCCGACGAACTGGTGGTCCAGCCCGCCATCTCCTACGCGGGCACGAAGCACAACGGTTATGAAGACCTGATTTACGACATTGGCAACGGCAAGCCCGTCACCTGGGCGTTTGACAGCAGCGAAGGTGAATACCGCGCCGTCGACAAGAAATGGGGCGAGGAACCGCGCGACCCGGCACTGGAAGCCAAAGGCAACCCCACCCACCATGCAAAGCCCGGCCAAGACGCGGTTGAACAGGGCAAGGCCGACGCTCAGGAACCGCCTTCCGGTGACAGGCGCATGCCCGTGCCGTCACCCGATACCCCGGCCTCCGATACAGACGAAAAATTCTGACCCAGCAAAAAGGCCCCGCGAACGGGGCCTTTTTTCATGCATTTGCCGTTACTGCGCGCTGCCGTCATTCGGGCTGATGCCCTCCGGTGCCTGCGCCTTGTCGTACAGGATTTCACTGCTCAGCTGTTCACCCGTTTCCGGGTCAAATGTCAGCTTGGCTATTTCCTGTTGCCCCACGCGCAGGACCATCGACGTGATGGTGCCTTTCAGTTCTTTCGAAAGCGCGCTGGCCTTCTTGGGAATGAACGTCACCTCGGTCAGGTAGCGTCCGCCGTTATCGCTGAAACCGGGGAATTTCTTGGCCTGTTCCGGCGTCGCGGGCAGGGACCGGATGCGCGGCCCGTTCAGGAAACGCACCTGTATCTCCGGCAGGTTGCTGCCGATCTGGGTCGGATGCACCGGCACGAACACGTTGCTGGTGAACGGCGCATACACGAATGCCTTTTGCGGCGTCGAATAGGTGCCGGTATAGGTGTTCAACGTCATCACCACCGGCACGGATGCATCGGCCTCTTTAACCGTCTTGGCTATTGTTTCGGCAATCGCCGCCTCGTCGCCGCCTGCCGGTACCACGTCCGGGAATTCCTTGGCATAGGATTCCGCAAACAGCCCATAGCTGCTGGGCGGCGCCAGCTTCCAGTAATCGTGCAGAACCAGCGGGTAATTGAAGCTTTCCTGCGCCTTCGCCGGGAACGGCGAAAGGAGGAGGGCAGCCAGCGCCGCCATCATAAGGCCGTTCCGCATCAGAAATTCTCCTTCGCGTTTTCGGCTTCGTCTTTCTGGCCCTGTACTTTTTCAGCTTCCATTTTTGCGTCCGCTTCCTTCACCACGCGCAAATCCTGCAACGTGATATCCATGCGAACGTCGTACGGGAATTCCACCAACAGCCGGGTGCCGTCCGGGTATTCGATGTTCTTGCACGCGGGCGTGCCCTTCATCTCGCCGAAATCGCTGCACGCGGCCATCACGCGCTCGCCGGTCTTCAGAATCGGGATATCGCTGTAGTAAATGACGTGGTCTTCCTCGCGCGTCGGTTCTTCACCGTAGCGTTTCTTGATTTTGGCCTTCCAGGTCGGAATGTCCTGCGCCGTGTCGAATTTCTGGCGGAAGAACACTTTATAAACGCGGTTGGTGTTGTCGTCCGGGTTCAGGTAGGTGCCGATTTTCAGTTCAAGCTGGTCGATTTTGTTCTCGAACGTGCCGCCGCCATTGGCCACGGTCTGGTCGCCATTGGCGTATTTGCCGCTGCCGAAGCCGAATTTCCCCTCGAATCCTTTTTCGGTCAGGATTTTCTGCGCCTCCTCCGCCGTCATGCCCAGCTTGATGCCGGACAGCGCGAAACCGTAAAGCTGGTCGTGGCTGAACAGCGGGCCCGAGCCCTTGGGGTTCATGTCGGGCGCCGCCAGCGCGGGCTTGGCCTTGCCGCCGCCGCCGGCCCCGAAGAAACCGACCGATTGCGCATGCGCCATCATCGGCGCGACGCTTAAAGCCAGAACCAGCAATGCAGTCTTGGAATTGAAAACGCTCATCCGGAATATCCCCTGTTTGGATTGCCCCAAAAGTGTACGCCAGAGCGTCTAAAAGACAATGAACATCCAGTGGGTATTTACTTAAAACCAAGCTATCGCCGCGCATGCAAAAAACCCCGCCATAAGCGGGGTTCTTCATAGCGGAACAAAGGGGCCAATTAGCCGCGCAGGTTCAGCTTTTTCACGATTTCGAGGTACTTGCCTTCGTTCTTGGAACGCAGGTAGTCCAAAAGCGTACGACGGTTGGAAACCATCTTCAGCAGGCCGCGGCGCGACGAAATATCCTTCTTGTGGATTTTCATGTGCTCGGTCAGTTCCGAAATGCGGGTGGACAGAACGGCGATCTGGACTTCCGGGGAACCCGTGTCTTTTGCGTCGCGCTGGTATTCTTTAATCACTTTACCTTTATTTTCCATCGACATCACGCTCCTGTATCAGAGGTTGAAAACACGCTCCGGTTTGACCGCGCCTGCCTCGTACCGCACCATCGCCACCGCCAGCCCGTCTAAAGTGGCCAGAATGGGTCCGGAAAGGTCCGTGGGCAACCGCTGGGCCTGATGTCTGGCTAAGAAGCCTAACGTCATGCCTTGCCGAAGCCGGGCCGCCTCCGCCGCGTCAACCGCCAGTGCCGGGATGTCGTCCAGCACGGTTTGGACAGGCTGCAAGATGGCCTTCGGGTCGGTTTCTACACCCTGTTGCTGGAAGAAGTCCAGCGAAATCGCGCTTTCAAGGGTAAACGGCCCAACCCTGGTCCGTATAAGTTCGCTGACATACCCGCACGCGCCAAGCGCCGTCGCAATGTCCCGCGCCAGCGCCCGCACATACATGCCCTTGCCGCAGGTCACGGCAAAGCGGGCGGTGTCGGTGGTGGTTTCCAGCAGGTGAAGGTCGTAAATCACCACGTCCCGGGTTTTGAGCTCCACCTCTTCGCCCGCGCGGGCAAGGTCGTAGGCGCGCTGCCCGTCCACCTTGATGGCCGAATAAATAGGCGGAATCTGGCTGATATGCCCGACGAACGGCGCCAGCACCGCCCTGATCTGGTCTGGGCTGGGCCGCACGTCAGACGTGGCGGTCACGTCGCCTTCCGCGTCCTGCGTCGCCCGGTTCTCACCCCATGTGATGGTGAAATCGTAAGCCTTGTCAGCGTCCATGGCATAGGCCACCGTCTTGGTGGCCTCGCCCAGCGCCAGCGGCAACACGCCCGACGCCAGCGGGTCCAGCGTCCCGCCATGCCCCGCTTTTTCCGGGTGCAGCGCGCGCTTCACCGCGCCAAGCGCCGGGGTTGACCCGATGCCCTTGGGTTTATGCAGGTTGATCCACCCGTCCAGCTTGTAACGCGGATATTTAGGCATTGGTCAGGCTTGGTCTTCTTCGGCGTGGATGCCGCGGATGATGCGGTCGATTTTTTCGGCTTCGCCGAAGGTTTCGTCGCCGCGGAAATTCAGGCGCGGGGTAAATTTCATTTTCATGTTCCGCGCGATTTCCTTCTGGAAGTAATAGGCCTGCTCGTTCAGCGCGGCCAGAACCGCCTTCAGGTTGCGGCCGCCCAGCGGCATCACGAACGCGGTGGCGTTCTTGAGGTCGGGCGAAATGCGCACCTCCGTCACCGTGATGAGGCTGGATTGCATCAGCGCTTCGTCATCGAATCCGCCATGTTGCAGCGTCGATGAAATGACGTGGCGGATTTCTTCGCCTACGCGCAACTGGCGTTGGCCTTCGGGTTGTTTGCGGTGTTTCATCGGGTCCTCTAGGGGCAGATATATCTGTAGGTGCCGCGGCTTTCGGTAATCTGGATCGTGTCCTGCGTCCACGCCACGGTCCGCTCCGCGAGGCACGGGAAACTGGCGTCCGTACGCTTGAATACGCGCCATCCGTCACGCTCCGGCTGTTCGCTGAACCCGCTGGTTTTCAGCGATTCCTGCGCCAGCTCCACATTGGTGCCGCGCCGGAACTGCGCTTCCACGCGGGCCGAAAACGTGTGGCTCGCATCGCCGATATCGGCATCCAGGTTGATAGCCCATGCGGGCAGCGGGGGCAGGGATTTCAGCGGCTCGTCCCGGTTCACGTAAGCGCCGCCCGCCACGATGGCGATCATGCCTGCAGCGGCAAGAACGCCCAGAATGACGATACGGCGGCGGGTCATGCGATCCCTCGTGAACGGTTATGCGACGCTGCGTTGTTCCGAGATAACGTCGAAGCATTCGATGACGTCGCCTGCGCGGATGTCTTCGTAATTCTCGAACGCCATCCCGCACTCGTTGCCTTCTTTCACTTCCTTCACTTCATCCTTGAAGCGCTTGAGCGTTTTCAGCTTGCCCTCGTGGATGACGACGTTGTCGCGCAGCAGGCGCACTTTCGCGCCGCGCTTGACGAAGCCGGTGGTGACCATGCAGCCCGCGATCTTGCCGACCTTGGTGATGTTGAACACCTCGCGGATATTGGCGTTGCCGATGAATTCCTCGCGGATCGTCGGCGCCAGCATGCCGCCCATCAGCGCCTTAACGTCGTCGATGACGTTATAGATGATGGAGTAGTAACGCATGTCGATGGCGTTCTTCTGCGACAGGTCGCGCGCCTGCGCGTTGGCGCGGACGTTGAACCCGATGATGAGCGCCTTGGAACCCGTGGCCAGCGAAACGTCGCTTTCCGTGATGCCGCCGACGCCGGAGTGGATGACCGTGATGGTCAAATCCGCGTTGTCGTCCGTAATCTTGCGCAGGGAACCGATGATGGCTTCCACCGAACCGTGCACGTCGCCCTTGATGATGACGGGCAGGGTGACCTTGCCGTCCTGCTTGGCGGTTGCAAACAGTTGGTCCATCGTCTGGGCGCGGCCCAGAACGGCGGTGTCGCGCTTTTTCTTGGTGCGGTATTCGGTGATGTCGCGCGCCTTGGCCTCGTTCTCGACCACGACGAAGTCGTCGCCTGCGTCCGGCGTGCCGTTCAGGCCCATGACCTCGATAGGCTGGCCCGGGATGGCTTCTTTAATGGGCTTGCCCTGGTCGTTGTGCATCACGCGCACGCGGCCCCATTCGGCGCCCGTGACGAAAATGTCGCCCTGTTTCAGCGTGCCCTTGTCGATAAGCACCGTGGCGACGGACCCGCGGCCCGTTTCCAT
>JAMIFL010000090.1:0-12664 GCA_035906295.1 Alphaproteobacteria bacterium | reverse complement strand
CGACGGCACGGCCAGCATCATCGACCTTTATGCCGTGATTGCGGGGCGCGACGGGGCGCAACTGCCGACCCTGCGCGACGGCGACCGCATCATCGTGCCGCCTTTGGGGCCGACCATGGCGGTGGTGGGCGACGTGCGCAACCCCGGCATTTTTGAATTGCCGGATGACAGCCGCGTGAGCGTGGCTGCTGCGCTTGAGCTTGCGGGCGGGCCGATTGCGCGGGGGCAGAACCGGCTGGTGTTGCAGACGCCGCAGACGAACGGGCAGCGGCTGGCGATTCCGGTGAACGTGACGATGGGCGGCGGCGTCATCGGCGACGGGGCCATACTGGGCGTCAACCGCACGCTGGACCGCAGCGCGGGGTCGTTCACGCTTTCGGGGGAAACGCGCAGCCCCGGCACGTACCCGCTTTCCGCCTACAAGCAGCTTTCGGATTTGCTGAAGCGGCCCGAGGCGTTCGGCGACGACGTTTAC
Organism: Alphaproteobacteria bacterium; assembly: GCA_035906295.1. GTDB lineage: Bacteria > Pseudomonadota > Alphaproteobacteria > Micavibrionales > UBA1664 > UBA6145. The sequence continues at coordinate 12,189 of JAMIFL010000090.1, read as the reverse complement.
CCGCTGATGGGCGTGGTCAGCCGCAGGCGGGATGCGGACCTTGTGCGCGACCTTGTCGCGTTTTCGCCGCAGGACGTTTACACCGGGCGCGGCGACGTGAAACTTTCGGACGGCGATTCGATCTGGCTTCTTTCCCGCACGGATGTGCAGGCGATCATGGGCAACAAGCCGGTTGAGGGCATGCCGTCGCTGGTGGCGGGCTTCGTGCACGAACATGCCGTGAGCCTGCAAGGCGCGGTGCGGCTGCCGGGTTTGTGGCCGGTGGCGGGAACGCTTTCGGCGGCCAAGCTGCTGGACGTGGCGGGCGGGCCGCTGGCGGACGCCGACCTTACGCGGGCCGAAATCAACCGCAACGACGTGGGGCTGACGCCGGTATCGACCGGCGCTGTCAGCCACCGCGACGTGGTGAATTTGACCGACGCGCTGGCCGATGGCGTTACCATCAGCTTCGGTGACGCGGTGCGCATTCCCGACCGTTTCGAGGCGGTGACGCGCCATACCGTGACGCTGCGCGGCGAAGTGCGCAACCCGGGCACATACGACCTGATGCGCGGGGATACGCTGCTTGTCCTCATCGAACGGGCGGGCGGGCTTACGGACCAGGCGTACCCGATGGGCACCGTGTTTTCACGCGCGACCGAACGCAAGCGCGAGAAAGAAAAATTCGCCATGGCGGCGCACGATCTTGAACGGTCCATCGCACTTGCCGCCAACAACGACAAAGGCAAGGTCGACATGGCGCAGATGGCCATGGCCAAGGACCTTGTGGACGAGCTTAAGACCATCGACCCGGTCGGGCGCATCACGGTGGAATCGGACCCCGCGATTTTGCGGCGCGACCCGGCGCAGGACATCCTGCTGGAATCGGAAGACATGGTGTACATCCCGAAACGCCCGCTGACGGTGCGGGTGACGGGAGAGGTTTTAAGCCCCGCCGCGTTGCAGTTCCGGTCGGACAAGGACCTTGCCGATTACCTGGGCGAAGCGGGCGGCACCACGCTGCACGCGGACAAGGGCCGCATGTTCGTGCTGTACCCCAACGGTTCGGCGCAGCCGGTTTCGGGCAGGTCGTGGACGCGGACGCGGCCATTGATGATTACGCCGGGCAGCACCGTTGTGGTGCCGCGCGACCCCAAGCCGTTCGACTTCATGGAATCGGCCAAGGACATCACGCAGATTCTGTCCAACCTCGCCATCACCGGCATTTATGCCGACGACCTTGTGGACCGGGCGCGCTGATGCTGTTTTCCATCATCACCGTGACCAAGCACAACGAAGCAGGCTTCACCCGCACGCGGGCCAGCGTGCAGGCGCAGGACTTCACCGATTTCGAGTGGGTGGTGGTGGACGGCGCGGTGGAACCGGACGGCGGCATTTACGACGCCATGAACAAGGGGCTGGCGCGGGCGCGCGGCACTTACGTGATTTTCATGAACGCGGGCGACCAGTTCGCGCATGCGCATGTGCTGGACCATGTGGCGCAGTTTTTGCGCGCGCAGGCGGCGGGGGTGGACGTGCTGTACGGCGACGCCATCGAGGGCGGCATGCTGAAGCCTGCGCGGCATAACATTCGCTACGGCATGATTACGCACCATCAGGCGATTTTTTATCGCCGCACGCGGCTGAAATACGACACGCAGTATCCCATCGCGGCGGATTACAAGTTCACCGCGCAGGCCATGGCGCAGGGGCGCGCGCGGTATATGCCCCAACCCGTATGCATTTTCGAGCAGGGCGGCATTTCGCAGCGGCGCGCGGCGCAGGGCCGGTATGAACAGGCGCTGATACGGCGCGAGCTGGGCATGGCGGCGCCGGGCGCGCGGGTGGCGCAGGTGTTGAGCCTGACGCTGAAGCGCGTGGCGCCGGGACTTTACTGGCGTATCCGTAAAAGGGCTTAACCCGGTCGCGTTTGCTTACGCAAAACCGGCATTCACTTTTGCCGGAAACGCTTAGCCGTGCAGGCGGCGTAATACGTCGCGGGCGTAGCGGGCGCGGGCGAGCGCGAAGTCCAGACCGGCGACACCGTCGAGGAAACCGAGCCGCGCGACATAGCTGTAGAGAAACACCAGATACGGACGCAGGATGGAGGCGCGGGTGAGCGCCTTCGCTTCCTCGCGCCATGCCACGGGGTCGGCGGGATAGGCGTTGCGGGCGATCATGCGCGCTTCCCACCCGGCATAGCGTTCGTGGCGGCGCAGCCAGTCGCCCCTGCCCTTCAGGTTGTGGTGAAGGACGGCGTGCTGCAACTGGCCGATGCGGGCGTGGCCGGAATCGATGGCGACGGGCTGGTAGTGGCCTTCGATTTCGCCCATGCCGGGGATGTCGAGGTCGTTCACTACGGGGAAATGGAATTTTGTGCGGCGGAACAGGCAGAGCTTGTTGTTGGCAAGGCCGAAGCGCAGCCTGCGGTTCATCCAGACATAGCGGCCGCGGATGAAATAGCCGTCGGCCTGCGGGCCGCGGGCGAAGAGCAGTTCCATTTCACGCAGCAGGCCGGGGGTTACGACTTCGTCGGCATCGACGAAGAATATCCAGTCGCCGAGGCCCTGAATGTTGTCGAGGCACCACTGGCGTTTCTTGGGGTATTTTTCGTTCCAGCTATAGGGCAGGAATTCGGCACCCATGTTCTTGGCGGTGGGCATGGTGTCATCGCGGCTGTTGGAATCGACCACGATGACGCGCTGGAATTTGGCCACCAGCGGCAGCAGGCAGTGCGGCAGGTTTTCGCCTTCGTCTTTCGTGACGATGATGGCTGTAGCCGGAATCATTGGTTTTGTCGGCTTTGCTTACCAAAGCCTTCCGTTGCCCGGACCAACCCGCAGAGCAGCCCTGCGATTAACCCCAGCAGCATGCAGACGGGGAGCATCAGCACCGGATTGGGGAAGACGGGGCTGTTGGCGATGCCGGGCGGGTCGATGGCCTCTGCCGCGAAGTCGCGGTCGATGCCGACCATCATGCGGGTGCGCTCCTGCTCTTTCAGCAGGGCCACCAGCGCGTCGCGGTGGTCGGGGTTGGGGGTGGAGGCCAGTTGCGCGCGCAGGTAGGCGATGCGCTGGTCGGTGCGGATGCGGGCGTCGGCGCGGATGGTTTCATCGGCAAGGCGGTGAACGGCGCGCAGCAGGTCGGCTGCCAGCACGCGGTCATGCAGGCGGATGGTGACGCGGCGCATCTGGGTTGCGCCCAAGGGGCGGCTGCGGAGGTTTTGTTCAAGCCATTGGGCCAGCGCCGCCGGTTCGGTTGCGCATTCACGGCAGAGCTTGCCGAGGCGGTTTTTGATGGTTTCGTCTTTCTGCAAGGCGGCAGCAAGACGGGGGGACGTGGTGAGCGTTTCATAGACCGCGTAATCCGCCGCCGTGAGGGAGCCTACGCGCTGCATGAGGTATTGCACGGTCGGCGATTCGGACGCGGGCAGGAAGGCGGACAGGTCGGCCCCCGCCGCGTGGCCCGCGGGGCCGATGGTCATGCGCGCTTCCCAGCATTTCGGCAAGGCGAGGCAGAGCAGGATGGCAAGAACGAAGCCTGTGCCGAGGCCGATGAGGCCAGCGCGGCGATGTGCCCACAATGCGGGCCAAATATTTTCAGCCTGCGAAGCAGGCGGGGGATTATCGGTCAGGGCGCGTGGCGTGCCGGTCATGCAGCACTTTTTTTACCACGTTGGTCCAAAGGGCAAAAGCCTCCTGCGGGAGGCGGCCTTTCATGGCCTGCGTGGCGCCTTCATGGGCGGTGAACCATGCCTCGGAATCCGTGCGGTAGAGGGTGATGGCGGCGGCCAGCGCCTTGCCGTCGTCGGGCCTGACGACCCTGCCGCAGCCATAGCGGGCGATGATGCGGGCGACGTCCGATTCGGCGGGACCGGCGAACACCACGGGGCGCGCCACGGCCAGACCGGCATAGACCTTGGAGGGCAGCAGCAGGCCGAGGCATTCGTCCTTCATGGTGGCTAAATGGATGTCGCCGCTTTCCATGAGGGCGCGCAAGGACGCGCGGGGCTGCGGGGGCATGAGGCGGATATTGTCCAGCCCGCCCGCGGCGCGCAATTCGGCCAGACTGTCAAAGCCGGGGCCCTTGCCCGCGAAGACCAGTTCCACGTCCGGCTGGGTTTTGAGCAGGATGCGCGCGGCCTGGATGATGCATTCGGTTGGGTGCGCGCGACCGAGGCTTCCGGCATAGAGTACGCGGAATTTCTGGCCCGTCGGGTCGCTGTAGAGCCTGCGGTCGCGCAGGTTTTTAGTGTGCGGCAGGGCCATGGTGGCGGCGACGGGGCGGTCGCCTGCGCCCGCATCGGCGGATTTTTCCTGCACCAGTTCGGCGTCGGGCCAGTTTTCGATGACGGCGGTGCGGCGCAGGTCGATGCCGGTATGGGACAGATGTCGCTGCATGCAGCGGCTGACGGCGACGACGCAGGACGCGCGGTTCAGGATGCGGCGACCGGCGGCGCGCGCAAGGTCCACGATGCCGGGGGGCACGGGGAAGTCCAGCACCGGGAACAGGTCGGGGTACAAATCGTGGCACCAGTGGATGTGGGCGGATTTGCGCAGGCGCGCGATGACATCGCCCAGCGCATACAGCATTGGCGGGTCGGACAGGGTGATGACGATGTCGTGCCGGTCCTGCGCCAGCATGGCGCGGAACAGGCGCAGCATGGTCTGGCCGTAACCGATGAAGCCCCGCCTGTTCGCGGCGGCGATGCGGGTGATGCCGATGGCGCCGCGGCGGCTTTGTGTGGGTTTGCCTTCCGTCGTCGCCAGAATGGTGACGTTGAAACCGGCCTTGACCAGATGGCGCGCCAGGTCGTGCATCAGGCGGCCCGTCGCCCCGCGCAAGGGCGGGTAGGCGCGGTTGACCATCAGGATGCTGGGACGTGGTTTCATGAGGCAGCGGGTTGGAATTGAGGAGTCTGGTTAACACCCCTTGGGCCGGTTTGTCCAATCAGCACGGCGAGGCCCAGAAGCAGCAGCCCGAAACAGAAGGATTTGTAGCTGCCGTATAAAAACAGCGCGGGGATAAGCGGCACCGCCAGCGCCAGCAGCATGGGGGCATCGGCGCGCAGGCGGCGGCAGGCATCGACAACCAGCGCGCCCAGCCCGGCGCAGGCCAGCACGAGGCCGATGACGCCCGCCTTCCAGAGCGTGGCGGTCAGCAGCGCGTGGGAAAAGCGCACCCATGTATCGCCCACCGCGGGAGATTTGAGATACGAACCCCAGCCGGCGCCGAACACGGCGCGCAGGGGGTGGCCTTCGAACTGCGCCAGAAGCGCGGTGAATTCCGCGCCCCGCGCATTCCAGCCTACGGCCAGCGTCTTGCCGTACAGATTGGCGACGAGGTTGCCGACCGGTTCCCACATCACCAGCAGGGCCGCGGCAAGAACGCCCGCAAGCGCCAGTGCCCGGCGCGGCTGAAAGACGCAGGCGCGCAGGAAGAGCGCGGACCACGCACATGCCAGCAGCACCAATGTCGCCCGCTGCATCATGCCCGCCATGGCGAGGATGGGGATGACGGCGAGCGCGATGCACAGCGCGGCACGGGTTCCCCGCGTTTCGCCGAAGCAGCCGTGCAGCAGCAGCCATGTTGCCGCAAAGGCCACGGCGGGGGAGTTGGCGAGGTACAGCAGGCCGGGGTCGCCGCCCATCATGCCGATGGCGCCAAGCACGGGGGTGGAGGTGGCAGCGAGGTAGCGGCCTGCGAAAGCGATGCCCGTGCCGCACAGCATGGCGAGCAGAATGGCGCGGGCGCGGTTATCGGTGAACAGCGGCGCGAACAGCAGCGGCATGGCCAGCGCGGCGAAGCCTATCATGTCGCGCAGTATGTCGGCGGGCGCGGCACCGGCCAGCGTACCCACCAGCAGCGGCACGGTTGCGCCATAGGCCAGCAGCAGCGCCATGGGCGCGACCCAGATGCCCCGCGGTTTTTGCCACGGAATGGCGGCCAGCAACAGCAGGAGGATTGCGATTTCAGCCCAGCCCGGATTATCCGGCGTGGGGCTGCCCGCCAGCGCATAGAGCGCCGCCGCCCCCGCCAGCATGGCGACGCGCAGGTTCACCAGAAGCGCCCCTCGCCCAGCAGCTTGACGGCGATGACGGTCATGAAGCTGACGAAGATGATTTTGAGCGTGCGCACCGGCAGGCTGTGCGTGAGCCGCGCGCCGACGGGCGCCATGGGCATGCTGGCGAGCGCAAGGCATGCCGCCGCCTTGATATGGACCGAGCCTACGACCCACGGCGCATCAACCACACCCGCGGGCGTGAGCAGCAGGTACATGATGCAGGCGGGAATGGCGATGGCCACGCCAAGGGCGGAGGCCGTGCCGATGGCGCGGGGCAGCGGGCGGTTCATCCAGCGCATCATGGGGACGCTGAGCGTCGCCCCGCCGATGCCCGCCATGGCGGAGACGATGCCGATGACCGCGCCCAGCGGCAGCATGGCGCCACGTGTTTCCGGCAGGGTGCGGCCTTTTATTTCATGCGGCGTCCACAACAAAAGGCCCGCGAGGCAGAGCAGCGCGATACCGAAAAACAGGCGCAGCGAGTCTTTATCCATGTGGTTGGCGAAGAGCGTGCCGGCGACAACGCCCGCAATGACGCCCGGCAGCCAGCGGCGCCATAAGGCCCAGTCCACCGCGCCGCGTTTCGCGTGGCTGCGCGCCGACATGAGGCCGGTGGGGATGATGACCGCCATGGAGGTTGCGACGGCGATATGCATGGCGCCCGCCTCAAGCCCCTGCCCGGTCAGCACCCAGTAGAGGCCGGGCACCATGACAAGGCCGCCGCCGACGCCCAGAAGCCCGGCCAGAAGCCCCGCGACAGCGCCGAGACCCGCATAGGTCAGCACCAGCAAAATTACGTCCATAAAAGTTCATCCCCGTCTGAGTGTTCAGACAGGGATGACACGCGTTTTCAGGCAAAAGGGCAAGGCCGTGTTAATCGCTGAACGGCGACGGGATGCTGCGGGCGCGCGGATTGACGCCGGCGCGGTTGCGCAACTGGGCCTGCACCTGATTATAGGACTGGGCCGAAGTGGTGGCAGGCGTCTGGTACAGCGGGGCCAGGCCCTGCTTGTTCAGGGTGCCGGGGTCCTGCTGCTGTTCGGGGTGCGCGATATAGCCGCCGGGGTTGAGGTTGATGGGCGCGGAGCCGGTCACGTAAACCGGCGCACCGCCGGAGGAGCGCACGCCGGCGCCGTTGGCCAGCGGGCCGTAGGGGTTGTTGGCGGCGGCGCCGTTGTTGCCAGCGTCCTGGGCTATGGCGGACAGGGGCATCGCAACGGCCAAAGCGGCTGCGAAGACAAGGGTATGGAATATCGTTTTGCGCATCTTTCGATGATACCAAGACTTTGGCGCGAATGCTTGAAATTTCAGGTTGCTGTGCGGTGCCGCACGGCGTTAACCACACCTTTACTTATTTTTCATAAGGTATACGCAAGACGAAACAAGCAGAGGGCCTTTAAAGCTCCGGAAACCGTCTGAAAACGTAAGAAAGAATGGGTGTGACATGCACGTAAGCGCACAAGATTTCGTCCGGGAAGCGGGCTTGGAAGAATCGCTTTCACCGGGACAGATCAAATACAAAAAAGTGCCGGGCGAAAAACCGGGCACGTCCTACACCATGGTCTACGACTGGAAGACCGATATTTCGAAAATCCGGGTTGAAATGCGCCCCGGCCTTACCGGGCTTATGCCGGACAAAAAGGATTTACCCAAATACGCCCTGTGGCTGCAGACGATGAACTATTGCGAGCTGGACCTTTCAAAGGCCAAGCGCACGCAGCACTAAGGAGATAAGAGCATGAGCAAACTTTCAGGCGGTTTCCAACACAGCGCCCACGCGGTTCCGCAAAACGTCGCGGGTGAGCTGGCCGCGTCCATCCTCGGCAAGAAGGCGGACCCGGGCAAGGCGCTGGAAGCCATAAAGGCTGCAAGCCACGGCGACCACGCAGGTTTCCTGCGCGCGGCGCACCCGGCATCAAAGGCATCCTTCACGGTTGCGGCTGCGCGCACCACGCAGGCCTTCGCACCGGCCAAGCAGGACATGGAGCCTGTAGAGAAAAAACCGACACGCCGTGTAACGGCGCCGGCGGCGCGCCCGAACTAATTCGTTCGGGCCGGCGACGCCTTTTGAACCCCGCCCCGGACAGGCGGGGTTCATTCATTTGAGGGTGGCGGGGGTGCCTGAAGACGCCACGCGCAGGCCGCCGGGCAGGATTTCGACGGTGCAGGCGAGACCCGCGAGGACGATGTCGCGGCAGCGTTTGCTGGCGTCTTCCAGCGTCAGGTCGGCGGCGGAGATGCGCAGGGTATGCTCGCCTGTTTTGGGGGCGGCGTAGCTTTCGCTGGGTTCGACCAGCGGTTCAAGGCCTGCCACCGCATCGGTTGCCGCCGCGCGGATTTTGTACCACATGACGCCCATGAGCACGCGGGAATGGAACGCGCCGAGATTCAGCACGACGGTTTTATCGTCCAACGCCTTCGGAGCCAAGCCGGGGTCGTCGGCGGTGACCCGCGTTTCACCTTCCAGCACCTGCACGGCAACATCGGGGCCGCTGGCGAGGTAGATGTCATGCCCCAGCACCTGCGTGCCGTCGAAACCGATGGCGACGGGGGTGGGGTCGGGGCGTGACCAGCTATCGCCCCGGGTGCGCGGGTTGTCGACCACCATCATGTAATCGCCCGGCGGCACGGGGGCGAAGAGGTAATAGCCGTCCTGCTCGCTGATTGTGCCCATCACTTTCTTGCCGGCGGCGTTGTAGAGGCCGAGCGAGACGCCGCGCAGGGGGATGCGGTCCCCCTCGCCCGCTTTGCTGCCCTGCGCGCCGCGGCCGAAGACCGTGCCTTCAACCTCGCCGCCCAGATGGACGGGGTAGTTGAGCTGGGTCAGATGACCTTCGCGCGGGAGGATGGACACGCCGCGGCCCGCGGGCAGCCAGTACGGGTCGGCCAGCGATTCCGGCACCAGCACCACGTCGGTCTGGCGGAAATTCTGCAGGCGGTTGAAGAAGGCGTAGCCGCTTTTATCGGTTTTGGCGGAGCCGCCGTTCTGCGCCATCTGGATGGTGGCGTCCTCGACCGCGTCTTCATCATCGTCGCGGATGTTGTTGCCGTTTTTATCGACATAGACCATGACCGCGACGCTGCCGTTGGAGCCTGCCTGTTCGTCGTTGAAGCGGATGTCGCGGGTCAGCGGGTCGCGCTGGATGCCGAAGCTGGTGTTGATCATGGCGGCCATGTCGCCGTCGGAATTATAGCTCACGCTGGGCGAGATGATGCCGTGGCCGGTGCGCCAGTTGGCCTGCAGCCTGCCGGAATCGAGATTATCGGACGCCTGATGCGCGAGGGTGAGCTGAAGGTCCAGCGAGTCGGACAGGCTGCGCTGGAATTCCAGTTCGACCAAGTCGAGCGCGGTTTCAGGTTTCAGGTTGTAGTCGACATCGAGGTTGATGCGCGTGTTGCCGATGGAGCCACGCGCGACGGTGACGCTGTCCAGCGTGTCATCAACATTGGTGGTCTGCAGATAGCGGAAGTGCTGGTTGAAATAGACACGACCCCAGAGCCAGGTGAGGCCAAGGTCGGTGCGCGTGCGGGTTACGTCGTCGGCCAGAATGCCGTAATCGACGGCCAGCGTGTATTGCGTGTTGCGCCCGATGCCGATGGGGGACGGGCCGTAAGCGAGGAATTCGTTTTCGACCATGGCGCGGTCGACCGCGTCTTCGTTGACGTCGAAACGGCTGGAGGCGACGACGAGGTCGTTGCGCAACTGATGGCGGCCGATGTCGATAGTATTGATGAGTTCCACCGCGGCTTCGCCGTCGTCCTGCACGGCGGCGTTCAGGTTGCTCAGAAGCGGGCCGGAAACGGTGGAAATGCCGGCATGGCCGGTGGTGACGCGCCGGTCGCCCCGGGTGCCGGATTCAAGCGCAAGCTGGGCCGCGCTGCTGTCACCCACGGCGTGCTGGTAAAGGGCGGTCAGGCGAGCGTCGCCTTCATTGTCGGGGCCGTCTTTCTTGCGGTAGATTTGCGTGCCGTCGGCGGTGAGGGCGATGTCATACACGCCGCCCTGATCGGCTAGTCGTGACGGGTCGACGGGGACGGAGACTGTTTCTTCCCGCTGCTGGCCCTGCGGACCGTAGAAGACGAGGCGGAAATCGTTGCGCGAGCGGAAGAGGTCGATCTGGCTGAAATTGTAGACGCCGTCCTGCCCCACGGTCTGGCGGTCGATGAGGACGGTGCCGCGATAGAGTTCGACGTCCCAGCCCGGGGTGGTGCTGCCGGTCAGCGCCGTCGAGGGGTTGAAGTAATTGCGCGCGGGGTCGATGTTGGTGACGCGCGCGCCGGAGCCGAGATTGCCATGGTAGCTCAGCGGCAGTTGCGCGGGGGTCAGGTCGCCCAGTTCGTAGGTGTGGGCCTTCAGGGGGCCGAGCAGGTCGGCCTTCGCCGAATCTTTCCGGTAAGTGGCGCGGAGGGAGGACAGCCTGTCTTCGTCGTTGAACTGCGAACGTGTGATGAGCACGCCGCCGCCGACATCGCCGTGCGTGGTGACGGAGCTGTTGGCGCTGGTTTCGGTGTCGCCGGTCTGGCCGTCCTTGAAGGTGCCGACGTTTGCGGTCACGTCCACGAAGGGGAAGGCCGCGCCGGTGGGGGCGTCCTGATGAAGCGGCAATTCCGGGTAGGGGCTGGGTTTTTTGTAGATGCCTTTGCCGTTGCGGGCGAGGCGCGCCTCGATGGGCAGCGGTTCGGCGGATTTGACCACGAATTCCAGCGACGCAACGCGGGGGGTGATTTCAAAATCGAACCAGCGGCTGACTTCGGGCAGCGGGGCGAAAATGTCGCCGTCTTCGGCCACGACATGGCCGGACAGGGTGAATTCGCCTTCCGCGGTCCTGACGCTGCGGCGCTTGAGGTCGAGGGCGAAGGTCTTGTCCTCGCGGATGTACCAGCCTTCGGCGATGCCGGATGCGCCGTCGACGGCGATGGGCAGTTCCAGCGCGTTTGCAAGGTCGGTCAGGGAGAGGGCTAGCTCGCCCCCCTGCCCAACCTTGGTGCTGACGATGCTGTTGACCGCCACGCCGTCGGGCAGCATGAGGTTGAAGAATAAAATTTCACCTTCGGGCAGCACGACCTTGGGCGCGTTTTTACGCAGGCCCATGGCTTCATCCGCCTGGTCGAACTTTTTGCCCACGCGCGCGACGAACTGTCGCGCCAGATCCATCAGCGCGGCATGGGCTGCGGGCGAAGGGGGCATGGGGGCGGGGGCCGCGGCAGGCGTGGACGCTGCATCGGGGCCTTGCGCGAACACAGGCATCGCCGGGGTGGAACCCGCGATGACAAGCAGTGTGAACAAGGCATAAAGACGCATGCCCCTTACTTGTGCAAAGGGTGTGCCATTCCGGGCGATTAATCTTTATGAATAATGCTCGTGAATGACTCAGAAGTTATTGAAATGGCTTATCGTTTCCATATCGTTAACATTCGTTAACCTTATATTATCCATGCACCCTTTATGATATTTTTAACGGCAGGTTGATTCGGCATGAAATGGGCGAAGAACTCGTAAGAAAGCCGGATTGCAGTACTGGTAAAAAGGCTCAGAAAGATAACCATTGGGACATACGAAAGATGTGTTCCGTAACGCAGGAGAATCCGCAATGAACGTTACCAACATCAAGCATTACGCGGCCGTAGGCGCACTGATTGCAGGGCTGGGCATGGCCCCCCTCGCCGTCCGCGCCGCCGACAACGCAGACATCAGCGCATCCATCAACATCGTGGGCGCGCTGGACGCCGACAAACAGGCCGACATGGATTTCGGCACCTGGTATTTCGTGGCCGGTTCGACCCCCACGACCTGGGTGAAGGACACCGCCGGCACGGTTAGCGAAACCGCCGGGACCGCAGCCACGGCTGAAGGCGTCGGCACTGCCAACACCACCCCGGCCCAGATCGACATCAGCATCACGGATGGTACCGCCGCGCAGAACGGTTCGGTCATCACCATGACCGTCGCAACGCCCAGCGCGTTCGACAACGACACCGACGCCGCGCTTTCGGACATCACCTACAAAATCGGTGCCGGTTCGGAAGTCGCCTATACCGTGCCGGTCGCTGTGACCATCGCGGACGCGACCGCGCCGGTTTCGGTCTATTTCGGCGGCACGATCACCGCTTCGGACACGCTGAGTTCAGGTACGAACACGGCGACG
>JAMIFL010000089.1:0-6986 GCA_035906295.1 Alphaproteobacteria bacterium | reverse complement strand
GCAGGCTGACCGGGTTTTGCGTGATGAGCAGGGCGATGATGGCGCCGCCGATGGACAGCGGAAGCGAGAACAGGATGGTGATGGGCAGCAGGAAGCTGTGGAACAGCAGGACCAGCACGCCGTAGACCATCATGACGCCCGCACCGATGGCGATGCCGAAGCTGGTGAAGACTTCGGCCATGACTTCGGCGTCACCGGATTCCTTTAACGTCACGCCTTCCGGCAGGTTTTTGGCGGTGGGGAGTTCGTAGGTCTGTTTCAGCGCGTCGCCCAGCGCGTCGGTGCCGATGAGGTCGCCTTCCAGTTTTACCTGCCGCTGGCGATCATAGCGTTCGACGATGCTGGGACCCTGCCCGAAAGTGATGTCGGCCACCAGCGACAGCGGCACGGGGCCGCCGGGGGTGGGAATGCGCAGGTTGGCCAGCGTGTCGAGGTCGGCGCGGGCGGATTTGGGCAGTTGCACGCGGATGGGGATGAGGCGTTCGTCGATGTTCATCTTGGTGAGGATGGAATCGATGTCGCCGATGGTGGCGACGCGGATGGTTTCGGACAGGGCCGTGGTGGTGAGGCCAAGGGAGGCCGCTACGTCGTCCTTCGGGGTGATGCGGATTTCGGGGCGGGCGAGCGCGGCCGAGGACACCACGTTGCCGAGGATTTTGATGTCCTTCATTTCGGTGTAGAGGGATTGCGCGGTTTTTTCGACGTCCTGCCCGTTGATGCCGGCGACGATCATGGTGAAGGCGCGCTGGCCGCCGTCGTTCGAGAACCAGTAACGGATGTCGGGCATGCCGCTCAGGTCGGTCACGATGTTCTGTTCCAGTTGCTTCTGGCTGATGTCGCGGTCGCCCTTGGGGACGTAGTTGATGATGATGCTGGCCTTGCGCACCTCGGTGCCGCCGCCGAGGATGCCGCCGCCGTTGACGAAGACGCTTTCAACCTCCGGCTTCTTGCTGATGCCTTCGGCGATTTTGGCGGTGACGGCGCGGGTTTCCTCAAGCGTGCTGCCCGGGGGCAGTTCGACCGCGAAAAGGGAGCGTGACTGGTCTTCCAGCGGCAGGAAGCCGGAGGGCAGGAAGCCCATGGACATGACGGAGCCTGCGAAGAGGCCGAGGCCCATGACGACCGAAAGAATGCGGTGCCTGATGGTCCAGAGCACGATGCGGGTATAAAGCTGCATCAGTTCGCCGTCCTTCTCTTCATGCACGTCGTGCGGGCGCAGGAAGTAGGCGGCCAGCAAGGGCGTTATGAGGCGGGCGACCAGCAGCGAGAAGAAGACCGCGACTGCCACGGTCAGGCCGAACTGGCGGAAATACTGCCCCGCGATGCCACCCATGAAGCTGACCGGCATGAAGATGGCGATGATGGTCATGCTGATGGCGATGACGGCGAGGCCGATTTCATCGGCGGCCTCCAGCGAAGCCTTGTACGGAGACTTGCCGGTGCGCATGTGGCGGACGATGTTTTCGATTTCGACGATGGCGTCGTCCACCAGAATGCCGGTGGCCAGGGTGATGGCCAGAAGGCTTACGAGGTTGAGCGAAAAGCCCATGGACTGCATGACCCAGAAGGTGGGCAGGATGGACAAAGGCAGGGCGATGGCGGTGATGATGGTCGCGCGCATGTCGCGCAGGAAGAAGAACACCACGATGACGGCCAGCACCGCGCCTTCCATAAGGGTGTGCATGGCGGATTTGAAATTGCCGTAGGTGTAGTCGACCGCGTTGTCGATGACGGTCATGGAAATTTCGGGGTAGGTTTTGCGCAGTTCGGTGAACTTGGCGGCGACGGCGCGTTCGACGCTGGTATCGCTTTGCCCCTTGCCGCGATAGATCTGGATTGCGATGGCCTCGCGCCCGTTGTGGCTTGCGAACTGGGTCGGTTCCTTGATGGTGTCGGTGACGGTGGCGATGTCGGACAGGCGCACTTTGCGGCCATCATTCAAGGCGATGGTTTTCTGCGCCAACGTGGGGATGGTGACGGCCTGACCGAGCGTGCGGATGGATTGTTCGGCCCCGCCCAGATCGCCCTTGCCGCCAGCGAGGTCAACGCTGGTGGCGCGAAGCTGGTTGTTCACCTCCGCCGCGGTGATGCCGAGGGAGGTCAGGCGCGCGGGGTCGAGCGCGACCTGAATTTCACGGTCGACGCCGCCGATGCGGCTGACCTTGGCGACGCCCTTGACGGTCTGGAGCGCGCGGGCGAGACGGTCGTCCACGAACCATGAGAGTTCCTCCGGCGTCTGGCCGGGGGCGGTGATGGCGTAGGTGACGATGGGCAGGCCTTCGATGTCGATGCGGCTGACGATGGGTTCGTCGATGGAGCTGGGCAGTTCGGCACGGATGCGGGAGATGGCGTCCTTGACGTCGTTCAGCGCGCGGTCGGTGTCGATTTCAAGCTGGAATTCAACGATGGTGGAAGAGGCGCCGTCGGTAATGGTGGAGGTGATGTGCTTGACGCCGGTGACACCGGCGATGCTGTCTTCGATGCGCTTGGTGACCTGCGATTCCATTTCCACGGGCGCTGCGCCCTGCTGGGTCACGCTGACGGAGACGAGGGGGATGTCGATATTGGGGAACTGGGTGATGGGCAGGCGGGTGAAGCTGAACACGCCCAGAATGACGAGGACCGCGAACAGGACGATTGAAGGAATGGGTGTGCGGATGGCACGGGCGGATATGTTGAAGGCCATGGTCAGTCGCCTTCGGTTTCAGTTGCGGGGGCAGTCTGTGCGCCTTCGGCTGCGGTTACGGGGTGCACGGTATCGCCATCGCGCAGGAAGGTGCCTGCTTTTTCGACGACCATTTCACCCTGTTGCAGGCCTTCCACGATTTCGATGTTGCCGGCGTCGGTCAGGCCGGTGCGGACTTTGCGGATATGGACCTTATCGGCGCTGACGACCATGAGGGAGGCGCCGGTTTCATCGTGCGTAACGGCGCGGGAGGGGACGACCAGCGCGTCTTTTTCTGCGACCCGGATGGCGGCGCGGGCGAAGGCGCCGGTCTTGAGGCCCGCGTCGTGCGGCAGGCTTATGCGGATGCGGCCAAGGCGCGTGACGTTGTTGATTTCGGGCGAGACGATGCGCAATTGACCTGCCACGGCAATGCCGCCGTCGGTGATGACGGTGGCGGGCTGACCGACCTGCATGGAAGCGACGCTTTTTTCAGGCACTTCCGCCAGCAATTCCAGATCACCGTTTTCGATGATGCGGAACAGGGGTTCGCTTGAGGCGGAGACGACCTGACCCAGACTGGCGCTGCGGCGGGCGATGATGCCGTCCACCGGGGAGCGCAGGTAGCGGCGCTTGAGGCCGGCCTGCAATTCGCGGCCCTGCGCGCGGACGACGTCCATGGCGCTTTTGGCGGCGCCGAGCTGGGCCGCGGCGGTTTTGGTGGCGGCCTCACGCTGGTCGAGCGCGGCCTGCGTCTGGAAGCCTTCGGCCTTGAGCGTCTGGGTGCGGCCCAAGGCCGCCGTCGCTTCATCGAGCGTGGCCTGTGCGCTGGTGACCTGACTTTCGGCCTGCGTGAGGGAGGCGGCGTTCTGGGCTATCTGGGCATCGATGGTGTCGCGGGCGAGGTCGGCCAGGATTTGGCCGGCCTTTACGGTATCGCCTTCGTCGGCGTGGATGTCGGTGATGCGCAAGCCTTCCGCCTCGGCGCCGACCAGCACTTCCTCCCGCGCGACGAGGGTGCCGGTGACGGCGATTTCACCCGCGATGGGCTGCGTGCGCGCCGCGACGACGGTGATGCTGGGGGGCGTTGCTTCCGCCGCGATGCCGATGAGGGCGGCTTTCTTTTTCTGCGACAGGTATGAAATGCCAGCCAGACCGCATGCGACGATTATGAGAAGGAGGATGATTTTCTTGGTCAGCGACACGATGAATCCATACCTGTTGTTGGCCCTGTTTCTTATACAGGTTGCGGGGTTTCTAGGCAAAAGGGGTTTTGATTTCCGTCAAGGCGCGGGGGTATTGAAACAGGGCAGGAATGCCAGCATGGACCATGCATTGGCAGAAAACGACCTGAAGCCCCGCGTGGCGCGGTTTCTTGACGTTTATAACGCATCGCTCGCCGCGCATCGCGGGGTTTTTCCCTATCGCCAGATATGGGATGCGGCGGGCATGGCCACGCTGCGGCTGCATCTGGCCATGACAATCGGAAACCACAGCTTTTCCGCGGTTTTACGGCAGGGGCAGCTTGGGTTCCTGCCTGAAACCTGTTGCGGGTGTGAGGCGTGTTTTGGCGAAAAGCGCGCATGGCGAGTACCGATGGACATGCTGGAGATGGTTGTCAACCACCCTGCGATGTATATCGGGCAGCCTGCGCTGCTGGACTGGGACTGGTTACTTGTCGGCGCAGGGGAAGCCGGAACTGCAGGCGGCGCAGGCATAGTCGGCCAAAGTCGAGACAGAGTCGATTTCAACCGTTGATGCCTTGATGCGCATGCCGGTTTCGTCCTTCAGGCGCGCGAGGGCGCGGGAGAAGGTTTCGGGCTGCATGCCAAGGCGCAGGGCCAGCAGGGTTTTGTCGTACGGCAGGTTGATGGTGATGGGGCCTTTTTTGCGCTGGTCGATGAGGCGCAGCAGGAAACAGCCGATGCGCTGCGGAGCGCTTTGCAGGGTGCGGTGTTCGATTTCCATTTCCTGATCGCGGCGGTGGTGGCTCATGGATTTGAGCATGGCGAGCGCCATATGGCTGTCCGTTTCGATGGCGTGGCGCAGGGCGGGGAGGGAGAGGCGCAGGATTTCCGCGTCCTCAATCACTTCGGCGCTGTAGGCGTAGATGCCGTTTTCGAAAATTGCGGTTTCACCGAACAGGTGGCCCGCGGGCAGGATGTCGATGACGGCCTGATCGCCGTCCAGCGTTTCACGGAAAAGCTTTACCCAGCCTTTGCGGATGAGGAAGTAGCTGGCGGCATTGTCGCCGTTGATGAAGAGGATTTTGCCCTTGGGCTGCCGTTCGGTCACGGCGCCGGTGCTGATGCGGGCCAGCAGGTCGGGCGTGCAGGACTGGAAGATGGGGACGGCAAGCAGGCCCTGTTCGGGGGCGTTCTGGTTCATCGCGGTGTTCTGGCACGTCATGGCGGGCATATGGTCATCAATTCTTTCCTGCGCATTTGACGGCGGTCAATTTCCGCCGTTTCTGGCGGTGCAATCATACGCCCGCAAGACCATGCAACGGAAGGAATAAAGAATGCGTGTTTCTAAATGGGTTCTGGCCGCAATGATGGCCGGTTTCTGCGGCGGGCCGGCTGTGGCCGCGGAGGTCGCCGGCAAACCCTGGGACGCGAAAGAGCGTTTTCAGGTGCGCGCCCGCGCCATACAGGTGCGACCGCAGGAAAGCAGCTCGGTCAATATCGGCGGCAAGCTCAACGCCGATAACGATATCGTGCCGGAGGTGGACCTGACGTATTACTTCACGGACGCGATATCGGCCGAACTCATCGCAGGCACGTCGAAGCACAGGCTGGGACATTCCAGCGGCGCGGACCTCGGCACCGCGTGGGCGTTGCCGCCTACGCTTACGGTGCAATACCATTTCGGGACCAAGAGCGCGTTCCAGCCGTATCTGGGCGCGGGCATCAACTACACCGTGTTTTATAACGAAAAGACGGCACCGGGGTTCAGCGACCTGGACGTGGACAACGGGTTCGGTTACGTGCTGCAGGCGGGGGCCGATTACTGGGTGAACGAGCACTGGGGCATGAACGTGGACGTTAAGAAGATTTTCGTCGATGTCGACGCCAGCCTGAACAACGGCGCCATTCACGGCAACATGGACGTGGACCCCTGGGTTATCGGGGCAGGCGTATCGTACCGGTTTTAAGCTACACGAACCGGATATGAGAGGAGAAGCCGCCGGAATTCCCGGCGGTTTTTTCATACGGCGCGGGCGTGGCGCTGGGTTTGAGAATCGATAGCGTGGTTATCGAAGGCACGGGCGGCGATGCGGACAATCTGCGGCGCATCGGGGTGGATGGTGAGGGTGCGGGCATGCAGGGTTGCGAGGCCGTCGGCGACAAGCGGGGCCAAGGCCGCGCAATTGGTGTCGAACGCGGTTTCGGGCAGGTTGTGGGCGCGGGCGACGGTGGCCAGATCCACCGTCATGTAGCACATGAGTTGTTCGATTATGGCGGCGCGGGCGATGTCGTCGGCGGTGCGGGCGAGGCCGCGGCAGGCTGGCAGCCTGTCGGCGTTTACGGTGTCGGCATAGATGCGCAGGTCGGCAGTGTTCTGGCTGTAGCCCTGCGGCAGGCTTGAGATGGCGGATGCGCCAAAGCCGAGCAGGGCGGTCGCCATATCGGTGGTGTAGCCCTGAAAATTGCGGTGCAGGGTATGGTTTTGCAGGGCTTCCAGAAGCGGGTCGCCCGTGCGGGCGAAGTGGTCGATGCCGACGGGGTGGTAGCCCGCGGCCATGAGTTGCCTGCGCCCGGCGTCGAACAGGTCAAACCGTGCGCCGGCATCGGGCAGGCTGGATTGCGCTATGACGGTCATGTGCTTTTTCATCCACGGTACGTGGGCGTAGCCGAAGAAGGCGATGCGCGGCGGCGCCAGTGCGATGACGCGTTCCAGCGTGGTTTCTTGCGTTTCCGGCGTCTGGAACGGCAGGCCGTAGATGAGGTCGATATTGATGCCTTCAATGCCGTATTCGCGCGCCCAAGCCATGGAATCGGCGGTCAGGGCGTAGGGCTGGTCGCGGTTGACGGCGGCGAGGACGCGGTCGTCAAAATCCTGAACCCCGAGGCTGATGCGGGTGACGCCGCATCTGGCGTAGGCCGCGATGGTTTCGCGGGTGAGCTGGCGGGGGTCGGCCTCGATGGCGATTTCGGCTTTGGGGCTGATGCGGAAGGCCGCGGAGAGGTGATCGAGCAGGTCGGCGAAATCAGCCGCCGCCAGCATGGTGGGGGAGCCGCCGCCGAAATGGACGTGAGTTACCAGTGTATCGCGCGGAACATGCGTTGCCGCAAGGGCAATTTCACGCCGCAGGCATGCA
>JAMIFL010000088.1:0-3325 GCA_035906295.1 Alphaproteobacteria bacterium | reverse complement strand
TTTGACGCTCTGTCGCGAGATACAAACGTCTTGGGGCAACAAAAATTGACCGCCTCAGGAGAAAATCTTGAATTTAGATACACCTCGCTAACTCCAAAGCAGGCAGGCACCAATGCAATAGGCTTCTACTTTCCGGCGGGGAAGCTCGCCTATGTTTTCCACCCTGAAAAAACAGGGACAATCGCCTCTAAGTGCTCAGTCTACAAGAATGTGACTTTGGAGACTCTGCTCCCTCTATTGGAAAAGGATTTGGGAATTAGTTTTGACTATTTTTTTCCAAGCCATTTCCCTGGCTGATATCTGGCCTATCAGCATTACGGCGCAGACCAACCGCGAGATCGTCCGCAAAAGCGCCACAAACCGGACCGCCAGCAACAAGCCCGCGTCCAAACAGCCGCGTTGACAAACTGTCCGTAAAACCAGAGTTTTCGGGCCATATATAAAAAGCTGCCCGCCTTCGCGGATGCGGCATGGGTTGGAATTGCGCTGAAAAGCGCGCAAGGAAAAAGGTGTTGCGGATGTCGAAGTTTTCCAAATTGCTGATGGCTGCCTCTTTCGCCGCGCTGGTGTGCGGCGGCGCGTTGATGGCGCCCGTGATGGCCCAAGGCACTGTCGCCTGGTCCATCGAGGACAGCACGATCGCCGATATCCTGGCCAACCCCCAGGCCAAGGCGATCTTCCAGAAACACTTCCCCGAAATTGCCGCCGACAAGCGCCTGGCGTCCGTGGGCGACCGCACCTTGCCGGAAATCCGCGAGATGGCGCCTGCCCGCCTTGTGCGCGCCGCGCTGGATGCGATGGACGCGGACCTGAAGGCGTTGCCGCCGCGTAAGATCGCCGCCGCGGCGCAGGCGCCCGCCGTCAATGAATGGCTGACCTGGGGCTATGACCCGGAGCGTTCGGGCTGGAACCGCGCCGAAACCACGCTGACCAAGTCCAACGTGAAGGGCCTGCGCCAGGTGTGGAGCACGCAGCTCTCCGTGCCCACCAACCTGGACGTGCTGTCCACCGTCACCGCGCCGGTGATCGCAGCGAACGTGCCGATGCCGGGCGGCAACAAGGATGTGATGGTCATCCTGGGCGCCAACGATGTTCTGTATGCCATCGACGCGGGCAGCGGCGCGCAGCTTTGGCAGAAGGCCTATCCCAATCCGCACAAGGCGACCAAGGCCGCGGACTGGCTGTGCCCCAACACCCCCAACGCCACGCCCACCATCGACAAGGCGCGCGGGTTGATCTTCTTCATGGCCAGCGATGGCTTGCTGCGCGGCATCAGCCTTGCCGACGGCAGCGAAAAGATGAAGCCGGTGGAATTCATCGCGCCCTTCGGCCGCGCCTGGAGCCTCAACCTGATCGACGGCATCGTCTACACCACCAGCGGGCGGGCCTGCGGCGAAGTGGTGGACAAGACCTCGCCCATGTATGACGCCGCGCGCTCCGGCCTGCGCCGCGTGCCCGCCGGTCCGATGCTGGATGCGTCGGCCGTGCAGGCTGCCGACACCCGCAATCTGGAAAATGTGCGCGTAACGCGTTTCTACACCTCGGGCGCGCGGCCTGCCGCGCCGTGGGGCCGTGGCGGGTTGGCGCGCGGTCCGGGCAACAGCGTCTATCTGGAAACCAGCAACGGCCGCTATGACCCGGCCGCCGGCGATTTCAGCGAAAGCATCCTACGCCTCGCCCCCCAGGCGACGCGGTTGATGGACAGCTTCACCCCCACCGCCTACGCCCACAACCTGGCCAAGGACCTGTCGGGCTCGGCCTCGCCGGTGGTGTTCAACTTTGCCGGCAAGACCTTGGTGGCGGCGTCGCAGAAGGAAAGCGTGCTGCGCATTCTGGATGCCGAGAAGCTGGGCGGCGACAATCACATGACGCCGCTCTGGGCTTCGCCGCGCCTGGGCAATGACGCGGAAACCGGCACCGATCCGGGTCGCGGCGTGTGGGGCGCGATCACCACCTATGAGAACCCGCAAGGTAGGCGCTTCCTGTATCTGCCGTTGCTGGGCGAACCTTCGACCCAGTCGCCGGTCTTCCCGATCACCAATGGCCCGCGCCCCAATGGCGCCGTGCTGGCGTTCGAAATGAAGAACGACAATGGCAAGATCAGCGCCGTGCCGCTCTGGACCTCCGACGACATGGTCATGCCCGATCCGCCGGTGGTGGCGAACGGCGTGGTCTATGCGCTGGCCAGCGCCGGACAGGCGATGCAGAACTTCGCCAAGCCGGGCGACCCGCGCCTGCCCCGTAACATCAGCGCGAAGCTGCGTTCGACGCCGGTGACGAATATGCAGTTGTTCGCCTATGACGCCGAGACCGGCAAGCGGCTATGGACCAGCGGCAAGACGCTGGACAACTGGGTGCATTTCAGCGAGCCGGTCGTGGCGCTGGGCAAGGTGTTCGTGGTCACCCATGATGCCCGGGTCGTGGCATTCGGGCTTCGAAAGTAGCCTTCGGCGCCTGGGCGAATAATCATCACAAAAGACCGTTATTTCAGACGTGCGATACGCAACCGCCCCCAAACCGGGCGGTTGCGTTTTCGTCACATAAAATTGTTTCGCCGGGCCTGAACGAAGCAGGCTTTGGCGACATTCCGTTACAATTTTGAAAGCTTGCCCACTTTGCGCCCGCCCCTTGCGGGAGGAAGCTGATCATGGCCACGCGTCCGTCGGGCGCTCCACCTTATGGATGCGGACCACCTTACGGACGGCCGGACCGGCTTTGGTGCCCCCCACGTAAAGCCACCAGTCCGGCCGTCCCTTTTCTTCTCACCTAACGTCCTGGACCTTGTACCCGCGTGGTTACCCCTTGTTCCATCGGCAATAATCGTATGTATCTGTGGCGCAAGCGGGGCGACCCGGCTTTGATGCCGCCACCGCAAGCCCCTCGTCCACCGGTCCATTTCCTTCCCACCGGCCCCTGCATGCATCCCATTCCCCCGTTCCGCGCATCCTCGCTATGGGCGGCGCCGGGTCGCAGGGTCTTGCCAAGAGGCTTTTGCCGCCATATTTGCGGGAATGGGCCAGAGCGGGTATCAGGGCCTTAACATTCATCCGGTATTTTCCGCGGCGGGGCCGCATTATTTGGGCAAAGAGAGTTCAATGAAGTCCTTGTTTCCTGCCGCGTTTCCTGCCGCCTTGTTGCGGGGCGTGAGCGTCACCGCACTGGTCATCAGCCTCGCCGCCTGCACCGCAAATCCTCAGCCGCTGGACCGCCCGGGTGACGTGCCCGAGACCTTCACCGCCCCGATGGACAAGACCGCCCCGGTCTGGCCCATGGCCAACTGGTGGACGCTGTACGGCACCGACGAACTGGCGCCGCTGCAGGAAAC
>JAMIFL010000087.1:0-16254 GCA_035906295.1 Alphaproteobacteria bacterium | reverse complement strand
GGGGCATGTCGGCTGACTTAATCATCACTGTGCTTCTTATCATCGGCCTCGCGTTCATGGCGCTTGAGGCGTTCGCGCCGTCGTTCGGGCTGCTGGGGCTGGCGGGGGCGGTTTCGTTCTTCGCGGCTTTGGGCCTGCTGCACGATACGGGCCTGTATTACGGCGTCGCCATCGACACGCCCGCCATCGTGGCGCTGGGACTTATCGGGCTTGCGGTGCTGACCGCCAGTTTCTATTTCGTTTTGAAAGCGCGCAAAAGCCGCATTGCAGCCGGGGCTGAAACCATGATCGGCATGCCCGCGCGCGTAACCGCGTGGTCAGGCGAAACGGGGCAGGTGCATGTGGACGGCGAAAGCTGGGCCGCGCGCGGGTCCGGGGGCATCGTGCCCGGCGACACCGTGACCGTCGTTTCGCGCGATAATCTTATTTTGAACGTCAGCAAAGAGGCTTAAGGCATGATTCAGCTTGTCATCATTCTTGTGTTTGCGGCGGCGCTGTTCATCGCCACGTCGGTGCGCGTGATGCGCGAATACGAACGCGCGGTCATCTTCACGCTGGGGCGGTATACGCATACGTCGGGGCCGGGCCTTATCATCCTCATACCGCTGGTGCAGAGCATGATGCGCGTGGACATACGCGTGCGCACGCAGGACGTGCCGAGCCAGGACGTCATTTCCAAGGACAACGTTTCGGTGCGGGTTTCGGCGGTTTTGTATTACCGCGTCGTCAACCCGGCGGAGGCCATCATCAAGGTGGAAGACTTTTTGCAGGCCACGCTGGAACTGGCGCAGACCACGCTGCGTTCCGTGCTGGGCCAGCACGAGCTGGACGACATGCTGTCCAAGCGCGACCAGTTGAACAACGATTTGCAGAACCTGCTCGATAACTCCACCGAAGGGTGGGGAATCAAGGTGACTTCGGTGTCCATCAAGCATGTCGACATCGACCCCAGCATGATCCGCGCGATTGCGCGGCAGGCGGAGGCGGAGCGCGAACGCCGGGCAAAAATCATCAACGCCGAGGGCGAATTGCAGGCGGCCAAACAACTGGACGAGGCCGCGGCCATTCTGGCGCAGCGCCCGGAAGCCATGCAACTGCGTTACCTTTCGGCGCTGACCGACATTGCGGGCGACAAGACGAACACCATTGTGATGCCCCTGCCCGATTTGCTGGGCAGCCTGATGGGCAAGCGTTCGTAACCCTGCCAGAGAGCATTCAAGAAACGGGCCTTCCTTTACGGAAGGCCTTTTTCGTCAGAGCAGGATACCGATGGCGGCGAGGACCGCGCCCACGCCCAGTTCGATCAGCGGGTAGCGCGCGGGGATGGGCGTGCGGCAGTGGCGGCAGCGGCCACGCAGGGCGAGCCATGAGAAGACGGGCACGAGGTCAGGCACGCCCAGCGCGTGGCCGCAGGACGGGCAGCGGGAACGGTCCGTCGTCCAGTTCAAACCGCGCGGCAGGCGGTAGACCAGCGCGGTCATGAAGCTGCCGAGGCAGAGGCCGAAGCAAAAAAACAGTCCGGCACGGAAGGCCGGACTGTTCTGGAAGAGGTCTATGAGGCCTTGCGGCAGCATTCAGCGGGCCGTATCAGCGACCGGCGCGCAGGGCGCCGATGCGGTCATACACGGCGCCACGGTCGATGGAACGGCCATCGCCGTAGACGGCGTCGACTTCCAGCGCTTTCTGGTAGAGGCCGAGCGCCGAAGAGGCGTTGCCCGAACGTTCGGCGGCCTGCGCCTGCGCCAGTATGGCGGCGGCGTTGTTGGCGCCGCCGGTAGCGGCGGGAACGGCAACAGGCGCCGGGGCTGCGGGCGCCGTGGGCGCTGCGTAAGCCGGCATGGAAGGCGCAGCGGGTGCAGAAGGCTGGGCGCCCTGCGCGGTGGGCAGTTGCGCGTAGGCGCGGGTCTGAACCACGCCGCCGTCTACGGCACCGGCAGGCAGGCTGCGGCCACCGTTGATGGCAAGCGGCACGCTGCGCATGGTTGCCGTGTCAGCCGGAACGGACGCGGTGTAGGACGCAGCCGGAACCGCCACGGGGGCGGAAGCGCCGCCGCCGAGATCGACGACACCGCCGCCGCTGGCGACGAGGGCCGCGGTCTGGCCGGTGGATTTGGTGACGTCGGCGACGTTGGAATTGACGTTGCCCTGCGTATCGCGGTTGCGGCGGGGGGTTGCGGCGACAGCGCCCTCACCCGATTTGCGGGCCTGGATATCCAGATACGGGGGCGGCAGGGCGGCATCGGCCGAATTATCGCGCGCGGCGGGCCGGGGGGCCTTGATGGCGGCGGGTTCGCTGAAGGCGGTTGCCGGTTCATCCATCGTATCGGCGGGAACCAGCGCAAGCGGGGCTTCGGCTTTCGCGGCTTCGGCCTTCGGTTTTTCCGCCTTGGTTTCAGCCATTTTTTCGATTTTCGTTTCGGCGGCCTTGGCCTTTTTGGTGACCGGGGGCTTGGCCTTCATTTCGCCGACCTGCTGTTCCGGCAGGGTGGGCGCGGTGTTGCCTGCGCCATCGGGACCGGGCATCGACGGGGTGACCGTGCCGGAGGCCCATGCATCGACAGCCTGTGCGGCGCCTGCGGCGTCAGCCGGGGCGGGTACGTCTTCGATGGGAGCCAGTTGCTGGGCCGGGGCGGTTGCGGCGGGGGCGGTTTCGAGCTTTGCCGAGGCGTCAGCCGATTTGGCATCGGGCAGCGCGATCAGGTCGGCGCCGGGGGCCGGGGCTACCGCGGTCACGTCAGGGGCGGTTACGTCGGGAGCCGTTACGTCGGCCGAGGGGACGCCCGTGAGTTCGGGCGCGGCGGCGGTGACGTCAGCGGGCATTGCGTTGTCGTTGGCGGCGCTGTCGTTCGTGATGGGGGACGGCTGGTCCAGTTCGGGCTGGCCGGTGAGCGCCGGTTCGGACGATGCGGCGGCATCGGGCGACGGGATGGGCGAATCCATCGGCAGGCGCGGAGCGTCGTCGATGGCCGGCGGGGCCATGGCGACGGAGGTCTGGTCGGCATCGCCGCCGCCGAAGCCGCCCATGATGGAGGTCATGCCGCTGTCGCGGTTGAGGTACATGTAGGCCCCGGCACCGGCGGCGCCGAAGGCGACCACGATGAAGACCATGGTCAGCAGGCCTGCGCCCTTGCGGCGCGGCTGGCCCTGTGCGGCGAGGACTTTTTCGGATTCTTCCTCGGCGGAGTCGTCGTCGGAGTCGAAGCTGTCTTCTTCCTCGTCGTCGCTTTCCTTAAGGAAATCGTCGATGTCCTTTTCTTTCACGTCCTCGGCGTATTCCTTCAAAAGATCGTTGATGCTTTTGTCGTCTTCGCTGGGAAGTTTGCGTTCGTCGGCCATTGGGACACCCTTGGTTCAAGAATCTATCGGCGAATTATAGGGTATTCGTTTTGAACGTCAAAGGCCGGAAATGCGGGAAAAATGTGGCAAAGGGCCGGAACTTTTGGCGTTCGGGGCGCGGGGCGTCAAGGACTTGGTGTTCCCGGCGTGACTCGAACACGCGACCCCCGGTTTAGGAAACCAGTGCTCTATCCGGCTGAGCTACGGGAACGTCCGGGTGCAGATAACTGCGAAACGGCGGCGGACGCAAGCGAAACCGGGTTCAGGCCGCCGGAAGCGCGGGCTGGGCGGCGGCGAGGATGGCGGCCACGCCGTCATGCGCGCGGGTGGCGAGGGCTTTACGGTCGGGGAAGTCGGACGGGGTCAGCGGGGGCAGGAAATCAACCGCGATAACGGCGCCGCCGGATTTGGCGAAATTCCACAGATGGGGGGCCAGCGTATCTTCCGGGCGCCACCATGCGTAGGTGTCGCGGGTGGGCTGGTCCAGGGGCGGTTTGCCGTTGATGCTTTCGATGGTGATGGCGACGGGCTGGATGTCAGCCGCGGCGCCGCCGTCGAAGAGGATGTCGAGCAGGCCGGGCTTGAAGGGCAGAACGGTGCGACCGTCGGTGGACGTCCCCTCCCCGAACAGGATGATGTTGCGGCCCTGATGCAGCACGTCGGCGATGGCCTTCTTGGAGGCTTCGAGCGCGGCGCGTTTGCGCGGGATGAAAATGGTGTTCTGGGTTTTGGAGAGGAAGCCGAAAGCGGGCCACGAGGCCACTTCGGACTTGGCGACGAAGATGGCGTCAAGCCCGGCGCCCAGCACGATGATGTCGAGATAGGAGATGTGGTTGCACAGGAAGATGACGGGGCGGGCGGTGGATTTATCCGGATTTGGCTGGCGCGGCGTACCGTTGTAACGCGCGCGGATGCCGAAGCAGAAGCAGGCGAAGCGGTGCCATGCCCGCGTCATGCCCAGATTGCCGGTGACGGCGCGCACGACGAGATGCGGCACCAGCAGAACGAGCGTGCCTGCGATGAACAGCATAAAGCGCATGACGGCAGAAAAATTGCCCATGGCGGAGACCCTTTAAATGATTTCGGACGTGGCGGTGACTTCGCCTACGGACGGGTCGCCATCCGACGGGAAACCGGAGGTGACCTTACGCTGGTAGTGGCGGCGATACCGTTCGGCGACCATTTTCATTTTCACCATGACGCAGACGTCGATGGTGTTGAACTGGGTGTCGATGACGGCGCCGTCACCGACCACGCCGCCGATGCGCAGGTAGCCCTTTATAAGCGGCGGCAGGTTGTGCAGCGCCTCTTTCGGGTTCAGGGCCTCTTTCGGGATGAGGTTCATGTCGACGCGGCGTTCGGGCAGCGCCATGGGCTGGAATTCTTCCGGCGCGCGGTGGTGGTGATAGAGGTAGGAGAGCATTTCGGCGTGCGACGCGACGTCGGTGCCGTGGAAGGAGGCGCAGCCGAAAAGCACCGAAATATCGTGCCATGAAACGTATTCGGCGATGCCCTGCCAGAGAAGCTGGAGCACGCTGCGGGTGCGGTAGTCGGGGTGGACGCAGGAACGGCCCACTTCGACCATGTTCATGTTCAGCGCCAGCACCGGGTCGATGTTGAATTCGCCCTGCGTGTAGAAGCGCCCGACCTTGGCGGCGTGTTCGTTGCGGATGAGACGGTAGGTGCCGACGACACGCTCGGGCACGGTGTCGATGCGGCGGTCGATGACGATGAGATGGTCGGCGTACTGGTCGTATTCGTCGTAGTCGATGCCCTTTTCGGACATGTCGGCCAACGGCTTCGCACCGTATTCGGTGTAGAAGATGTCGTAGCGCAGGCGCTGGGCGGCTTCAATTTCCCCCGGTTTGCGGGCGAGGCGCACTGCAATAGGCCCCATTGAGACGCCTTCTGCCGCTAGCACAAAGTCGTCGGGTCCCACTGCTGGTTTTGCTGTCATGTTTACCGGATGTAGAGGTGAACTTCGTTCGTCTGGATGTTGTCGTTGGTCATCGCGGACAGGTCGATACGATCCGCGGCGAGGCCCATTTCGGTCAGCGTACGCAGGACTTTTTCAGCGTTGCGGCGCGAGCGGGTGGATTCGATGGCCTTGCGCGCGGGGTTGCCGGCGCCGGGAGCCACGGCCACAAGTTCAAAGCGGGCGCTGGGGTATTTTTCCATCGCTTCGGAAACCGACTGGTAAACGGCCTGCTGGAAGTCCACATCCGGGCGGTCGAAGCGGACGACGACCAGCGGACGCGGGGACGAGAGCGCGGCTGCGGCCTGCGGCGTGGGGCCGAGGGACGCGGGCTGCACGCCCAGACCGGGGTTGGCGGCGGCCATGTCTGCGGCGACGCGGGACTGCGCGACCGACAGGAACGGGCGGTTGGCCAGCGAACGGCCGTACAGGTCGCCGTTGGCGATGGCCAGCGAGAGGGTGCGCAGGTTGGAGCGTTCGGACGAAAGGTAGGCGGCGGAGCGCGTGATGTCGTCGTTGACGTTGTTGAGCAGACGCTCGATGAGGACCGAGGTGGACGAAATCGAATCTTCCAGCTGGGCCAGGCGGGCGTGGTCTTCCTCAACCGAGCCGGTGAGGCCGTAGGCGGCGCGGGCGGCTTC
The DNA here is from genome assembly GCA_035906295.1 of Alphaproteobacteria bacterium. Lineage (GTDB taxonomy): Bacteria > Pseudomonadota > Alphaproteobacteria > Micavibrionales > UBA1664 > UBA6145. The sequence continues at coordinate 10,302 of JAMIFL010000087.1, read as the reverse complement.
CTGAAGGTAGCCGGACATGGCGGCGGTGTCGGAGATCTGGAGCGCCAGCGCGTTCAGGTCGGCGACGTTGCCGGACAGGGTTTCCAGCGCGTCCTGCGCGGACATGAGACGTTCGGTCAAACGCGGGTTGCCCGGGGTGGTGCCGGACTGGAGCTGGGTGTTGATGGTGGCGACGGAGGCGTAGTAGTTGGCCGAGAGTTCCTGACCGACCTGCTGGATGCCCGAGAGACGCTCAGACAATTCCGAGACGCGGGATTGCAGCTTGAACATTTCCTCGCGCAGCTCGTCGATTTTTTTCGAGGCCATGGTGTCGGCGGGGTTGAAGTAGTCGCGGCCCAGCACGGTGTCGGCGTTGATGGTCGGCGCTTCCGTCATCATGCCTTTGTAGATGCCGGCATTGGCGGTGGAGACGAGGCCCGGCACGTCAGGCGCCAGATTGTCGGTGCTGCCGCGGGGGGTGCGCAGTTTCTGCGGGCCGCGGGTGGCGGGGCGGGCCAGATCGTCGACCATGGCGGCGGCATTGGCGTTGGCGTCGGCTGCGAAGGCGTTGGCATCGGCAGCGGCGGCATTGGCGTCAGCGGCGGCGGCGTTCGCATCGGCAGCGGCAGCGGCGGGGGCCGCCATAGCCTGTGCCAGCGGCTTGTTGGTGACGACCAGGGTGGGAATGTCCTGCGTGGCGGGGTCATTCACGGCGCGGGATGCCGGGGTGGTCCCCAGAATGCGCGTCGCTTCGGCCTGTGCCGTATCCACGGTGGTCACAGCCAGCATCGCCAGCATGGAAACGCCGAGGAACCATTTCGATTTCATCATCTCTTCGCCCGCCCTTTGGGTCCTTGTATTCACTGGGGTTGCACGTTTTTCGTAACCCCCAATATTCGAGTCTTCAAATGGCATTATACGGGCAATCGAGTCAAGGACAACAGCCCGTGTCCAGCCAAAACGAGACAACCCCCAGAAAAATAAAAAAGAACTTGAAAGCCCCATCGGGGCCGATGTATGGTCCGCCCCGGTTGGACAGTTTCCCGACCAAAATGCACCCGTAGCTCAACTGGATAGAGCATCTGACTACGGATCAGAAGGTTTGAGATTCGAATTCTCACGGGTGCGCCATTTCTTCGATTATGCAGGGACCTGCCACAACGCGCTGAAAAGGCGCGTTTTTTAGTGTGTCGCGCGCAAAGAAACGCTTTCCCATACCGCCACGCCGATGAGGGTTGCCGCCACCGCTACGGACAAGGTGACCGGCGACATCAGCCCTGTCGCCAGCGCCAGCCCGCCAGTGGCCAGCAGGCCCACGCCATGCGAAAGCGCCCAGCGCCCCCCGGTGGCGCGTTTGAACAGCATGTTGGCGACAAGATAAAGGGCGGTTGAGCCGAGCATGGTCAGCGCCATGGGCATGCCGACATGGCCGTGGGGGTGCATGAGGGTCAGTTCAGTGCCCACGGCGCTGATGACCAGCGCGCAGATGAGCGGCGCATGCAGATAGGTATAGGCCATGCGGGCCAGCCGCCCGGGGTCTTCGGCGTGGGCGATGTTGTGGATCGCCCGTTCGGCGCCGACGTTGAAATAAATCCACCACATGGCGATGGCGGCGATAACGTTGGTGATGAATACCGTGAGGATTGCGGCATCCCATTCCAGTCTGGCGAAAGTGGTGCCTGACAGCAGGATGACCTCGCCCAGCGCGATGATGACGAAAAGGCTGCAGCGTTCGGCCATGTGGTGGCCGGAGACGTCCCAGTCCTTCGTGGTGGAACGGCCGATGCCGGGGACGTGGAAGCCAAGCGCGGGGGACGCGAGTTCGATGAGCAGCGCCACGGTCCAGAGCTGCCAGCGGGCGTCGCCTTCGGCGAAGCCGCCCCAGACCCAGAAGACGGCGGACACCGCCAGCCACGCGGTAATGCGGATGAAATTGCGGTGGTTGGTGCGGGCATGCCCGCCGGACAGCGCCCAGAGCATGAACAGCGAACGGCCCACCTGCATGGCTGCGTAGCTGGCGGCGAAGGCCAGCCCCCTGCCCTCAAACGCCTGCGGGATGGAGGCGGACATGACAAGGCCAAGCAGCATCAGCACGAACAGCATGAGGCGCACGGGCGTGCGGTTGGGCGTAACCCAGTTGGTGACCCATGTGGTGAACACCCACACCCACCAGACCGCCACCAGCAGAAGCACCGTGCGGGCGGCGCCCGCGAGGGTCAGGTCGTCCAGCAGGGCGTGGCTGAGTTGGGTTGCCGCGAAGACGAAGACGAGGTCGAAAAACAGTTCGACGAAGCCGACCTTTGAGGCGTCCTCGCCGTCACGGGTGCGCAGGAGGGTGCTGGTATCCATGGGACCGCCTTTGGGAGAATGGCTTTCGTTTCACAAGGGTTTTAGCAGATGCGGGGGCCTTCATGCCGGAACATTTTGGCGTTTCCGGCGGTTTGTCCCCTGAAACCATTTCAGCCAAGGAGGCGCCACATGAACGCGCAAGCCACGAAATTCCCCACCGAGGAACACCAGAAGATGTGGGACATGATTAAGGACATACGTTTTTGCCAGATGGTGACGCATGACGCGGGGGACCGTTTGTCGGCGCGGCCCATGTCGGCCCTGAAACGCGACGAGGAAGACGCGCTGTGGTTTTTCACGGCGGTCGATTCCGGCAAGGTGCAGGCCATTGAAGAAAACCACGGCGTGCTGCTGGCGTATTCGGATACGGACGCCAATACGTGGGTGTCCATCACGGGGCGGGCCAGCATTGTGCAGGACCGCGAAAAAATCGCCGCTTTGTGGAACGAAGGCGCGCGCGGCTGGTTTCCCAAGGGGCCGGACGACCCGCGCTTGTGCCTGATTAAAGTGGCGCCGGAGGCGGCGGAATACTGGGACGCACCGTCTTCCAGCTTCGTCATTGCGTGGGGGTACGCCAAGGCGCGGCTTACGGGACAGCAGCCGGAGCTGGGCGATTCGGGGCGCGTGCGCCTCTCGTAATCGCGGCGGAAGTGCGCTAGTGAAAGGCGCATGCGTATTTTTCATGGCCGCAGGCGCGTGGTGCGCGATTCAAGCTTCATCGACCAACTGGCGATGCGGGTGGTGGACCGGCTGCGCGACGTTTCGCGCAGCGATTTTGCGCACGCGGTGTGGACAGGCGCGGGCAGCGAGCAGGCGGCGGCGCTCAAGACCATCGGCGTGCTGGACGTGCGGGATACGCCGGTTGAGGGGGATATCGAGCAGTTTCCTTACGAGGCAGGGTCGCTGGACCTCATCGTCGCGGTGGGGCACCTGCATACGGTGAACGATTTGCCGGGGGCGCTGGTGCAGATGCGCCGGGCGCTTAAGCCGGACGGGCTGTTTTTGGCAGCGATACCGGGGGGCGAGACGCTGTTCGAACTGCGCGACAGCCAGATGCGGGTGGCGGCATCGGACCCCAGAGGTGCGGCGCCGCGCGTGCACCCGATGATAGATTTGCAGACATGGGCGGGGCTGATGCAGCGGGCGGGGTTCGCCCTGCCGGTGGTGGATGCCGAGCGCGTGCCGGTGTTCTACCGCACGCTGGACGCGTTGTTGCGCGACATCAAAAAATCCGGCGAAGGCGCGCGGCAGAACGCGCCTTCGCCCTATGCCGGCAGGGCCTTCTGGCCTGCGGTCGCGGCGGATTACGCCGCGCGGCATTCCGATTCAGACGGGTTGCTGCGCGCAACCGTCGAAATTCTGTACGCCATCGGCTGGGGACCGGCGGAGGCGCAGCAGCAACCGCTGCGGCCCGGGTCGGCCCAGAACCGGCTGGCCGACGTGCTGGGCGGGACCGAGACCCCCCTGCCCGACAAGGCACGCCCGCACTAAGCGTTATTCGCTATCGCCGGCGGCGGGGGTGATGCTGTCAAACTCAAGCACGGTGTGGGATGCGACTTCATTGGCGTCGGCCTGCAGGAAATGAAGGCGGGCCACACGTTCGGCATCCGCGCCCATGGTGATGACGCTGGATACGGCAATGTAGCCGCCCAGCACTATCAGGCTGGCATAGACGAAGACGGCGATGCGGAAATAACGGATCATGAACGGCTCCTGTTCTTACTTTTTTGCGGCTTTTTGGGCCTTTCGTTATGAAAATGCAAAGACCGTGCCAATCTCCGCCGCTCTGGTCATGGGCCGCGGGTTCGGTTAGGGTGCGCATCCGAAACGCGTCGGGCCTGTAGCTCAGTTGGTTAGAGCGGACCGCTCATAACGGTTTGGTCGCAGGTTCAAGTCCTGCCGGGCCCACCACGCACTCGAGGGTTTGATCCCATGACAAAAAAGAAAGCAGCCACCAGCGGCCTTGCGACCCGCCATGTCTTTCTGGATACACAAGTCTATCAAGCGCACAGCTACAATCTTGAAAGCGGGCCATTCACTGAATTGCGGCGCTTGGTAGATATGGGGCATATCGTCATCCATATCTCGGATATTACGCTTGCCGAACTGGAAAGGCATATCCACGAGGATGCCCAAAAATTCGCAGACGCGGTTGCAACGACTAACCGACACCGCGAGCGCTGGAAGGTACTTGCCCCCAAAGCGACGGGCGATACTCCCGCAGACATAGACGGCAAGGCGGTAGGCAAAGAACGCTTCAGCGCTTTCCGGTCCAAATTGTACAACAAGCTGAAAATCAACGCATTCAACGCCATGAACCAATCTGCGGGCGATATTTTCAAACATTATTTTGCGAGCAAAGCACCGTTCGACCAAAGCGGCAGCAAGGAATTTCCGGATGCGTTCGTGATATCCGCGCTGGCAGCAATCGCGAAAAAGACTCGCGAACCCGTTTACGTCGTTACGGGTGACAACGCCATGGGCCGTGCCGCGGAAGAAACAGGACATCTTCTGCCGCTCGACAGCCTTCAGGCATTGCTGACGATGGTCACATCCGTACAGACCCCCGAGGCAGAGGCCGCCGCGACACCATTGGTGGAACGCGATACATTCATCGACGCTTTGCAAAAAAACATCGAAGACAATCTGGGCAGTATCGAATTCGGCAACAGGGAATGGGCGAGCGAACGCGGAGATTTGGAAATCATGGATATCGCCCTCGATGGCGAAATTACCATCAGCGATTTCTCAGTCATTTCAGCGGGAACCGATAATTTCGGCCTCATCATGAACGTGAACGTGCCGTTCGCGTTCTGGGTGACATACAAGAAAAATCATGATTTCTCGTGCGATCCGGAAACTGGCGAGCCCTATTACAGGAGCGAAACGGTCGAGGCTACGATCTATCAAAATGACAATACGCGCGTGTTTGTTCGCATCGATCGGGACAGCGGTGACATTCTCCGGTTTGAACTGATTACCTCGTCGATATGGATTAATTGATGCCCCGCCAGTGGAAACTTATCGCGCTGTATATGGTGATTGTTTACCTGGTGTTTCTGGCTGCCATTCATATTGCGCGGGAACAGGTGGATGCGGAAAACGCGCCGGGGGTCGAGGCGCGGCGCGTTCCTTAATTCTTAGAAAAAATCATTATTCGTCGAAGGCGTTTTCGAGGTGGTCGACGACGAATTCCTGCGCGTCTTTGGCCTTGCCGACCATGGGGGCCATGCCGAAGAATTCGTGAGTGACGCCTTCGTAGTTTTTGTAATCCGTATTCACGCCGGAGGCGAGCAGCCTGTCGGCCAGCGCCTTGCCTTCGGAGCGCAGGGGGTCGATGTCGGCGGTTACGACCGTGGCGGGCGGGAGGCCGATGAGGTTGGCGGCGAGCAGGTTGATGCGCGGGTCCTTCACGTCATCGGGCGATGCGGTGGCCTGTTGCACGAACCATTGCATCATGGCCTTGTTCAGCGGTTTGGCGTTGACGTTCTGCTGGTAGGATTTGGTGTCCATGTCGTTGCCGGCGACGGGGTAGACGAGCGCCATGGCGACGGGCATCTGCAATTTCCGGTCACGCGCGGCGATGGCGACGTTGGCGGCGAGGTTGGCGCCCGCGCTTTCGCCCATGACGGCGATTTTGGCGGGGTCACCACCCCATGAGGCGGCGTTGGCGAGAACCCATTCATAGGCGGCGACGGCGTCATCGTGGGCTGCAGGGAATTTATATTCCGGGGCCTTGCGGTATTCGATGGAGACGACGATGGCCCTGGCCTGTTTTGCGATGGAGCGCGGGGTTGCGTCATACGCATCAATGGTGGCAAGCACCCAGCCGCCGCCGTGGATGTAGAGGATGACGGGAAGTTTTTCGTCTTCCGCCACTTTTTCGGGGCGGTAGATGCGGGCGGGCTGTTCGCCAGCGGCGGCGGGGTAGGTCAGGTCGCGGGCGATGACCTTCATTTTCGCTTTTTCTTTTTCGGGGTCGTCGCCTTTATCGACCATGAGGGCCTTTACGGCGTCGGCGGGGCCGGGCTGGGTGCGCGCTTCTGCCGCGGTCAGGGTTTCGATGGGTTTGCCGCCGAGGGCGCCGAGTTTTTCAAGGACCTTGCGCATGTCGCGGTCGGCGCGGTCCATGGTGCCGCTATCGGCGCTGGCGGCCTGCGCGGCATCGTCCTTGGCCAAGACCGGGTTGGTGGCGATGCCGAAAGCGCCGAGCGCGGCCAGCGCCGCGGCGGTCAGGAGGACGTGCTTGAGGGACATTGGGGTTTCCTTGAACGGTATGGGGGACGGTATGGGTGATGACGCCACGCCAACGTGGGCGTGCGGCGGAAAGTTCCGGCCTGCCATTCACACGGGGTTCGGAAGACGCCTTGAAGCGGCCAAGACTTCGTCACGTTTTGAGGCTAGGATTAGTGAAGTGCCCATGAAAAGAGGACTGAACATGACCCGTTCCCGCATTGTCAAAACAGGTATCGCGCTGGCCGTTGCGCTGGCCATAGGCGGCGGCGCTTACGCTTACATGAACGGCAAGAAGGACACGGGCGCGGCCACGGCCAACACGGTGGAGGTGACGCGCGGCAGGATTGAGACCGTGGTGACGGCACAGGGCAAGCTTGAGCCGAAAGACTACGTGGATGTGGGCGCGGAAGTGTCGGGCCAGATCAAGAAGATGCATGTGGACGTGGGCGATGCGGTGAAAAGCGGCGATCTGCTGGCGGAAATAGACCCTGCCACCTATGAAGCGTCGGTCAAGGGCGATCAGGCGCGCATCAAGCAGCTTGAGGCGCAACAGAAGGAACAGGAAGCCACCTATGCGCAGACCAAGCAGAAGCTGGCGCGCAATAAGACGCTGTACGACAACAGGGCCGTGGCGCGGGAAGTGTATGAGGATGCACAGACGGCGGTGAACATCGCGTCGGCGCAGATTCTGTCACTTGAGGCGCAGCTTGAGGAGGCGCAGTCCATTCTCGAAGGCGACCAGGCAGACCTTGAGCGCACCAAGATTTATGCGCCGATGGACGGCACGGTCGTGTCGCTTTCAGTGAAAGAGGGGCAGACCATCAACGCCAACCAGACGGCGCCGGTCATCGGCCAACTGGCGCGGCTGGACGTGATGACGGTGCGCGCGCAGGTGGCGGAAGCGGACATCACCAAGCTTACGGCAGACATGCCGGTTTATTTCACGACGCTGGGGTCGCAGGGGCGCAAGTGGGATGGGCGCGTGCGGCAAATCCTCCCCTCCCCCGAAACGGTGAACGACGTGGTTTTGTATAACGTGCTGGCGGACGTGGACAACAAGGACGGGCAGTTGATGACCGGCATGACCACGCAGTTGTTCTTCGTGCTGGGCCGGGCGGACGATGTGCTGACCATTCCCGCATCGCTTTTGACCAAGCGGGCGGAAGACGCCGACAAGGACGGGAACCGCGGGTATGTGGTGAACGTTCTGAAAGGCGGCAGGCCAGAGGCAAGGACCATTCTGGTCGGCCTGTCGGACCGGACGACGGCGCAGGTGGTGTCGGGCCTTGAGGACGGCGACCGGGTGGTGCAGCCGGTTTCGGCGGCTTCCCCGGCAGCGGCGGCGCAGGGCGGCGGGCAGCGGCGCGGCGGCATGCCGCGGCTTTAATCCGCCGTCTTTAAAATCCCCACTTTAAAAATACCGGGTGCTTGCCCTTGATATACTAAGCATGCTACATTATAAGCATACATATAATATATCTGCTGGGTAATGCATCATGGTCGACAAATCGAAATGGCTGACGGGTACGCCCGTTGAAATGCTGGGGTTCAACATCCAGGACATCGCCCGCCTTGCGCGGCGCGATTTCGACCGGCTGTTGCAGGCCAGCGGGGTGAATTTGACGCAGGCGCAGTGGCGCTCGCTCGGCATCGTCAGCAAGAAACCGGGCATCAACCAGAGCGCGCTTGCGGACATTCTTGAAATGCAGCCCATCAGCGTGGCGCGGCTTATCGACCGCATGGAAGCGGCGGGATGGATGGAGCGAAGGCCCGACCCGGACGACCGGCGGGCGGTGTGCCTTTACGTGACCGACATGGCGGCCCCTACCCTGAAAACCATCAAGGCCACGGCGCAGGACATACGCGCGCGGATGCTGAAGGGCGTATCCAAGGCCGACATTGAAACAACAGCCCATGTTCTGGCCGCGATACGCGCCAACATCGTCGAAGGGGAATGACCATGACCGACCAGCAAAAATCAAAACTGCGGACCGTTCTTATGGTCGTGGTGCCGGTGGTGGCACTGGCCATTGCGGGCGTCATATGGCTGACCGGGGGGCGGTATGAAACCACCGACAACGCCTATGTGAAGGCGGATCGCATCATGCTGTCGCCGGAGGTATCGGGCACGGTTCTGAGCCGCGCGGTGGAGGAAAACCAGAGCGTGAAAAAGGGCGATCTGCTGGTGCAGATCGACCCCGAGCCGTTTGAGATTGCGCTGGCGAAAGCGCGCGCGGACCTTGCCACCGCAAGGGCGCAGGTGCAGACGCTGAAGAGCGATTACAGCCAGAAGCGCGAGCAGTTGACGGCGGACCTTTCGGACCTTGAATACACGGATGCGGAATTCGAGCGCGCGTCCAAGCTTCAGGCATCGGGGGCGGTTTCGAAATCCAGCCTCGATGAAGCCACGCGCAACCGGGATGCGGCACATGCCGCCGCCGCCCTGACGCAGCGGGAAATGGAAGGCGTGGTGGCGCAGCTTGACGGCAACCCGGACATCAGGCCGGAGGAGCATTCTTCATATCTTGCGGCGCAGGCGATGGCCAACCAGGCGCAACTCAACCTGCTGCACGCCCGTATTTTTGCGCCTTCGGACGGTATCGTCAGCAACCTGCCGAACCCGGGCACCTATGCGCGGGCGGGCGTGCCGCTGCTGTCGGAAATCAAGACGGACCGAATATGGGTGGAAGCCAACTTCAAGGAAACGCAGCTTGAAAAAGTGAAGCCGGGGCAGATTGTGGCGGTGGATGTCGATACGTACCCCAACCGTAGCTGGAAGGGCGTGGTGGAAAGCATCAGCCCGGCGACGGGGTCGGAATTTTCCATCCTGCCCGCGCAGAACGCCACGGGGAACTGGGTGAAGGTGGTGCAGCGCATCGCGGTGCGCATCAGCATCAAGGATACGGATGCCGGCAGCATGCTGCGCCCGGGCATGAGCGCCGAGACGAAAATAGACCTGCAAAGCGGGTCGTGAGCCGACACGCATGAACGGGACCGCCGCCACCGCCGACAATAAGCCGCTGCATAAGGGATTCATCACAATCTCCATCATGCTGGCGACGGTGATGCAGGCGCTGGACACGACCATCGCCAACGTGGCGCTGCCGCATATGCAGGGTTCGCTTTCGGCGACGTCGGAGCAGATTTCATGGGTGCTGACGTCGTACATCGTGGCGGCGGCCATCATGACGCCGCCGACGGGCATTCTCGCCTCCCGCTTCGGGCGGAAGAAAATTTTTCTCGGCAGTGTCGCGGGGTTTACCATCGCGTCCATGCTGTGCGGCATTGCGACCAGCCTGCCGGAGATGATTTTGTTCAGGCTTTTGCAGGGCGTGTTCGGGGCGGCGCTGGTGCCGCTGTCACAATCGGTATTGCTGGACATCAACCCCAAGGAACGGCACGGGCAGGCCATGGCGGTGTGGGGCATGGGGGTTATGCTGGGGCCTATTCTGGGCCCCACCCTTGGGGGATGGCTGACCGAGTATTACGACTGGCGGTGGGTGTTTTTCATCAACGTGCCCATCGGTATCATCGCGTTTTTCGGCATGCTGACCTTCATGCCGGATACGGAGAAAAACAGCACGCGGCGGTTCGACTGGCTGGGGTTCACGCTTCTGTCGCTCGCCATCGGGGCGATGCAGATGACGATGGACCGGGGGGAGAGCCAGGACTGGTTTTCTTCCGGCGAAATCATCGTCGAGGCGATGCTGGCGGGCGGGGCGCTGTACCTGTTCTTCG
>JAMIFL010000086.1:0-10154 GCA_035906295.1 Alphaproteobacteria bacterium | reverse complement strand
TCGGTGCTGTTCGGGTATGCGCTGAACCGGCTGGGCGACAAGGGCCGGGCGGTGCACGGGTTTATCGAGGAGGCTTCGCACATTTTCTTTTCCATGGTGGGCGCGGTCATGAAGCTGGCGCCGCTGGGCGCGGGGGCGGCCATGGCGTTCACGGTTGGGAAATACGGGGTTGAATCGCTTGGCCCCCTCGCCGCTTTCATGGGGCTTTTTTATGCGACCTGCGTCGCGTTCGTGGTCATCGCGCTGGGGGTGATTGCGCGGTGGACGGGGTTCAGCGTTTTCAAGTTCATGCGGTATATCCGCGAAGAGCTGCTCATCGTGCTTGGCACGTCGTCATCGGAAAGCGTGCTGGCACCGTTGATGCGCAAGCTTGAGGCGGCGGGCTGCCCCAAGGGTATCGTGGGGCTGGTGGTGCCTTCGGGTTATTCGTTCAACCTTGACGGTACGAACATCTACCTCACGCTGGCGACGCTGTTCGTGGCGCAGGCACTGGGCATTGAGCTGACATGGGCGCAGCAGGCGATGATTTTCGGGGTGGCGCTGCTGACGTCGAAGGGCGCGTCGGGGGTTACGGGCGCGGGGTTCATTACGCTGGCGGCGACGCTGGCGGTGGTACCGGACGTGCCGGTGGCGGGGCTTGCCCTTATTCTGGGGGTCGACCGGTTCATGTCGGAAGCGCGGGCCATTACCAACCTTATCGGCAACGGCGTCGCGGCCATCGTGATTACGAAATGGGAAGGCGAGCTTGACCACGCACGGCTGCAAGCCGTGCTGGATGACAAAGCTTAAGGCTTAGTCCGTCGCGCGGTCGGCGCAGTAGCGGTCTTTCGCCGAGAAAGCGTTGGGCACTGCCGCCGGCTTCGACATGTTGGCCGACTGGTTGTTGGACCAGATGGCCTGGATGTTGCGGGCGGCGATGCCCGGCAGGCGGGCAATAACTTTTGCGGTGTTCGTCGTCATATGTGCATCCTCGCGTTGAAGCGTAATGTGTCTGCTTCGTGCAAGACTTGCAAGGCGCGGCGCAGCATTTATATGGGCGCCTCAACCGCCGGCGCGCGTTGCGCTGCAACGCTTTTGGCTCGCTCCGCTTATGCTTCGCGGGCGCTCAACGCGCCAATTACAAAAACACGATGGCATGACTTTGACATATGCGCCCATGGCGATAAGCTGCCTTGCATGACGACAAAACTTTTCCTGAATGATGCGAACATGCAGACCTTCGACGCCACGGTCGAACTGGTGCTGCCGCAGGGCGTGGTGCTGGACCGGACGGCGTTCTACGCCACGTCCGGCGGGCAGCCGGGCGATATCGGCGCGCTGGATGAAACGCCGGTGACGGACACCGTGAAGGACAAGGAACACCCGGAGCGCATCATCCATGTGCTGGCGCATCCGGAGCGTTTTTCGGTGGGGCAGAAGGTGAAGGGCAGCATCGACTGGGCGCGGCGGTGGAACCACATGCGGCTGCACACGACGCTGCACCTGTTGTGCACGCTGGTGAAAGGCTATGCCACGGGCAACCAGATTTCGGCCGACAAGGCGCGCATCGACTTCGATGTCGAGATGGATGTGCTGGATAAAGAAGTGCTGACGATGGAATTGAACACCCTCATTTCAGACGACCATGCCGTGAGCGCGGCGATGGTGGATGAGGCCGAGCTGGACCGGAACCCGGACCTTGTGCGCACGCTTTCGGTGAAGCCGCCGCGCGGGTCGGGCAGCGTGCGCATGGTGACCATCGGCAAGCACGACCATCCTGTCGACCGGCAGCCCTGCGGCGGCACGCATGTGGCATCCACCGGGCTTATAGGGCCTGTGACGGTCACGAAAATCGAGAACAAGGGCAAGATGAACAAGCGCATCATCGTGGTGCTGAACGAAACCCTGAGCGCATAAAGATTACTTGCGTTTCCCAAGACGGAACCGTATTTACCCATCCAGCAAGCGGGGCCACGTCCTCCACCGGCCCCAGGCCGGTTTTAAGTCCGGGACGGCCCGGCCCTTACTGAGAAGGAGGGCCGCCAATGGCCTGGTTTTATCTGATTATCGCGGGTTTACTTGAAATCGTCTGGGCGTATGCGATGAAGGAATCGCACGGGTTTACCAAACCCGTCGCGTCCGTCATCACCATCGGGACGATGATTGCGAGTTTCGCTCTTCTGTCATTCGCCATGCGCACCCTGCCCCTCGGCACCAGCTACATGATATGGACGGGCATCGGCGCCGTGGGGTCGTTCATCGTGGGGGTGATGGTGCTGGGCGAGGCGTTGACGCCCATGCGCATTGCCGCTGCGGTGATGATTGTCGCGGGGCTTGTGATGATGAAGTTTTCGAGCACCGCGTGATAAAAAAAACGGCCCCGATTTTGGGGCCGTTTCAAGTTCACATGAAAAGGGTTCAGCGCGAAGCGGCCATCTGGCCGATGAGGGCGCTGTTGGTTTCGGACAGCACCGCCTTGGCGCCGCTTGCGTATTTTGCGGGGTCGGCGGTGATTTCGAAGGAACGGTTCTGGTTCGTGCCCGCGCCCATGAGGGCGGTCACGACGTTGAGGGCCACTTCCGCACCCACGGCAGCGCCGGAGGTGGTGTTGGTGACGGTGCCGAATTCAGCATCCGACCCCACGGCCTGGCCGAGCTTGGCCGAACCGTTCGGGTTGGCCGAGAAGGTACCGCCCTGCCAGCCGCCGACCAGCGAGACGCCGCTGCCCGGCGCGACCGAGATGCCCTGCCCCACCTGCAGCGAGGCCGACATTGAGAAGCGGCCGCCATGGCCGCCGGTGTTGGCGAAGTCGATGGTGTAGGTCGCCGAGATGACGGGGATTTTGGTTTCGCCCGCGAATTTGTTGGCCGCCGTGAACGGGTTGTTGCCCATGGCGGACAGGCCCAGCCCCTTGCCGAATTCGCCCATGAAGAAGCGGATGGGGCCGAAGCCGGACGGGGTGACGAAGGTCGTATCGGTGCTGGCGCCGAAGAAGGAGGATTCCTCTTTCAGCGGAGAAGGCTGCGATTCCGTTTTCGCGAAATCAGGGTAGTTCAGGAGCTGGCCGCGATCGGCCACGGTGTAGCCCTTGGCCTGCAGCTTGGAGACGAAGTCGGCATAGGCCGCATCCGTGATCTGCTGCATCAGCTCGGGGGTCAGGCCCTTCAGCGTCATGGTGGCGGACGCCTTGCCGCCGTAGCCGCCGCCGGCCTTGTTGGAACCGCGCTTTTCTTCAAGGAAGGCGACGGTGAAGTTGCCGATGATGACCTTGTTGACGCCGGCAAAGGCCTTGGCGTTGTCGATCACGACGTCATCGGCGCTGGACAGGCCCATAAAGCCGCTTTTCACTTCGGACGGTTTGGAGACGGTATCGGTTTTGGTAACGGCGGCGCAGGCCGCGAGTGCGGCGGTCATCAGCAGAAGACCCGCGATTTTAGCGATTTTCATTGTTTCCCCTCAATGATTGGTGGTGGTTTCAAGTAACACGGGCAAAAACCACAGTCCAGACGGGTCTTTGACAAAGCGTGCGGGTGGCATAAAATCATGGGTATGAAAAAGCCCGTCACGCCCTTTGAATACCGCGCCCTGCAAGCCTGCGTCGCCGTTCTGGCGTTCGTGCCGTTCTACGGGGGGCTGCGCGGCGTCGTCGCCGGGGTGCCGGGCGTGCGGGACACCAGCTTCGCCATGCACGGCGCGTACGGCCCCGTGGACAGCCATTACGTGTATCTTTCGGGCATGCTGATGGCGGTTGCAGTCTGGTTCTGGACCTGCGTGCCGGAAATCGAAAAACGTTCGCGCCGGTTCGAGGTGCTGGTGTCACTGGTGTTCGCGGGCGGCGTAGTGCGGGCTCTGCGTATCCTGACGGGCGGGGTTACGGACAATGCCGCGCTGTTCGCGCTGGCGTGCGAGTTGATTGCGGCGCCCCTGCTGCTGGTATGGCAGCGCCGCGCCGCGCTGGATTATAAAATCAAGCGCCGTCAGGCCGCCAAGGCGGCGGCGGAGAAATTCTGATGTTCCCGCTGATCGAAGCCGAGGCGCTGTTCCCCATTATCGGCGACGTGAAGCTGCTGGACGCCACGTTCGGCGTACCGGGGGCGGAAGAGAATTTCGCCCGCGCGCGCATCGGGCGGGCGCAGTTCTTCGACATCGACGCGGTGGCGGACATGGCCGCGCCCTACGCCCACACCCTGCCCAGCCCCGCAGTATTCGCGGCCATGGTCGGCGCCATGGGCATCGGCGCGGATGACGAGGTGGTGATTTACGACCAGACCGGCATCACCTTCGCGGCGGCGCGGGCGTGGTGGATGTTCCGCGCCATGGGACATACGAACGTGCGCGTACTGAACGGTGGCCTGCCCGCGTGGTCCATGGCGGGCCTGCCGCTGGAGGACGGTGCGCCGGACGTGCCGGTGGCGCAGACCTACCTGCCCAAATTCCGGCCCGCGCTGGTGCGCGATTTCGACGCCATGGTAGACAATACCGCCGACACCATCATCGACGCGCGGGCGGCAGCACGGTTCGCAGCGCCTGTGCGCAGCCCGGACGGGGACATGCAGCCCGCCCACATACCCGGCAGCAAAAACCAGCCTTTCTCCGCCCTGCTGGACGAGCTGGGGCGCATCAAGGACGCCGATTCGTGCGCACAGGTGCTGATGCCGCACGTGGAGACGGGCAAGCCCGTGGTGGCCACGTGCGGGTCGGGCGTTACGGCCTGCGTGCTGGCGCTGGGCTTTGCCGTGGCGGGCAAGGACGATGTCGCGGTGTATGACGGGTCGTGGACCGAGTGGTCGGACCGGCTTGGTTTGCGATAAACGCGCCAATCTTTCCATAGCGCGCAACAATCCAAAAAAAATCTGAGAAATTTTATTCCACGTTTGTGGCGTACAAAATTGCGCTTTTATAAAGTTAGGCAGCAATAGTTGCAATAACGGACTCGGCTTTCGCCCCCTCTTCCAAATAATGCCCTGCGGCATTAAGTAGATTTTTAACTTATTGTTAACCGATTATTTAAGTAGACGGATAAATAATCATTATATTTCTTTGAATAAATACTATCGCGTTTACCTCTATTAATTATTTTTACTACGGGCAGTTAATAAAGTTAAAGGAAACCGTTGCAGAAATGGGGGCAACAATCTTGGATTGGTTGCTTTTTTGGTTGAAACGGTTGCACGAATGGCCTATAAAGAATGTACACACCCTCTATTACCGCCGTTTGTCCGGAGACTCTTGGAAAAGATCTCCGGATCTTTTTTTGGAGTCTGTCTGGCGCAGGCCGAATGCCGCCCAGGCAGGCCATCGCGCAGGGCGCCCGTTTTTAGTGCTAACTTCTTGAAAAGATGGCGACTCCAGCAGGAGTCGAACCTGCAACCGCCCGCTTAGAAGGCGGGTGCTCTATCCAGTTGAGCTATGGAGCCCCGGGAAACCCTCAGGCTTTTTCTTTTTCGGCAATCGGGCGGTATTTGAAATTATCGACGTAGTTGCGCGGGGTAACCTGACGCTCCTGCGCCTCACCGGCGGTGTATTCCCAGCCTTTTTTCTGCGCGTAGGCGATGGCGTCTTCGCGGGTCGGGAATTCGAGGTACACCTGATTGAGCGTGTCACCGGAGGCGGTCCAGCCCATCAGCGGCTCGGGCCTGCGGGCGGTTTCCAGTTCGTATTCCAGAACCCAGAGGGCGGTGCGGCCACGGCCGGACTGGGTGGCGGACTTGGTCGGCTTGAAAATGCGGGCTTTCATGGCTGGCTTTCAACAACGGCTTTGAGGTTGGCGAGGCCTTTTTCGTACTGGTCGCCGATCATTTTCTCACAATCGATGAACAGGCTTAAGACCTTGCCCGGGAAGGTGTTTTCGCCGGCCATGGACCAGGTCACGCGCGTGCCCTGCTGTTCCGGGTCGAAATTGAACGTCACGTCGCTGACGCCCTTCATGGGGCGGACGAAGACGAGGTGGATGTTAATCCGCGAGGGCGTCACGGAATCGGAAATGGTCATGCTGCCGGCGCCGACCTTGCTGTTACCGTCCCATGCGGTGGACGCGCCGGTGCCTGCGGCGGGGCCTGAGAAGGTCATCTTCGCGGCGGGGTCCAGCCGTATCCACGGCGACCACGCGCCCCATGCGCGCAGATCGTTCACATGCTGGAAGACCGCGGCGGGCGCGGCATCGATGACGATGGAACGGGAATAGGCGTAACGGTCCGGCTTGCGCGATGCGGCCACGCCGACGCCGGCGACAAGCCCCGCGACGACAAGAAGAATGGCAATCCACATGATGCGGCTCCGTTTCATGGTCCGAACGTTTTAGCACATGGCCGGTTAAAGGCAAAAACGGTCGGAGTGACAGGATTTGAACCTGCGACATCCTGCTCCCAAAGCAGGCGCGCTACCGGGCTGCGCTACACTCCGTCCGTGGGGTGGTTCTACGCGATAGGCCCGGAATGGGCAAGATTACTTGAAGGGCAGGCAGGCGCTTTCGTCGGTCAGGACCAGGCGGTCGCCGATTTTGAGTTTGCGGCGGGCGGCCTCGCCGCCGTTGATTTCAAGGATGGCGCAGATGTCGGACCGGCGCGGGGCGATGGGGCTGAGATTGCCCGGCTTGGCGTTGGGGTGGATGTAGACCAGTTCGCCCCCGGCGGTGAAAAACAGCATGTCGAGGGGGATGTAGGTGTCTTTCATCCAGAAGGCGCGGTCGCCCGGTTCGTCGTAAAGGAAGAGCATGCCGCTGGATTTGGGCATTTTGCGGCGGTACATGAGGCCGCGGGCGCGGCTTTCGGTATCGGTGGCAAGCTCCACCCCGAATTTGACGGTCGCCCCGTCGGCGCGCTGGATTGCGACAGACGCCGGTTCATCGGCGCGCGTGGGCGCGGCCATGAGAAGCGTGGCTAGTGCGGCGGTCAATGCAGCGGACATAATGGCCGTTCCAAAGCGTCGTATATTTTTGCGTTGCGTTTTCAAGGTCTTAAGCCTTCAAGCCGCGGTCCCGGTTAATTGATTACGGGAATAAAGCGCGGCGTAAAGACCCCCTTTGGCCAAAAGCGTATCATGAGTCCCCTCTTCCGCAACACGTCCACCTGAAACCAGCAGGATACGGTCGGCATGCAGGATGGTGGACAGGCGGTGGGCGATGACCAGCGTGGTGCGGCCTTTTTCGAGGGTGCGCAAGCTGTCCTGCACCAAGGCTTCGGATTCACCGTCCAGCGCAGAGGTGGCTTCGTCCAGCAGCAGGATGGGCGCGTCTTTCAGGAAGGCGCGGGCGAGCGCGATGCGCTGGCGCTGGCCGCCGGACAGCGAGACGCCGTTTTCACCGAGGCGGGTGTTGTAACCCTGCGGCAGCGCCGAGATGAATTCGTGCGCGTGGGCGGCGCGGGCGGCGGCGATGATTTCATCTTCCGTGGCGGTGTCCCGGCCATAGGCGATGTTGGCGGTGGCGGTATCGTCGAAGATGGTGATGTCCTGGCTGACCAGCGCGATGTGGCGGCGCAGGTAACCGGCGTCGAGATCGCGCACGTCGTGGCCGCCGATGGCGACGCGGCCTTCCTGCACGTCATAGAAGCGCAGGATGAGGTTGAGGATGGTGGACTTGCCGCCGCCCGAGGGGCCGACCAGCGCCGTGACCTTGCCGGGCGCGGCGTTGAGTGTGGCGTTGTGCATGGCGGCGCCTTCGGCGCCTTCGTAGCGGAAGGTGACGTTTTCAAAGCGGATTTCGGGCATGTGGATGGGCGGGGTGACGCCGCCCTTCTCGACAATCGCGGGTTTGGTGTCGATGACTTCGAACACGCGGGCGGCGGCGCCGAGACCGATTTGCAAAGTGTTGTTGAGCTTGGCGATGCGTTTCATCGGCTCGTACGACATGAGGAAGGCGGCGATGAAGGACATGAGTTCGCCGGGGCTGGTGTGGCCCAGACGCGCCTGCTGGCCGCCGTAGAGGATGAGGCCGAAGACGCACAGGCCCATGAGCGTATCGTTGACCGGCGCGTTGATGGTGCCGATGCGGACGTTCTTGATGTTGAGGTCGCGCACCTCGTTTATTCTGCCGCGCATGCGGGTGGTTTCCCACGATTCACGGCCATAGGCCTTGACCTGCCGGATGCCCTGGAAGGTCTGTGTCAGCAGGGCTGACATGCGGCCGATGGTTTCCTGCGTGCGTACCGAAAGCTTGCGCAGGCGCTTGCCGAGCTTGGAGACGAAGATGGCGGTGGTGGGGAAAACGATGAAGACGGCCAGCGTCAAAACCCAGTCACGCCAGAACATGACGCCGATGAGCAGGACGAGCGTGAGGGTGTTCTTGCCGAGGTTGGTCAGCCCCTCGGCCACGGCGGTGCGCATGACCGCGGAATCGGACGTCATGCGCGAGAGCAGCGTGCCGGACGGGTTGCGGTGGAAATAGCCGATGTCCATGCCCATCAAATGGCCGAACACGTCGTTCTGAATATCGGACACGATGTTCTGGCCGGTGCGGTTCATCAGCACGGTCTGCATGTAGGTGGCGACGCCGCGCAGAACGCAACAGGCGAGAATGCCGAGCGCCACGGGCAGAGTACGGTCGCGCTGCTGGTCGATGAGGACGTCATCGAGCACCGGCTGCACGAGGGCCGCGAACAGCGCGGACATGAGGGCGCCCAAAATCATCCAGCCCATGGCCTGCGCGACCCATTTCGCATAGGGGCGGACATAGGTGCGCACGATGCGCGACATCAGCGGGCGGCTGGCCCGGTCTAAAAGTGTAATCATCTCTGGTCTCTACCTGACGCGGAAATTACGCTAATCTTATGACCATGAAAAGCATTTGGGCGGTTTTGGCGGTTCTTTTTCTGGCGGGGGGCGCGGCACTGGCCGAGGAGCCGGTGTTTCCGCTGTCGTGCATTCCCGGGCAGACCTGCTGGATCATCGGCTACCCCGACCTGAACGCCACGCCCGGCGTGGCGCAGGATTACGCCTGCGGGCCGGGCGCGGATGACGGGGACGTGTTTTTGCACCTCGCCATCAAGGACGTATCCAAAATTCCCATGAACATCGCGGTGTTCGCCATCAATGACGGGGTGGTGAAAGATGCCAGCGACGGGCTGGACGATCTGGTCGCGGAATCGAAACGCGCCTTGCCGCGCGGTATTTCCAACTGCGGGAACGGCATTCTCATCGACCATGGGGGCGGTGTGCGCAGCGCGTATTGCCACCTGAAAAAAGGCAGTATCGCCGTCAAGCCGGGGCAGAAAGTGCAGCGCGGGGACATTATCGGCGCGGCGGGCCAGTCGGGCGTGGCGCTGTGGCCGCAACTGGCTTTTTCCATACGCAAGGGCGGGTTTTTCGTGGACCCCATCACCGGCATGACGACGGCGGAGGGCTGCGGGCAGAAGCCGGACCCGCAGGTGGCGACGCCTGCGCAGTTTCTTGAATACCAGCCGGCGGCCATCACCACGCTGGGCTTTTCGAACGCGGAGATGAGCGAGGGGCTGATGGCGCTTGGCAAGGCGCCCATTTTCACGCAACTGAGCCGGGAGGAACCGGCCATCAACCTGTACGGCATGATTGTGGGACTGCGCGCGCGGGACAGGGTTGAAATCCGCATCCGCGACCCGCGGGGGCGGACGTTCTTCACTGAATCGTACACCGCGCAGGAAGATACGCTGCGCGCGCCCATCAATGCGGGACGGCAGCGTGGCTATATCGGCTGGCGGCAGGGCATGTATACCGGCGAAGTCTCGGTGACGCGCAGTATTCAGCAGAAAGACTACGTCGTCTCACGCGCGGTTACTGTAAAAGTAGAGTAGTAATTTTTTTTGTGGTGGCTGAACTGCCGCCCCCACGCCGCGCGTACCGCGCTCCCCTGCTCGCTTCGCTTACGCTACGCGGGCCCTCAGCGGGCCAGTCGGCCTGATGCTCAGGCCTTTTGTTTGCGACGCTTGTTCTTGCGATCGAGCAGGACTTTGCCCCAGTGGAATTTGGGAATCCAGAAATTGGGCTTGGCACCGAAATTGCTGCCCAGTGCGCGGATGACCTTGTGACAGTCATCACGCGATTTGACCGAACGGAACGCCGCACCGTGAACGCCGGTGGCGACGAGGCAGGTATCGAGGCCGCAGTTGATGCCGCCCATGATGTCCTGCGGCAGTGAATCGCCGATGACGACCGTTGTTGACGGCAGCACGTCCTTGAACAGGCCCTGAACGTGGCGGAAGACC
>JAMIFL010000085.1:0-7263 GCA_035906295.1 Alphaproteobacteria bacterium | reverse complement strand
TGCAGGCGCGCGACGTTATCGGCATCGCCCGCACCGGCACCGGCAAGACGGCCAGCTTCACGCTGCCGATGATTGAAATTCTGGCGGGCGGCATTTCAAAAGCCCGCATGCCGCGCGCGCTGATTTTGACGCCGACGCGCGAACTGGCGGCACAAATCGCCGAAAACTTCGACAAATACGGTAAATACTCGCAGCTTTCGAAATGCCTTATCGTGGGCGGTGTGGGCATGGACCAGCAGATCGCGCTGTTGCAGCGCGGCGTTGACGTGCTGATTGCGACGCCGGGCCGGCTGCTGGATTTGTTCGAGCGCGGGAACGTCCTGCTTAACGACATCAAGGTGCTGGTGGTCGACGAAGCCGACCGCATGCTGGACATGGGGTTCATTCCCGACATTGAACGCATCCTGAAGCTTATTCCGCCCATTCGCCAGACGCTGCTGTTTTCGGCCACCATGCCGGGGCCCATCCAGAAGCTGGCTGAAAACTTCATGCAGAATGCGCGCACGGTTGCCGTTGCCGCGCAATCCAGCCCGGCTGAGACGGTTTCGCAAAACCTCATCATGGTGGGCAGCAACCGCGACAAGGACCGCACGGTCCTGAAACTTCTGCGCGATGAAAGCCTGGGCGTGGTGAACGCCTTCGTGTTCTGCAACCGCAAGAAAGACGTGGGTACGCTGGCGCGTTTCCTGAGCCAGCAGGGCATTTCGGCGGCGCCGCTGCATGGCGACATGCCGCAGGCCAAGCGCACGGAGACGTTGCAGCAGTTCAAGGACGGGGTCATTTCCATCATGATCTGTTCGGATGTCGCGGCGCGCGGCCTCGACATCATGGGGGTTTCCCACGTGTTCAACTACGACGTGCCGTTCAATGCGGAGGATTATGTCCACCGTATCGGTCGGACGGGCCGGGCCGGGCGCACGGGCGTTTCGTTCACGCTGGCGACGCCGGATGACGACAAGCTGGTTTCCGCCATCGAAAAACTTATCGGCAGGCAAGTTCCGCGCATGGGTGCGCCCGTGAGCGTGAAGCCTGAAGGCGGCGCTGAAGATGCGCCCCAGCGTGAAGGTGGCCGTGGGCGCGGGCGTGGCGGGCGCGGTGAAAACCGGCGTGAAGGCCGTGAGCCGCGTGAAGCCCGTGAACCGCGTGAGGTCCGCGAGCCGCGCGAAGAGCGTGAACCCGTGCGCGAGCCCCGTGAAGAGCGTGGTACCGAGCGTAACGCCGACCGCAATCAGGAGCGTAATGCTGACCGCAACCGCGGCCCGCAGCGCGAACGCCGTCCGGGATTGGGCAACCAGCAGGAAGATGCTGATTCCCATGCAGAATCCGGCCCGGGATTCGGCGATCATCTGCCCGCTTTCATGGGCGGCGGCAAGCGTTAAATTCCCCCTTTTTTATAATCCCTCGGGTTGACGGGGGACTCCGGGCTTGAGACACTTCCCCGTATTAGTCAATTTTTGGCTGAATCGGGCTATGGGATCGCATTTTTCTAAAATCATGTTGGGTGTGCTTCTGGCCACGGCTGCTTCGGCGCTGATGATGCGGGGCGCGCATGCCGCCGATGTAAGCCAGTTCGATACGGACGCCGTGTTGATGGCGCCTGTTTCCGACCACAGCATTACCACCACGCAAATCGCGCCGCAGCGCACCGAGATGGACCGCGATTTCCCGTTGGAAATTCAAGTGGCGCAGGCCGCGCCTGACTCGGCCGTTGCTAAAAGCAACCAGATGGCGCCTGCCGCCATTCCGACCGCGCCGCCCTATACCAAGACCACGACGCGCAAGCCCGTGGCCACGCCCCAGCCGGCAGCCAAGCCGGTTGAGGCGAAGCAAAGCCCGGTCGATTACGTGGCCGATGCGGTGGATTACAATCAGGACGCCAAGATCGTTACGCTCAAGGGCCGCGTTGAACTGACGCAGGACGGGCGCACGCTGGGTTCCGATACTGTGACGTACAACCTGAAGGACGACATCGCCGTCGCCGAAGGCAATGTGGTCATCACCGACCCGAACGGCGATGTGCATCATGCCACGTCGGTCGAATTGTCGGACAAGATGCGCAAGGGGCTGGTGAACGAGTTGTTCACCGAGATGGCCGACGGTTCACGCGTGTGGGCCGACAAGGGCGTCAAATCGTCCGAGACGCGTTACAAGCTGACGGATGCGGAGTACACAGCATGCAAGGCGTGCGAAAAAGACCCGACCAAGCGTCCGCCCTGGCGCCTGCATGCCAAGGAAGTGGAACTGCGCAAGGACGAACACCGCGTGGTTTACAAGAATGCGTGGCTCGACCTCGGCGGCGTGCCGGTTCTTTACACGCCGTATTTCTCGCACCCCGATGGCAGCATCAAGCAGAAGAGCGGCTTTTTGACGCCGAGTTTCGGGTATAACAGCGAGCTTGGTGCGTTTTACAGCCAGCCGTATTACTGGGCCATTTCACCGGATACCGACACGACGTTCTGGCTGATGCCGACGACGAAGGAAAGCCCGCTGCTGCGCAACCAGTTCCGCAAGCGGTTTGGCAATGCGTATGTGGAGACGGATGCGTCGGTCACCAATTCCTCGCGCACCGATAGTATCGGCGGCGTGGATGTGCGCCGCGGCAGCGAATTGCGCGGCCACTTCTTCGGCAACGCCGGGTGGGACATCAACGACAAATGGCGCGCGCGGGCGGATATCGAGCTTGCGTCCGACCAGCAGTATCTGCGCCAGTACGGCTTCGGGGATGACAGCTTCCTTGAAAACCAGCTTTATGCGGAGCGTTTCGACAACCGCGATTACGCCATCGTAAAAGCGCTGGCGTTCCAGGACCTGCGCACGACCAAGACGGACCAGCCGAACATTCTGCCGCTGGCGGAAATGTCGATGCTGGGGGATGCAAACGCCCTGATGGGCGGGCGCTGGCAGTGGGATTCTTCCGTGTTGTCGCTGGCGCGCGACGGGAACGGGCAGGACGTATGGCGCGGTTCGACCCGCGCATCGTGGGAACGGCAGGATATTCTGCCCGTCGGCGCGGTCATCAAGAGCGAAGTGGGCGCGCGCGCGGATGTTTACGCCACCACCAACCGGCTTGCGCATGCGCTGAACCCGGCGGTTTCGGAAAGCAACCAGCAGGGGCGTTTCTTCCCCAACGCGCAACTGACCGCGTCCTACCCGATGAAGTCCGACTTCAAGGACTTCCAGTTGCGGGTGGAGCCGGTGACGACGGTTTACCTGTCGCCCGACATCAACAACAACAACTCCATTCCGAACGAAGACTCGCTGGACGTGCAGCTTGATGCCGGCAACCTGCTGGAAGGCAACCGCTTCCCGGGGCTGGACCGTATCGAGGATTCATCGCATATCGCGTACGGCCTCAAGACCGGGCTTTACAGCTATGAGGGGGGCCGCGTCAGCACCTTCCTCGGGCAGAGCTATAATTTCGACGATACGGGCAACCCGTTCCCCAACGGTTCGGGGCTTGAAAGCCGGTCTTCGGATTACGTGGGTTCGGTCAACGCCAGCTTCGGCGACGGGATGCATGATCTGTCGTACCGCTTCCAGGTGGATTCCGACACGCTGGCGTCGCAGCGGCATGAGCTTTATGCGCAGACGGGCTACGGGCCGGTCGAGGTGGACGGGTATTATCTGTACGCGCAGGGCGAGCCGGGGACTGATTATCCGGACAGCCGCGAACAGATCCGCCTTGGTTCGAGCATCCAGCTTACGGATGTGTGGACCGTGCGCGGCGACGTCATTTACGACCTTTCGGATGTGAAGACCGAGCGCGGCCTGCGCCGTTCCATCTTTACGCTGAACTACAGCCACGAGTGCTATACCGTGGCGATGACGGCGGACCGTTACCTTGCGGACGCATCTTCGGGCGTGCAGGACACGACCGTCATGTTCCGTATCGGGCTTAAGAACCTTGGCGAATACCAGACCGATGCATTCGACCTGGGCAAGGGCCGGGGCGATGAGTAAGCCGCAGGCGCCCTCGGCTGCGGTCGTGTGAGCGTAATAGCCCGGACAGTGCGGGCGTGCGCAGATTTTCCTGAATACCTGATTTTCCGGCATGATGGCCGCGCGCGTGAACCGTGCGGGGCGTTCGGCGGTTATTAATGCCGGTGGTGGCTTACCACTGGCTGTAGTTGTAGGGCGCGCTGCCGGGGCAGGTGATGGGGCGGGTGCTGATACCGGACAGCACCGCAACGGGGCGACCGTTTTCAACGCCGGTGATGGCGTCGGGTTTTTCCAGATAGCAATAGCCGCGCGGCGGCAGTTCGGTGCCGCAGGGGATGACGACGAGGTCGCTGCCCACCTGGAAGTCGCGCACCATCTGGCCCGCGGTGTTGTAGTGGCGTTCGCGGATCTGGCGCGGGACGGTGCAGTTGCCGGTCTGGCGGTAGCTGAGTTCGGGGGTGCCCTGAACGATGTTGGCGCCCGGGGGCGGACCGTAGAAATTGCCCGAGCGGTTGGACGGGTAGAAATTGTCGGACGTGGAGCAGCCGGCCAGCATGCTGGCGCCGAAAATGGCGGCAAGGTTGCGTTTGTTGAGTTTCATGGGCGTCTATCCTCAGTACTGGTACATGGGGCGGAAGGGGCTTTGGCGGGGCAGGCTGTCAACGGCCTGGTTCAGCACGCCGCCGGTGAGCGAGCAGGTGATGCGGTTCGCGCCCGGGACCTGACCCACGACCTTGAGATAGCTTTCCTCGCGGCCCGACTGGCTGTTGATGAAGGCGGTGCGGACATACAGCCAGCAGCCTTCGACCATCTGGCCGCCGGCGAATTTCTGGTAGCCCCAGCCGCGGAACGGCACGTAGTCGGTGGGGCGTTCCTCAATGTAGCCCGGGGTCGGCTGGCTGTTGTAAGAGGGCTGCTGGTCGTCCTCGTAGCCGTAATCGGATTGCTGGTTCAGGCGCGGATCGTATTCGGGGCGGGCGGCGCGGAAGTCGCGCTGCGCGGAACGGTTGGTCGTCACGCGCTTGTCGTAGACGCGGCTGTCAGCGGTCTGGTCGTATTGCTGGTTGGCGTTGTTGTTCACGGGGCCGAGCAACTGGGAGTCGGTGTTGCGCACGGTCTGGCTGCAGCCTGCGGCGAGCAGGGAGGTGGCGACGGCGAAAGCGGCTTTGGTGGGGAGTTTCATCTGTTCGTCTCTCTTTTGATTTTACTGGCCGAAATTCCAGCCGCCCTGATTGCGGTCACGGCGGTGGCGGCGTTGATTGTCGTTGCGTTGGGGCGGGAATTCGCGGCAGCGGACGTAGACCGTCTGCTCGTAATCGTTCTGGCCTGCGAAGGTGCAGACGGGCCATGTACCGTAGCCGGGGGCCACCCGGTTGAAGGATTCAAAGCTGCAGCGGTAATCGATGATGCCTTCGCGGACGTCGCGGGCCACGACACCGCAGAGCTGGAGCAGGCTTTGTTCGTTATAGGTTTCCCGCGGGGCGTAATACTGCGCGTTCGCGGGGGCGGCGAAGGCGGTGGCGGCCAGCAGCGACAGGCCTGCGGCGGCGGCTTTGGTACTGGTGCTCAGTTTCATCACACACCCCATTTGTTCGTTCGGCCTGTTTTTATGATTTGGCCGTATTGATGGGAGATATTAAGTTATTTTTAATATTATGTCAAATATCAAGCTCGCCAGCGTACAAGGCATTCTGCTGGATGAAGTTGAAGCGCGCCTCGGCATTCTTGCCCATCAGGCTGTCCACCAGGTCGTCTACCGCGCGGCGGGGGTCGACGACGGGGACCGGCGGCTGTGCTTCCAGACCTGTTTCGCCCTCGCCCGTCATGGATTCGGCGATGGCCGCGGCCTGCGGCAGGGTCACGCGCAAAAGGGTGCGGGTATTCGGGTTCATCGTCGTTTCCTTCAACTGGGCGGCGGGCATCTCTCCCAATCCTTTAAAACGACTGACGTCGATTTTAGTTCGCCCTTTGAAGGTGGTTTTTTCGAGCTGGACCTTGTGAGCGTCGTCGCGGGCGTAGACCGTGATGCCGCCTGCCGAGAGGCGATAAAGCGGCGGCTGGGCCAGATAAAGGGCGCCTGAGTCAATCAATCCGGGCATCTGGGTGTAGAAGAAGGAGATGAGCAGGGACGAGATGTGGGCGCCGTCCACGTCGGCGTCGGTCATGATGATGACGCGTTCGTAGCGCAGTTCTGACAGCTTGAAGCTGTTGCCCATGCCGACGCCAAGCGCCTGCACCATGTCCTGAATTTCCTGGTTGTCGCGGATTTTATCGCGCGAGGCGGACACCACGTTCAGGATTTTGCCGCGCAGGGGCAGGATGGCCTGCGTTTCGCGGGAACGGCCCTGTTTGGCGGAACCGCCTGCCGAGTCGCCTTCCACGATGAAGATTTCGGTGCCGGTGGCGGCCTGACGGGAGCAATCCGCCAGCTTGCCGGGCAGGCGCAGCTTGCGCGTGGCGGATTTGCGGAAGGTTTCCTTGTCTTCCTTGCGGCGCAGGCGTTCTTCGGCGCGGGTGATGATGGAATCCAGCAATTGCTTGGCCGAGGCCGGGTCGCCGGTGAGGAAGTGGTCGAACCGGTCTTTCACGATGGTTTCGACGAGGCGCTGTGCCTGCGAGGTTGCCAGCTTGTCTTTCGTCTGGCCCTGGAACTGCGGGTCGGGGATGAAGACGGAGAGCACGCAGCAGGCGCCTTCCATCACGTCGTCCGGCGTAATCAGGCCGACCTGCTTGGCGTTCAGGTTGATGAGGGTTGCGTAGTCCTTCAGGGACTTGGACAGCGCCGCGCGTAGGCCCGCTTCGTGCGTGCCGCCCTGCGGGGTCGGGATGGTGTTGCAGTAGGAATGGATGAACCCGTCGCCGAAATCGGCGGGCCATGCGGCGGCGAATTCGACGCGGGAGTCTTTCTGTTCGACGAAATCGGCGAAGATGTGCGGCGTCACCAGCGGGCGGCCGAACAGGTCGGATTTCAGGAAGTCTTCAAGGCCGCCGGGGAATTTGAAGGTTTCGTTCGCCGGGACGTTCTCGGATTCCTGTTCGGTGTGCCATTTGATTTCGACGCCGCGGAACAGGTAGGCCTTGGAACGGCACAGGCGGTGCAGCAGCGCGGGGCGCAGTTCGGCCTGCCCGAAGATTTCAGGGTCCGGGTGGAAATTGATTTTGGTGCCGCGGTAGCTGGCGGGACCGACGGTGACGAGCTTGGTTTTGGCAAGCCCGCGGGAATATTCCTGACGGTAGAGTTTTTTGTCGCGCGCGACTTCGACGACCATTTTATCGGACAGCGCGTTCACGACGGACGAGCCCACGCCGTGCAGGCCGCCCGAG
>JAMIFL010000084.1:0-13194 GCA_035906295.1 Alphaproteobacteria bacterium | reverse complement strand
CAGCTTCAGGCCCGCGGCGGGCACAAGGTCCACATACGGGTCGTGCACCGGCGCCACGATTTCGTGCACCGCCTCGACCACGCTTTCATACTGGTGCGGGCCGGTAATGGCATGCACCTTCGGGTGCATCGCGCGGATTTTTTCAGGCTCCGCGCCCATGCAGCCGGTCACGATAACCTTGCCGTTCGCGCTGATGGCCTCGCCGATGGTGTCGAGCGACTCTTTCTGCGCCGATTCAAGAAACCCGCAGGTGTTGACGATAACCACGTCCGCCCCGTCATAGCTGCCCGACAGCTCATACCCCTCCGACCGCAGCTTGGTGATGATGCGTTCGGAATCCACCAATGCCTTGGGGCACCCCAGCGACACGACGCCCACTTTGGGCGCGGGCTTGAGGGTTTTGGGCAGCGCCTTTTGAGGGGCGGCTTTTGCGGCGGTTTTGGTGGCGGCTTTCGTCATGGGGCCAGCTTTTACCAAAATGCCCCCGAAATTACAAATAAACCCGGAAATACGGGGCCTTTACCCCTCGGTCGAATACGGTCAGACTCTGTAAATCATGGATTTCAACGCGCTCTTCACCCTCTTCTTTGCCATAGCCCTGCTGGCCGCCAAGCCCGGCCCCGGCATGATGACCGTCGCCACCAAGGCCATGGGCGAGGGGCTGGGCAGCGCCACGGCCTTCATTTCCGGCACCGCCCTCGCCAAAATCGTGTTCTTCACGCTGGTCGTGCTGGGTTACCGGCTGATTGAGGATACCGCCGCCCTGTTCTCCGTCGTCCTCAAATCCCTGACCGCGGCCTATCTCATCTGGCTCGGCGTGCGCGGCTTCCTGAAAGCCGTGCCGGAAGCGCAGCCCGAAGCTATCGTCCCCCGCAAGGCCGGCATGCTCGAAAACATGACCGCCGGTTTCATGCTTACCATCTCCAACCCGTTCGACATCCTGTTCTTCACCGGCATCCTGCCTACCATCCTCACCATCGGCAGCATCACGCCCGGCCAGTACATCGCCTGCGCCGCCGTCATCGTCATGGCCTACGCCACCGTGGCCCTCAGCTACGCGGTGCCCATCTCGCTCTCGCGCCGTTTCATAAGCTGGTCGCTCTTGCGCAAGCTCAACCTTGTGTCATCTATCGGCATCGTGCTGGTCGGCCTCTACATCGCCTATTCGGCCATCTTCTCGGTGGTGTAGGCATGGCGCGGCATATCCTCAAGCTCAACTGCCCCGACCGCCCCGGCATCGTCGCCGCCGTCTCCGGCCATTTCTTCGAACGCGGCGCCAACATCGCAAGCTCCGCCCAGTTCGAGGACCCCGAAACAGGCCGCTTCTTCCTGCGCACCGTGCTCGATTCCGACCGCGCCGATTTGCGCGACGGCTTCGCCCCCATCGCCGAACGCTTCGGCATGGACTGGTCCTTGCGCTGCGAAACCGATCGCCCGCGCGTTCTCATCCTCGTCTCCAAAACCGGGCATTGCCTGGCCGAGCTTCTCTACCGCCACGCCATCGGCGACCTGCCCGCCGACATCGTCGCCATCGGCGGCAACCACAAGCGCGAGGCGCTCGACGTGCGCGACCTGATGGACGTGCCCTTCCACCACATCGCCAGCAAGGACGAATCCGCGCTGGACAGGCTGGTGCAGGACACAAGCGCCGACCTCATCGTGCTTGCGCGCTACATGCAGATTTTGTCGGACGGTTTCTGCAAGCGCCACGCGGGCCGCATCATCAACATCCACCATTCCTTCCTGCCGGGCTTCAAGGGCGCCAAACCCTACCATCAGGCCCACGCCCGCGGCGTCAAACTCATCGGCGCCACCGCCCACTACGTTACGGCAGACCTCGACGAAGGCCCCATCATCGAGCAGGACGTCGAACGCACCACCCACGCCGACACGCCCGAAGCCATGGTCGCCAAGGGCCGCGACATCGAACGCCGCGTCCTCAACCGCGCGGTCACCCTGCACGTCGAAGACCGCGTCAGCATCGCGGGCCATAAAACCATTATCCTGTGATTTCAGTTTTTATAGAGCTTCTGGAGCGCATAGAGCGCGTCCAGCGCTTCGCGGGGTGACAGCGCGTCGGGTTGCAGCGTATCCAGGAAGTCCTTGAGCTGCGGCGGCAAGGCCGGTGCGGTTTTTTGCACGACGCTCTGGAACAGCGGCAGGTTGTCGACCAATGCCGCAAGCGCACCGGACGACTCGCTTTGCTGCAACTGGTCTAGGATTTCCTGAGCCCGGGCGATGACCGGCTCAGGCAGTCCCGCCAGCTTTGCGACGTGGATGCCGTAGGATTCATCGGCGGCACCGGACACAACTTCATGCAGGAACACGATATCGCCCTGCCATTCCCGCACCTTCATGGCGTGGCACGACAATTGCGCCAGCCGCTGGGTGAGGCTGGTGAGTTCGTGGTAATGCGTGGCGAACAGCCCCCGGCACTGGCAGACATCGTGCAGGTATTCAAGGCACGCCCACGCGATGGAGAGCCCGTCGAACGTGGCGGTGCCGCGCCCGATTTCATCGAGGATGACGAGCGACCGGGGCGATGCCTGATTGAGGATGGCCGCGGCCTCCACCATCTCCACCATGAAGGTGGAGCGCCCGCGCGCGAGGTCGTCCGACGCGCCGACGCGGGAGAAGATGCGGTCCACCACGCCGATGCGCGCGGCGGACGCGGGCACGAAACTGCCCATCTGCGCCATGATGGCGATAAGCGCGTTTTGCCGCAGGAAGGTGGACTTACCCGCCATGTTCGGACCCGTAAGCAGCCACAGGCGCGAGGCCGCCGACAAATCGGAATCGTTGGGCACGAAGGCGGTATCGCCCAAAGCCTGTTCCACCACCGGGTGACGCCCGCGAGTGATGGTGAAATCCATGCCGTCGTCAATCACGGGCCGGGCGTAATTACGCTCGCTGGCCAGAACGCCAAGGGCGCAGGCGACATCGAGCTGCGCCAGCGCGCCGGCGAAACGGGCGAGGGTATGGCCCTGCGCCTCGACCATTTTGCGCAACACCTCGAACGCCTCCATCTCCAGCGCCAGCGCCTTGTCGGCGGCGGAGAGGATTTTGGATTCCAGCGCGGAAAGTTCCGGTGTTGAGAAACGGACCACGTTGGCCAGCGTCTGGCGGTGCACGAAGGGGTTATCCGTGGGCTGGTCGTTCGCGGGCTTGCCGTGGACCATCAGCGCATCGGCATGTCGCGCGGGCACTTCGATGTAATAGCCCAGCACGTTGTTATGCGTGACTTTCAGCGTGTTGATGCCGGTGCGGCCCGCGTAATCGGCCTGTAGTTTGGCGATGAGCTTGCGGGAATCGTCGCGCAGGGTTTTGAGTTCGTCGAGCGCGGGATGATACCCGGCACGGATGAACCCGCCGTCGCGCGTGGCGAAGGGCAGGTCGTCC
The DNA here is from genome assembly GCA_035906295.1 of Alphaproteobacteria bacterium. GTDB lineage: Bacteria > Pseudomonadota > Alphaproteobacteria > Micavibrionales > UBA1664 > UBA6145. Next base: position 9,795 of record JAMIFL010000084.1, on the reverse strand, counting down.
GACAGCGCCCGGAACAGCGTGTCGTGCAGCGCGTGGATATCGCCGTCGGCGGCCAGTTGCTGGCTTACGGCGTCGAGCGCGGAACCGCTGAGCTTTTCAAGCAGCATCTGGCGTACCTGCGCCGCAGCCGCGATGCCGTCGCGCACCATGCCGAGGTCGCGCGGGTTGCCGCGCCCGACGGACAGGCGCGACAGCGCGCGTTCGATGTCCGGCATGGATTTGAGATGCCCGCGCAACATTTCGCGCTCCGCCGGGCGCTCAACGAACAGCGCCACCTGCGAGAGCCGTGCGTTGATTTCGCCGACATGCCGGGACGGGGCGGACAGCCGTTCCGCCAGAAGGCGCGAGCCTGCGCCGGTGAGCGTACGGTCGATGACATCAAGCAGCGAGCCGCCGCGCTCGCCGGACAGGGTGCGCGTCAGTTCAAGGTTGCGGCGGGTGGCGGCGTCGATGTCCACCACCGCGTCCGGCGCCAGCGTGCGCGGCGCGTTCAGGCGCGGCATGGCGCCCTTTTGCGTGCGGGCGATGTAATCGACAAGGCTGCCCGCCGCCGTCACTTCCGCGGCCGTGAACTGGCCGAACGCATCGAGCGTGCCGACATCGAACAGCGTCTTGAGCCGCGTTTCGGCGTTGGCGGTATCGAACAATGAATTGGGCTGCACGGTGAGTGCGCGGCCGATGGCGCCCAGCGCGTCGTCCATGCCGGAATCGTAAGCGAGGCGTTCCGGCACCAGCACTTCGCGCGGTGACAGGCGTTCGAGTGCGGCGGCAAGCGACGATGCAGGCAGCGTCTGGGTGTAGAAGGCGCCGGTGGACATGTCTATCCACGCAAGGCCCAGGGCATGCGCATGGCCTGCGATGCAGGCCAGGAAGTTGGCCTGTTTCGAATCGAGCAGCGTGTCTTCCGTCAGCGTGCCGGGCGTGATGATGCGCACCACGTCGCGCGTCACCAGCGCCTTGTAGCCGCCGCGCGCTTTCGCCTGTTCCGGCGTTTCCGTCTGTTCGCAGATGCCGACGCGGTGCCCCGCGCGGATGAGGCGGGCGAGGTAGCTTTCATGGGAATGTACGGGCACGCCGCACATGGGAATGTCCTGCCCCTGATGCTTGCCGCGCTTGGTGAGCGCGATGTCCAGCACCTTGGAGGCGATTTCGGCGTCCTCGAAGAACAGCTCGTAGAAATCGCCCATGCGGTAGAACAGCATGCAGCCCGGGTTGGCCGCCTTGACGGCGTGGTACTGCGCCATCATGGGGGTGTGTTCCGCGGCGGGGGCTTGGGCGGGGGCTTGGGTCTGGTTTTCTGCTCTCTCGGCCATGGTTTTTTATAGGAAACTGCAAAGCGCCTGTCATCACCCTGCAGGCTGTTGATGAACAAGGAATATTCGCCCGTCCTTCAGTTCGTTTGCCTGTTTTTTCTCCCGTTCCCATCCCGTTGATAGTGTTGAAGAATATATTAGGAATGAAGTCACATAAAAATCCACAAAAAATGCGGATTTTCAGGCGTTCGTCATACCGATGACATGTTTCGTGGATATTCATAATCCAATAATAATATTATCCAAAAAAGAATAAGAGGATGAAATGGCGGCCTATAGACCCTCCCTGCGGAGCGATTACCCGACTTACGAGCAGCGTCAGGCGCGCAAGCGCGACCGCGCGCTGGCACGGCGCCATGAGCGCCTGTTGAGCGTGATGGACGCATTTGCCTCCCGCGCTTTGCTGTATGGCATGAGCGGTATTGCCACCGAGATGATGATGCCCGCCGCCACCAGCCCGGGCGGCATGGGCATCGGGCTTGCAGCCGCCGCCGTGGTGGACGGCACCGTGCAGACGGTGCGCGGCGTTCGCGCCGCCGTGGCCTTCGTGCGCGCGGGTGAGATAAACGCCGGTATGCGCGTGGGCGTGCTGGCCATGGCATTGTCGGGCGATGCGTCGAAAGCGGTCCTCCGCCCGATGCGCGGACCGGCCTTCATCAGCCGCTGACCCGTTCCAGTTATAAGCCCGCAATAAGCCCGGAATAAGATTGTCTGAATTCCCCCGCTGCTTTTCAGTTGCTTGCTGCGCCGCGTCGCGCGCAGGATAAAAGAAAAAATCGGGGAACAGGGATCATGAACAGGCATCACGGGCACGTCGCGGGACGTGCCTTCGCAATGGCGATATTGTCCGGCATTTACGGATGCTCCACCCCGTCGAGCGCGGGGTTCACAGGCTCGCTCGAAACGCCGACCGACGACCGCACCATAAGCCTGCTGCAACGAACCACCATTCCCATCGGCTATTACGAATGGTGCGAGATGAACGCAGCCGAATGCGCCGCCGACAGGCAGCGCCGCCCGCGCACCCTTATCGACATGTCGAAACCGGAAAACCGCGCGGCGCTGGCCGACGTGAACAACACGGTGAACGGCGAACTGACGGCCATGGACGACATCGACCAGTACGGCATTCCCGAACTCTGGACGCTGCCGCGTTCGGGCAAGGGCGACTGCGAGGATTACGCGATGCTGAAACGCAAGCGCCTCGTGGCGCGGGGCATGCAGGATTCTTCGTTTTCGATGCTGGTGCTGGGCCACAGCAAAACCGACCCGCAATACCACGCCGTGCTGGCGGCGTGGACCACGCAGGGCGTCATCATTCTCGACATGCATCGCCCGCCTTATGCGCTGAACGAACGCGAACGCCCCATCGTGAAGATACAGGACCCGGGCCTGCCTTATGACTGGTACACGGTTGTAAACCCCGGCTACGCGAAACCGACCGTCACCGCGACGATGACGCCGAACTGATTGATTAAGCCGCTTTCGTGCCTGTAGAGCCGAAACCGCCCGCGCCGCGCGCGGTTTCATCGAGGGTTTCAACCGCGTTCCACTGCACCTGCTCATACCGGGCGATGACCATCTGCGCCACGCGCATGCCGCGTTCGATGACGAAGGGCTGGTCGCCGTGGTTGATAAGGATGGCTTTGATTTCGCCGCGATAGTCGGCGTCGATGGTGCCGGGGCTGTTCAGCACCGTCACGCCGTTCTTGGCGGCAAGGCCGGAACGCGGGCGCACCTGCGCCTCGAACCCGGCGGGCAGCGCGATGCAGATGCCGGTGGGCACCATGGCGCGCGCGCCCGGCGCGATGGTCATGGGCGCATCGACGGCGGCCAGCAGGTCCATGCCCGCCGATTGTTCGGTGGCATAAGCGGGAAGCGCCAGGTCGGCGGCATGCTGCATGCGGGTGATGGCGACGGTGGTGCTGGTCATGAAAAACCCCTTATGTCTGGAATCGTCAGGGGCAAGACTAGGCTATTCCGGGCGGGCCTGTCATCCCCGCCGGTGGGGGCAGGGAAGTGGGGGCGGGAATAGGTTTTTTATAACCACAGAGGCACAGAGGCACGGAGGAAAAAAACACTGAGAAGAATTAGATTGTTTCTCTGTGTCCTAAACTCCGTGCCTCTGTGCCTCTGTGGTTAAAAAACCCCGAGCCCCGTCACGAAAGAATCAGGCCTTCGATAACCCGCGCAAGCTTGCGCGCCGCATCCGTCTTGTCCATCGCTCCCCAGTCGGTCACGCCCTCGGGCGACACGAGGTGGAGATGCGTTTCGTCCGCCCCGAAAATACGGCCTCCGCTGACATCGTTGACCAGCAGCAAATCGCAGGACTTGGCCTGAAGCTTGGCGACGGCATGCTCGATGAGGTGTTCCGTCTCCGCCGCGAAGCCGACGAGGATGCCGGGACGCTGTGGCGACTGGCCCAGCGTTTTGAGGATGTCGACGGTTTCCACCAGTTTCAGGTCCGGCACGATATGGCTTTCGCGCTTCTTCATTTTCTGCGCGAGCTGGATTTCGGGGCGCCAGTCCGAAACGGCGGCGGCGCAGACCGCGATGTCGCACGGCATGTGAGCCATCACCGCGTCGAGCATCTGTTGCGCGGATTCGACCGGCACGGTTTTAAGACCGCGCGGATGGGGAAGGGCGACGGGGCCGGTGACCAGTGTTACGGCGGCCCCCGCATCGGCCAGCGCCTGCGCGATGGAATGCCCCTGCTTGCCGGATGAGCGATTGCCGATAAAGCGCACAGGGTCGATGGCCTCATAAGTGGGGCCCGAGGTGACGATGGCGCGCTTGCCCGCCAGCGGCTTGTTAGCCAAAAACAGGTCGGTGATGGTTTTGAGAATGTCCGCCGGTTCCGCCATGCGGCCCGGGCCGGTTTCGCCGCAGGCCATGGCGCCCGCATCCGGCATGGCGATCAGCATGCCGCGCTGGCCGAGCAGGAGCAGGTTGTCCTGCGTGGCCGGGTTGTCCCACATCACGGGGTTCATGGCGGGGGCGACGAGAATGGGCTTGTCCGACGCCAGCAGCACGGTGGTGGCAAGGTCGTCCGCCCGGCCATGCGCCATTTTGGCGATGATGTCGGCGGACGCGGGCGCGACCACGACAAGGTCGGCGCTGCGGCTGAGTTTGATGTGGCCCATCTCGGCCTCGTCGGTCAGCGACCAGAGATCGTCATGCACCTTTTCGCCCGACAGGGCCGCTACGGACAGCGGCGTCACGAACTGCGCGCCGCCTTTTGTGAGGATGCAGCGCACCTGTGCATCGCTTTTTTTGAGCAGGCGGATGAGTTCGAGCGCCTTGTAGGCGGCGATGCCGCCGCTGATGACGAGAAGGATTTTGCGGCCCAAAAGCGCGCCTGAGGTGAGCATGCTTAAACATATAGGCTGAGGGGCCGATAAAAAGAAACCCCCGTGGTGGTGTGTGTGACCACGGGGGTTTCTGACTGGTGACTGGATGAAACTTAGTTCTGCGCGGGCAAGCTTAGTTCTGCGCGGGCGCGGTGGCCGGGGCCGGTTGCGCAACGGGTGCGGTTTCGCGGGCTGCCGGTTGGGTTTCCGTTTCCGGCACAGTTGCATCGCCTGCGGCGGGTTGCGTGGCGGGCAGCGGCATGGCGGGTTGCGCCGGTTCGAACGCGGGCTGCGCCGGTTCGATGGCCGGTGCCGGCATCATGCCCGGCGCGGTCGGGGTTGCGTGCGCGTCGGCGTTTTCTTGAGCCGGGGCCCCTTCAACGGGAGATTGGCAGGCGGTGACGAGGTCCTGACCCGGTTTTTCACCTTCCGGCGCGGTCTGTTCGGCGTTCAGCACGGCCTTGCAGTTCATTTCGGCGGGGTTGTGTTCGGTGCTTTCGCCGGCGGCGGGGGCGATGTCGGCAATGGCGCCTGCGCTGGTGTCGGCGGTGATGCTGCCTGCCGGTTGCTGCTGGTCGCCGAAGGCGGCGACGGAAGGCGCGCCGTCGAACGACGTAGCGCGCGGCGTACCCGTGTTGCTGGATTGCGGCGGGATGTATTCCGGCGGGGCCTGCAGCATGTCGTCGTCAAAACCGGCGGCGGGTTCGATGAGGGCGGGGTTGTCACCGTTCGGGGACGGGGGGACCTGCAGCGAGTCGTCCGCCGCGGCGGTGACGTCGCCGGTCATGGTGTCGACCGATTGCGGCACGTCGGCGCCGAACCAGCCGCGGATGGATTTGAGCGCCTGTGCGATGGTGCCCTGTTCAGGCGCGGCGTTGGCGGTCGCGGTGTTGGTCGCGGCTTCAAGCGCGGAATTGTTGGCGGAGGCGGTGCTGGTCGACTGCACGTTCACGGCGTCGGCGGCGAAGGCGGGGGCCGCGAGGACGACGAGCGCGGCCGAGGCGAGCAGGATGTTACGCAGGGAAAGCGTATGGATGGAAACACGGGTCATCTGATGAGCCTTTCTGGTTTTTCCAAATTTTGCGAGCTGTATAGACGAGTTTTTCCAAGCCTGCAAATTTTTTTACATAAAACTTTCGGTCTTATTTACGCGCCTCATGCACGCAGACAAGGCCGAAGGACAAAGCGGTGGCGCGCGCGGCACGGAAACCGGCGGCTTTCAGGCGCCGGGCCAGCACCGCGCGGCGCGGGAATTTACGAATGGATTCAATGAGATATTGGTACGACTCGGCGTCGTTCGCCACCATCTTGCCGATTTTCGGGATGATCTTCTCGGAATAGACGCCGTAGGCCTTGTTGATGGCCGGATTGTCGACATGGGAGAATTCGAGGCAGAAGAACCGCCCGCCCGGTTTCAGCACGCGGTGCGCCTCTTTCAGCGCGCGGTCGATATGCGTGACGTTCCTGAGGCCGAAGGCGATGGTGTAGACGTCGAAATGATTGTCGGGGAAGGGCAGTTTTTCGGCATTGCCTTCGACCCAGTCGAGATTGTGCAGGATGCCGCGGTCGAGCGCGCGCGCCTCGCCCACTTTCAGCATGGAGGAATTGATGTCACACACGGTGATGGGTGCTTCGCCGCCCGTCGCGTCGTGCAGGCGGAAGGCGATGTCGCCGGTGCCGCCCGCCACGTCCAGGAACCGCCATTCGGGGCGGGGGCGGATCATGCGGATGAGGCGGTCTTTCCACAAACGGTGCACGCCGCCGGACATCAAATCGTTCATGATGTCGTATTTGCGGGCGACGGAATGGAACACGTCGAGCACCAGGCCGGTCTTTTCAGCCGGTTTGACGCGGCGGACGCCGAACCACCCGCTTTCCGGATTTTCGCCGGAAAGGGTATACGCTGCCGTTGACGTGCTGCCTTGAATGCTCATGATGTGCTCGAACCTCGGGCGACTGTAGAACCAAAGTCGCAACTAATCGAGTCGGCATTTGGAGTTTTTCACATGAGATTGATCAAGGCCATGGTGACCGTCGGCGCGCTGACGCTGGCATCCCGTGTCGCAGGCTTCGTGCGCGACCTTCTGACCGCGCGCATCCTTGGCGCGGGGCCGGTGGCCGACGCATTCTTCGTGGCCCTGAAACTCCCCAACTTCTTCCGCCGCGTCACGGCGGAAGGTGCGTTCAGCGTGTCCTTCGTCCCCCTCTATAGCCACGTCACGCAAAAAGAAAGCGAGGCGGCGGCCCAGACCTTCGCCCGCAACGCCATGGGCGTCATGATCGGCATTCTGGTGCCGTTCACCATTGTCTGCATGCTGGCCATGCCCCTCATCATGTGGCTGCTGGCCCCGGGCTTCGGGGAAGGCACCACGCGTTACGACCTCGCGGTGCTCTTCTCCCGCATCACGTTCCCGTATCTGCTGCTCATGTCGGTCACGGCGCTTATCGGCGGCGTGCTCAACGCGCATGACCGGTTCAGCCCGTTCGCGGCGGCACCCATCTTCTTCAACATGACCATGGTGGTCTGCCTGCTGCTGACGCAGTGGCTGTTCCCCTCCGCCGGCCACGCGCTGGCATGGGGTGTCACCATCGCGGGTGTCGTGCAGCTCATCTGGATATGGGCCTGCGCCAAGCGCATGGGCATCATTCTGGTGCCGACAAAACCGCAGATGACGCCGCATATCCGCCAGTTGTTCAAGCTGATGATTCCGGGCGTCATCGGCGCGGGGGTGGTGCAGATCAACCTGTTCGCGGACGTGGTCATCGGGTCTTTCCTGCCCACGGGGGCCATCAGCCACCTTTATTATGCCGACCGCCTGAACCAGTTGCCGCTGGGCACGGTGGGCATCGCCATCGGCACCGCCTTGCTGCCCATGCTTTCCCGCGCCGTGTCGTCGGATGATGAAAAGGAAGTGGAACGCCTGTTCAACCGCGGGCTTGAAGCCTGCCTCGTGCTGGCGCTGCCCGCGGCGCTCGCACTCGGCATCGCGGCGGAACCCATCATCCTCGGCCTGTTCCGGCAGGGCGCCTTCACCACCGGCGACGCCAGCGTGACCGCGCAGGTGCTGATGGGCTATTCCCTGGGCCTTCCCGCCTATATCGCGGGCAAGGTCTTGGCCACGGCCTGTTATGCGCGGCAGGACACGCGCACGCCCGTCATCGTCGCCGGTATATCGGTGGGCTTCAACATCGTGCTGGCCTTGCTGCTCATCTTCGTCTTCGACCTTGGCGTCGCGGGCATCGCCACCGCCACCGGCCTTGCGGGCTGGGTGCAGATAGGGCTGATGTGGCGCGTGCTGCACAAGCGCCGCCACCTGCATTTCGACGAGCGTTTCCGCTTTGTGTTCCCGCGCGTCATGGTGGCCTCTTTACTCATGGCCATCGTTGTGTTTGTGTTGGGGGATGTCTTGCACGACTACTTCACGGCGGACGGCATTATGCGCGTCCTCTCTCTCGCGGCCCTCGTGGGCGGTGGCGGCCTCGTCTATCTGGCGATAATATTCGCCAGCAAAGCCATGACCGTTCAGGATTTGAAATCCTACTTCCGCAAAACACCGCAACAGACTGTATAAGAAATCAAAATGACCAAACGTATTTTCTCGGGCATGCAGCCCACCAATCGCCTGCAACTCGGCAATTATCTGGGCGCGCTCAGAAACTGGGTGAAGATGCAGGAGGGGGACAACGAATGCATTTACTGCGTCGTCGACCTCCACGCCATCACTATGCCGTATGAACCGGCGCAACTGAAACAGGCCACCCGCGAAGTGACCGCCGCCTACATCGCGGCGGGCGTGGACCCTAAAAAGTCCATCATCTTCGCGCAAAGCGCCGTGACCGCGCATGCCGAGCTGAACTGGCTTTTGTCGACCATGACGCAGATCGGCAAGCTCGACCGCATGACCCAGTTCAAGGACAAGGGCGGCGACAACCGGGAAAAGGCGGGCCTGGGCCTTTATGCCTACCCCGTGCTGATGGCGGCGGACATCCTGGCTTATAAAGCCACGCACGTACCCGTAGGCGACGACCAGAAACAGCATCTGGAACTGGCCCGCGAGGTCGCGCGCACCTTCAACCACCGCTACAAGGCCGATTTCTTCCCCGAGCCGGAAACGGTGCTGATGGGCGAAGCCACCCGCGTCATGTCGCTGGCCGACGGCACCAAGAAGATGAGCAAATCGGACCCGTCCGACAACAGCCGCATCAACCTGACCGACGACGCCGACACCATCGCCAAGAAAATCAGGAAGGCGAAAAGCGACGCGCTGCCGTTCCCCGCGAACGCAGGCGAAACGCGAGACCGGCCCGAGGTGCAGAACCTCATCACCATCTACACCGCGCTTTCGGGCGAAACGGCGCAGGGCGTGATGGACCGTTTCGGCGGCGGCGGCTTTGCGCCGTTCAAGGAAGCGCTGGCGGAGGTGGCCGTCAACGGCTTGGCCCCCATCGCGACCCGCCTGAACGAACTGCTGGCTGACGTGACGGAAATCGACCGTATCCTCGCCACCGGCGCGGAAAAGGCCGAGGCCATCGCCCGCCCGGTCATGCGCCAGGTCTACGAAACCATGGGTTTCTGGACCGCGCGTTAAACCTTTCCTAAAAGCTCATACCTAAAGTAGGGGGATGGAATTGCCCGTCCCCCTCGATGGCCTGCCGCCGGAGCTTGTCTCGGCGCTGGAGGACGCGCAGCCCGGCGCGCTCGATACCGTGCGCATACTGGAGCTGTTCATGGGGCAGGACCAGCATGGCCGCGATTTCTATGCCTACATGGCCATCCTGCCCAGCCGCTACCTGAAATACAAATCCCTGCTGGCCCATGGCGAGGCGCTGGACCCCGGGGATTATGGCGACGTGGTTGAACATGGCTTCACCCCGCTGCCGCCTGCCAACGTGCAGGAAGACATGGAAAAGCGCGGCTTCAGCCCGGCGCTGGGCGACGATGTCAGGGCAAAACTCATCGCAAGGGGCGCAAAACTATGAGCCTGTTCGGCAAAAGCACCGGCACATCGCACTTCGCCGGGGTTTCACGGCAGCAACCCGGACAGCGGGATGAAGCGCGCCTTTGGGCCGCGCAGCTATTGGGCGCGGAAGACGCCCGTGCCGAAAATACCCGTGCGGTCAGCCCCGCCCCG
>JAMIFL010000083.1:0-11805 GCA_035906295.1 Alphaproteobacteria bacterium | reverse complement strand
GGTGAGTGTGAGTGCGCCAAACTGTTTATCCAGCGAGGTATTCGCCGAGTAAACGTTGTACGGCAGGGCTTCACCGGCGTCAGCCGACGGGTTCAGCTCGTTATCACCCGGCAGGGAGTGGGCGCGGCGCATGGACAGGCCCCAGTTCCACTTGGTCGTGTTGTTGATCGTGTAACGATCTTTCACGCTGGCCGAGTAGTTGAGGTAGTGGTTCTGCGTTTCGTCGGCGAACAGCACTTGTTCCAGACCGCCGGTCAGGACCAGCTTGTGCGGGCTGCCGTACAGCGTGGCGGTGACTTTCGGCGCGATGCGCGTGACGAAGTCGCCGACTTCGTTGTTGTCTTCGGTGTAGATGTTGTCGTTGTACTCTTCAGAGATCGTCAGGGACGGCACGACTTTGAAGTCGCCGACCATGTAGCCTTTGGAAAGCTTGCGGTCTTTCTTCTCTTGCACTTCTTGGGCAGAGGAAGCGGCCGGGGCTTCGGCGTATTCGGTCGGGGTTGCGCGGGCGCTGGTTTCGGGAGCGTTGGCTTCGCGATTTGACAGGCTTTCCTCATCTTGTGCCCAAGCGCCCGTGGAGACGAGCATCAGAGCAGCGAAAGAGACGGACAAGGCGATTTGTTTTTTCATCGATTAAGTCTTTCCGGAGACGTTGAATTGCACCGCTTTTCTACAGAGGGTTTCGGCAATGTCAACACTTCAAAAGGGTCTACACATGGTTTTGTGCTTTATTATGGGTAAACGCACCGCTTGTGACGCCACATTTGCAACTTTGTTGCTTTGAAGCAACACCTGTAATGCCCGGAATCTGCCGCTTGTGAGTCAGTTTTCCCTGTTTCATTCACGACTCGAAAAAGTATGAGTCTTTTTAAGGGTTTAAACCTATGGTTGCGGAATAAGCCGTCTGAATGAAAAATTCGGACGATGGAATCGGGCCGAAAATGCGAATCTCCCTGCCGGTGGCACGGGCGGTTCATGAGATAAACGGTGAAGGATGGCGTAGGGGGGCCGAACCCGGAGCCACGCGAGCAGGGTTGGTGTGGCGGCTGCGAGCAAATAAAAATGGCGGAGACGGAGGGATTCGAACCCTCGATACAGTATGACCCGTATAACGATTTAGCAAACCGTCGCCTTCAGCCTCTCGGCCACGTCTCCGCGAGTGTCTTTGAAAGACGGCGCGATATTACCGGTAAATCCGGGTAAATCAATCCTTTCCGCACACGCCTTGCGTGGCTTTTGCGGCGTTTAAGGAAATATTCAGCATTTTAGCGGTATTTTAGGCAAGTTGCCCCTTTGCCCGGCTTAACGCCGGTCTCGTGAAAGCTGTATCGAATGCCCTTCCTGACGCTTCCGTCACGCATGTCTTCCCCCACGGCGCGGGACTGGGCCTTGTTCGCCATGCTGGGCTTCGCATTCTTCCTGTGCGCGGAATTCAGTTTTGCCTACACCAAGGAATTCGGCCGCGTAGCCTGCATGTGGCCCGCCAACGCCTTTACCCTCGCGGTTCTGCTGCGGGTGGAAGAGGGGCGGCGCGTGCATTGCATTCTCGCGGCCTTCCTCGGCAACCTGCTGGCGGCTTTGGGGTATTATGAGGTGTCGCCCGCGGTCATCGGCGTGTCCATGTGCAACATGATCGAAATCGGCCTGTGCCTGCTGGTGCTGACCCGCATGCTCGACCGCCCGTTCGATCTGGGCGACATGCGGCATATCCGCATCGGCCTTCTGGCCGCCATACTGGCGCCGCTGGTGTCGGGGCTGGGCGCGATGACATTGGCCCACACGTATCGCGGGCTTGAATTCGCCAACAACTTCGTTGTCTGGGCGTCGGCGCATATTCTGGGCCTTGTCGTGTTCGCCCCGCTGTTCATGAGCCTCGGGCGGGAAAGCCTGACCACGCTGTTTCAGGCAGGCAAACGCCGGCGCACGCTGGAAATTCTGGCCCTGCTGGTGGCGACTTTGGGCATCGTGTTCTTCCAGAACGACTATCCGCTTCTGTTCGTGCCCATGGCCGTGCTGGTGCTCGCGGCGTTCCAGCTGGGCGTGCCCGGCGCCGCCATCTGCGCCTGCATCACCGCTGTCGTCGTCATTGCAGGCGCCGTTCTGAACCATGGGCCGATGTCGCTCATCAACGGTTCGCTTACCGAAAAAGTGCTGATAACCCAGATGTTCATAGGCGCGGTCGTGTTCGTCTCGCTGCCTGTCGCGTCCGCCGTAAGCCAGCGTGCGCGTCTGGCGCAGGACCTCGTCCGCGAGAAAGAGGCGGCCCAGCGCGCCAATCAGGCCAAATCCGAATTCCTGACCGCCATGAGCCACGAACTGCGCACGCCCCTGAACGCCATCAGCGGCTTCGCCCAGCTTCTCAACCTCAACACCAACCGCGACGCGCGGGAGAGGGAGTATGTGGGGTACATCCTCAACGGCGGCGACCACCTCATCAAGCTCGTCTCCGACGTGCTGGACCTGGCGAAGGTTGAAGCCGGGCGCATCGAAATCAACAGTCAGGTCTTTTCCGCCAACGAACTGGTGCGCGAAGTCGCCGCCGTTCTGACGCCGATGGCCGCGCAAAAAAACATCACCCTGAAATGCGAACTGTGCGACAGGGCCGCCAACCTCGATACCGATATCGGCCGCCTGAAACAGGTGCTCATCAATTTCGGCACCAACGCCATCAAGTACAATCGGCCCAACGGCACCGCCACCATCGCGCTGGAGGTTGAAGACGGACATGCGCGCATGATCGTGTCCGACACCGGCCCCGGCATCGCCCCGGAACGGCAGGCGGGCCTGTTCCAGCCTTTCAACCGGCTGGGCCATGAAAACGGGCCGATTGAAGGCACCGGCATCGGCCTCGCCATTTCCAGGCGTTTGATTGAGGCGATGGGCGGCACGCTGGGGTTTGAAAGCGCCGTCGGTTTCGGCACGCGCTTCTGGGTCGACCTGCCGTGCACGCTGGCCGAAACGCAGGCGCCCGAACGCGCCCCCATGCCCGTGCGCAACGACAGCCGCATGACCATCCTGTACATCGAGGACAACAAGGCCAATGCCCAGCTTATGTCCAGCATCACGCGCGATTTCCTGAATGCGGAACTCGTGGTGGCCGAGCGTGGGGAGGAGGGGCTTGCAAGCGCCCGTGAGCTGAACCCCGACCTCATCATTTCCGACATCCATCTGCCGGATACGACGGGCTACGAACTGTTCCGCCGCCTGCGCGGCGATGCGGCGACCGCGCATATCCCCGTCATCGCCCTGACTGCGGACGCCATGCCCCACACGATTGAACAGGCAAGGCAGGCCGGCTTCGACGATTTCTTCACCAAGCCCTTCCACATTCCCGACATGCTGCGCGCCATTCAGGCCCACGCGCGCCGGCCCATGGCGGCCTGAGGCTAGGCGCGCTGACGCAAAACTCGCATTCCGGCTGGGGTGTTTGCTATGAATGCGCCTATGCAGGGATCGAACCGTAGAACCATCGTCAAGGGCGCCGCCGTGGCGTTCGCCGCAACCCTTATGCCGCGTGCGGCAGGCGCATCCGGTGTGCAATTCGCCGTGCGCGATGCCAGAACCGGCGTGCTGCTGCTGGGGCAGGGCGCAGGCAAACGCCGCCACCCCGCGTCCCTGACCAAGATGATGAGCCTGTATCAGGTTTTTGCCGCCATGAACGACGGCAAGACCGACTTCAATCTCAAATCCCAAATCGAAATTCCGTCCATTGTCGACCTCATCGGCCCGGGCATCGCCGTCATTGAAAGCCTTGAGGTGGGAAAATCCTACCCCGCGCGGGAATTGCTGATGGCGGTGGGCTCGCGTTCCGACGCGCGCAGTACGCTGGCGCTGGTCGTGCACACCGGCAAGGCGCTGGGATGGGACGAGGCGAAACCCTCTTTCGGCACCGCGCGCGAACGCGAACTCGCCATCATGACCCGCTTCATCAAACGCATGAACGCCGCGGCGGGCAGGCTGGGCATGAACGACACGCTGTTCAGGGTTACGACCGGCCTGCCCAGCGAAGGCCACTACAGCACGCCCGGCGACATCGCCCTGCTGGTGGCCCGGTTGCACCACGAATTTCCCGCGCTGTCCGAAATCGCCATGGGCAAGGCGGAGCCTGATTTCAGGGTCCTGTCCACCCCGCGCAGGCACAGCAGCCGCCTGCTGCGCGCCCGGCCCGGCGAAATTCACTTCGCCAAGACCGGGTGGACCAATGCGGCGGGATATTGCTTGGCCGTGTACGCCACGGTGAACGGGCGCGACATGGTGGGCACGGTCATCGGCGCGGATGACCGCAGTCATTGCAACGGCGTGATGATGAATGCGCTGACCCGCGCGTCGGACATGAAAATAGCGGTCGTGCCGGTGCCTGCGCGCCGTCCTGAATAAACCTCAGCCTGCGCGCGTATGCGCGGTCAGGTCGGCGAAGGTCCGGCGGAATTTGAGGGGCGCCGCGATGCCGCGGATGGGCGCGTGCGAAGCGCCGGTACCCGCCATGGTGATAGTGCCGTAATTGAAGATGCGGCCCGGAATGCTTTGGGCAATCTGGATGCTTTCGATTTTACCCAGCGTGATTTCAATGGTGTCGCGGCGGATGAACCCGGTTTTGGCGATGACGCGGCGGTCGGTCAGCCCCAGTTCGGTGCCGTAATAATAGATGGCGACCCGCGCACCCACGCCCAGCGCCACCATGAGCAGGAAATACCCCATGTTCTCCATCCCGCGGATGGAGGTGAAGACGACGGTCCCGCCCAGCAGAATGGCCATCCACGCGAAAGAGGCAAGGAAGCTCCACAGCGAAATGCGTGCGCGGTATTCAAGGGTTTCACCGGGGGAGAGGACAGTATCGATATAGCTCATACCCGGCAGCATACCGCATCAATGGCCGGTTTCAAACATCAGGCGTGGTTGCGCATCTGCGCCTTGAGCTGGCGGGCGGCCATGGCGTACCCGCCATTGGCGGCGTCGATGAAGTGGAAATGCGCGTCCGCATAGTCGAACACCATGCATGTCATGAGCGCCGAGGGCGCGCTGTGCAGCCCGAAATAGATGCGCCCGCGCGCGAACAGCGCGCTTAAATAATCGGAAAGCTTGGCTTTCTGAGCCGGGGTGACATCCATCACCAGCCGCAGGGCGTTGTCGAACTTGATGTAGTCGCTGCGCAGGGCGGTGTCGCGCTTATACGTCCGCCCGTCGAACGCCCCGGCCTTCAGGCCCAGCAGGAAACACACCCGCCCCACCAGCGCCATGAGCCATGTATGCGCAAGGTAACCCCATTTGCCGCCGGTCAGCAGCGTGCGCACGCGCGCCTCGCGCATCAGCGCATGTGGCGCGAGGCTGACCGCCAGCGTATCGTTATGCGCCGGTTGCCACTGGTCGGCGGGGCCGCAGATATGGTCGATGGCGGCGAGGATTTCGCGGTATGCATCCACATCGCCGCGCGCCTGCACGATGAGGCTGACATCCTCGCCATGGCGGCTCGCCAGCGGCTGCCACCGGCATTCCAGCCCCTCGAAACTGGCGGGCACGGCGTTGAGCTGTTCCAGCGTGAACAGGCGCGTCAGGTCGTAACGCGGCCCGGTTTTGACCAGCGTTTCGGCTTCCGATACGCCGTCGCCCGAAAGCGCGGTCTGGTACACGCCGGGCGACGTTTCAAGCTTGGCCACGCGCACGGGGCCTAAATCCGCCAGCGGCACCAGCCCGGCGCGCATATGCAGGCCGTACAGCGCCTGCGCCATGGCCTGCGCGCCGTGCAGCGCCTGCGCCACCGCAAGCCGGTATGCGGAAGGGATGAGGATGGTCGCGCCGTCGCCGCCGAACATGTACGGCACCGGCGCGCGGCCGATGGCGTTCAGCGCCGCGATGATGGCGCAGCTTGCGGCGGTGTTCACGTCTTTGTAGGCGCCGCGCGCGATGGCTTCGGTCGAACCCGCGATGTCGACCACCGCGACCGACCAGTCGCGCGGCGCATCGACATGCCGTTCCAGCCCGACCAGCCCCACTTGCGCGGGGCAGGAGGGCAGATCGGCATAGAAGTTCGTCACGATGTCCTTAGGAGAGTTTCTGCTTCAGGAGCTGGTTCACGATGTCCGGGTTGGCCTTGCCGCCTGACTCTTTCATGACCTGCCCGACGAAGAAGCCGAACAGCTTGTCCTTGCCGCCTTTATACGCGGCGACATTGTCCGGGTTGGCGTCGATGACCTTGTTCACGATGACTTCGATGTCGCCTGTGTTGGTCACCTGGCGCAGGCCGTCTTCGTCCACGATGACCGCGGCGGCCTTGCCGGACACGAACATCTTGGCGAACACGTCCTTGGCGATTTTGCCGGAGATGGTGTTGTCGGAAATAAGCGCGATAAGGCCGCCCAGCGCCTCCGCCGCGACGGGGCTTTGGTCCAGCGTCAGGCTTTCCTTGTTCAGGCGGCCCAGCAGCTCGTTCAGCACCCAGTTGGCGGCAAGCTTGGAATCGCGGCCCCGGGCCACGGTTTCGAAATACTGCGCGCGGCCCGCTTCCGCAATCAGCACGCCCGCGTCGTACACGGTCAGGCCGTATTCCTCGATGAAGCGGTGCTTCTTCTGGTCCGGCAGTTCGGGCAGGGATTTGCGGATGCGTTCGATGAGTTCGTCGGTCAGGCGCAGGGGCAGCAGGTCGGGGTCCGGGAAGTAGCGGTAGTCATGCGCGTCTTCCTTGCCGCGCAAGCTGCGGGTTTCCAGCTTGGCCGGGTCCCACAGGCGCGTTTCCTGAATGATGGTGCCGCCTTCTTCGAGAATGGCGAGCTGGCGCTGCGCCTCGTACTCGATGGCCATTTGCGCGGCCTTGACGGAGTTGACGTTCTTCACCTCCGTCCGCGTGCCGAACGGCGCGCCGGGGCGGCGAAGCGACAGGTTCACGTCGCAGCGCATGGAGCCTTCCTCCATATTGCCGTCGCAGGTGCCGAGGTAACGCAAAATCATGCGCAGCTTGTTGAGGTAGGCGACCACTTCCTCGGATGAACGCAGGTCCGGTTCCGACACGATTTCCATGAGCGCTGAACCGGAACGGTTCAGGTCGACATACGATTTGGTCGGGTGCTGGTCGTGCATCGACTTGCCTGCGTCCTGCTCAAGATGCAGGCGGGTGATGCCGATGGTGCGCGACGTGCCGTCCGGCATGTCGATTTCGATGAACCCCTTGCCCACGATGGGGTAGAGGAACTGAGAAATCTGGTAGCCCTGCGGCAGGTCGGGGTAGAAATAGTTCTTCCGCTCGAACACCGACACCTTGTTGATTTCGGCATTGATGCCGAGGCCCGTTTTAACGGCCTGTTCGACGCAGTATTCGTTCAGAACGGGAAGCATGCCCGGCATGGCGGCATCGACCAGTGAGACCTGGCTGTTCGGTTCAGCCCCGAACGAGGTTGCAGCACCCGAAAACAGCTTGGAATTGGCGATGACCTGGGCATGGACCTCAAGCCCGATGACCATTTCCCATGCGCCGGTTTCCCCTTGGATAAGCTGGGCCATTTTATGCTGCCTTCTTGGTGACGAGTTGCGGTTTGGCGGTGAACGCGGCGGCTTTTTCAAGCACGCCCGCGGTGCGGAACACCGTGGCTTCGTCGAACGCCTTGCCGATGATTTGCAGGCCCAGCGGCAACCCATCCGCCGAAAGTCCGACCGGCACCGACATGCCGGGAAGCCCCGCGAGGTTGACGGTCACGGTGAACACGTCGTTCAGGTACATCTTGACCGGGTCGTCTTCGTTCTCGCCGATGGCGAAGGCGGGCGAGGGGGTGGCCGGGGTCAGCAGCACGTCGCATTTCTTGTAGGCTTCCGCGAAATCGTTCGCAATCAGGCGGCGGATTTTCTGCGCCTTGATGTAATAGGCGTCGTAATAACCGGCGGACAAAACGTAGGTGCCGATCATGATGCGGCGCTTCACTTCCGCGCCGAAGCCCTGCGCGCGGGTCAGTTCGTACATGTCGCGCAAATTCTGGCCTTCAACGCGCAGGCCGTAGCGCACGCCGTCATACCGGGCGAGGTTGGACGAGCATTCCGCAGGCGCGATGATGTAGTAGGCCGGCAGTGCATATTGCGTGTGCGGCAGCGACACGTCGACGATTTCGGCGCCCGCGGCCTTCAGCCACGCGATGCCGTCTTCCCACGATTTGTCGATGGCAGGATCCATGCCCGCCATGCGGTATTCTTTCGGAATGCCGACTTTGAGGCCCTTCATGTCGCCGGTCATGGCGGCGCGGAAATCCGGCACGGCCACGTTGGCGCTGGTCGAATCCTTCGGGTCGTGGCCGGACATGACTTCCAGCATCAGCGCGCAGTCTTCCACCGTGCGGGCGAACGGCCCGGCCTGGTCGAGGGATGACGCGAACGCCACGATGCCCCAGCGGGAGCAGCGGCCATAAGTCGGCTTGATGCCGCAGATGCCGGTAAACGCGGCAGGCTGGCGGATGGACCCGCCCGTATCGGTGCCGGTGGCGCCAAGGCACAGCCGTGCGGCCACGGCGGCGGAAGATCCGCCCGACGAACCGCCGGGCACGAGGTCGCGGTTGTCGCCGTTATTGCGCTTCCATGGGGAAATGACGTTGCCGTAGCCGGACGTGGTATTGGCCGAACCCATGGCGAATTCATCGAGGTTCAGCTTGCCCAGCGTGATGGAGCCTGCGTCCAGCAGCTTCTGGCTGACCGTGGACTCGTAGCGCGGCGTGAACCCTTCGAGGATGCGGCTGCCCGCGGTGGTCTGCACGCCGTCGGTGCAGAACAGGTCCTTGATGCCCAGCGGAATGCCTTCCAGCTTGCCCATGCTGCCTTTGGCGATGCGGGCATCCGCCTCTTTCGCCTGTTTCAGCGCCAGTTCCGGCGTCTCGACGATATAGGCGTTGAGGCCGCGTTGCGCTTCCATGGCGGTCAGGTGCGCCTGCGCCAGTTCGGTGGCGGAGAAGTCTTTCGCGGAAAGCCCTTTGAGGGCCTCGGTAATGGTGAGGTCTGTAAGATCGGTCATCGACGCCCCTGAAGCTCGGGAATTATTTGGAGTTGGTGTTGATTACGTCTTGGCTGGAATTGCCGTTCCTGTCAACGACAGTGCGACGGAAGGTCTGGGTCAGCGGGTCGTAAATGAAGCGGACGGAATGCCCTTCATCGTCACCCGCGGCGGGGGCGATGTCTTCCAGCCGCTGCTGGCTTTCGGCGGATTGCGGCACTTCCTCGTAAATGATGGTGCCGCTTTCGGTGGAATTGAAGCCCATGGCGCGGGCCACGTCGCGGTCGAACGGCGCCTTGCGGGCGGTGTCGTCACCGGCGATGGCGGTGATGCCGCCGCCGAATACGGCGGCTGCGGCACAGCCCAGAAACAGCGCGGCGCAGGCGATAAGCGGGAGGTTTTTCATCATGCCCCCACTATATCAAGGCCCGCGCCGCGCGCAAACACTGGAATAGGCTTAGTTGTTAAAGAAACCGCTGCCCTTCGCATTGGTCTGGTACTGGATGGAATCGCGGGAGGATGCCGCGCTCTCGATGAAATCCGGGTTCTGGGCGGACGATGCGGCCGGCTTGGCTGCCGCGGTCCTGCCCGCCTGCGGATCGGCGAGGCGTGCGCCGCCTGCGGCCGGTTCGATGACGGCGAGGCTGTTATCCTGCACACGGCGGCCATCGGCCAGTGTGTCGGTTACCAGCGGTTTGCCGTCAACCGGGCCGGACGGGGTGCCCGGGGTGTTGAAGCGTGCGACCGATTTGTCGAACGCATTGCCCGGCGCGGTGGTCACGTCCAGCTTGTTGTCGATGCCCACGCCCGGACGGCCGGTATTGCCCGCGGCCGGGGCCACGGCGTTGTACGCAGCCGGGTTGGACGGTGCAGCGTAGTTGGTGGCGACCGGCGCAACGTTACCCGTGGCCGACATGGCGCCAGCGGTGGACTGGATGGGCGCGGTGGCCGGGTTGCGCACCTGCGCGCGCTGCGGCTGGTTCGGATAGACCAGGTCTTCCTTTACCAGAACGGCGCCGCCGGCGCGGGGGGCATCCTGCGTAATCACGCGCTGGTCCTGACCCGTGAAGTCGGACAGGTCGAGCGCCTCGGCCCCGTTATAAAACAGGCCCAGCGTGCTCAGACCCAGCGTACCGGCCAGAATGGTGGAATACAGGAAATGGTGTTTCATAGTGTTTCTCCAAAAAGCAGTGTGTGCACGTTTCCAATGACTGTGTTTCGAGTCTTGTTCCTTGAAACCGCGCTGAAATCGTAATCCCCGCCATTTTCAGGCGGGGATTATCAAAAAAGCAAATGAATTCTAGTTATTGAGCGCCCCACGCGCCGTAGACGTGGTCGTGGTGGTGGGCAACATGGTGCGCCCCGAGGTATCAAGCCGCGCCCCGGTTGAGGACACGTTGTTCGACGGCGTCACCGCAGTGTTGTCGATGCCCGCGCCTGCACGGATTTCACTGGGGGAAAAGGCGCGGATTTCGCTGCGCAGGTCGCCCGCCTGGTCCGCCCCGGCGCTGGTGTCCGCGGCCAGCGAACCGCTGACGCCGGAATTGAAGCGGGAATCCGAATTATCGTAGATGCGCGCATTCTCGTAAGAATTGACGCCCGTATCGGCGCCGGCGTCCACATCGGCGCCGCCGCGTGCCATCACGCCGCCCGTGGCCTCGCGGCCTGTGCCGGCGGCCCCGGCCTTCACCCCGACGCCCACACCGGCGACGCCAGTGTTGACCCCCACGCCGGTGCCCAGCCCCGCGCTGATGCCGGGCGATGCGGTGGCGGCGCCCGTGGTGGTGGCGCTGGTGGCGTAGGCGACGGAAGTGACCGCCCCCATCGCCATGGCGCCGGCAACGGCGCTGGTCAGAACGATCTTGGTTTTCATGACGGAATCTCCTGCTGGTTTATATGCGCTACCCAACGTAGACGGTGCGCAACTTGTTCCTGAAAAGCACGAAGCCGCGGCAATCCTCCGTAGGGAGGTCTCGCGCGCGGCTTCGGAAAGGCATGCGGCGAGGGGTGCCGCAATGCCTGTTCTGGCGTCTTAGTTGTTGAACGCGTGGTTCAGGCGGGTTTCAGCCGACTGGCCGATATCGCCGTTACGCAGCGAGGAATTGAACTGGTGCGAAGCGCCGCGCACCGGACGGACAACCATGTTGCCGTTGGCGTCGTACGTCGCAATCTGGCCGGTCAGGCCGCCGCGATAGGCGGAGGAACCGTTATAGTTCCACTTCTGCGCTTCCGGGTCATGGGCGGTGGCGTCGTAGCCGACCGGGGTCGACACGGTCACGTCATTGCCGTGGTTGGTGCGGTAGGTGGTGCTGGTCGGGGAATTTTCGGTTTTCGTCACGACATGGTTTTCAGTGCGCACCACGACATTGTCGTCCTTGTCTTTCGAGAACCAGTTAGCCTGCGCGCTGCCTGCTGCGACGCCCAGAACCATCGTAACGGCCAGTGCCGATGCTACGAACTTTTTCATTGTGAAATCTCCTTATGGTGATTGTTTGAATGACGCACAGCAAACGGCACACCCCGCCGCTTTGTTCCAAAAGAAATGCGCCCCGCATGACGGGGCGCACATCTTTTTTGTTAAGCGCCGTAAACGCTTAGTCGTTGAAACCGCCCGAGCTGCGGACATCGATGTTCAGCGACGGGTCTTGGTAAGCGCGGGTGTTGCGCTCGGTATAATACTTGCCGCCGCCCGTGGAGTAGGCAATCGGGGCGCCGGACGTGGTCGTGCTGACCGACGAAGAGGCCGAGATGTCAGCCGAAGCCGGGGCGCCGACATTGGTGTAGTTGACCGTGGTCGTCGGATCCAGCGTGCGGACCGTGTTGGTTTCGACACGCGCGGCCTGCAT
>JAMIFL010000082.1:0-25350 GCA_035906295.1 Alphaproteobacteria bacterium | reverse complement strand
AGGTGCCGTAGGCGGCGGAGCCTTTGGCGTGGACGACACGTTCGGGGATGCGTTCGCGGTTCTGGTGGGCGAGCTTTTCGATGAGCTGGTAGTCCTGCAACAGGACGGGGCCGCGGGGACCGGCGGTCAGGGAATTCTGGTTGTCGGCGACGGGGTTGCCGCCGGTGGTGGTCATGGTGTTGTCGGCCTGCTTGGTCATGGGACGCTCCCGCTTTTGGTGAATATGCTGGCGCAGGGTAGCGGGGGCATGCGATAAGTTCTAATCGTGTTTATTGACCTTAACGATAAGATTTTCTGATGAAGGCACTGACCTTACGGCAGCTTCGGTATTTCGACGCTTTGGCGCGGCACCTGCATTTCGGGCGGGCGGCGCGTGAATGCGCGGTAAGCCAGCCCGCGCTTTCGATGCAGATTGCGCAGCTTGAGGACGAAATGGGCGCGGCGCTGGTGGAACGGCACCGCACGCGCGTATTGCTGACGGATGCGGGGCAGGTTGTGGCGGCGCGGGCGCGCGACATTCTGCACGCGGTGGGCGACATGGCGGCGCAGGTACGGCACGGCAGCGCGGTGCTGGCAGGGCGGTTGACGCTGGGGGTCATTCCGTCGCTTGCGCCTTACATCCTGCCGCGCATATTGCCGCGGCTGCATACGGATTACCCGCGGCTGGATTTGATTTTGCGCGAGGCGCAGACGGAACGGCTGATGCAGGAACTGGACGCAGGCGCGGTGGACGCGGCGCTGCTGTCGCTGCCCATTGAGGGGGCTGGGTTTGAGAGCATCGGGCTGTTCGACGACCCGTTTCTGCTGGCGTACCGCGCGGGCGGCAAGCCGCGCAAGCCCGCGGAGATACTGGCCAGCGAACGCCTGTTGCTGCTGGAGGAAGGGCATTGCCTGCGCGACCAGGCCTTAAGTTTCTGCCGGACGCTGAAGCGCGGGGACACAGAGGTGTTGAGCGCGACCAGCCTGTTCACCATCATGCAGATGGTGGCGCAGGGGTATGGCGCGACGCTGCTGCCGCAGGTGGCGGTGGACGCGGAGCTGCGCGGGCACCCGGACATACGCGCGGTGCGCTTCCCTGCCCCGCAGCCGATGCGGCGCATCGGGCTTGCATATCGCGCGTCATCGCCGCGCGGGAAAGATTTTTCGGCGCTGGCAAAAAGCATCAAAAGCAGCGTGATGAAAAAACCGGCCTGAGGGCCGGTTTCTTTTTTAGATTTCGAGCACCAGACGGGCCGGATCTTCCAGCGCGTCCTTGACCTTCACGAGGAAGGACACGGCCTCACGCCCGTCGATGATGCGGTGGTCGTAGCTGAGGGCCACGTACATCATGGGGCGCGCCTGGATGGAGCCGTCGGGCATGACCATGGGGCGCTGCATGGTTTTGTGCATGCCCAGAATGCCGACCTGCGGGGTATTGAGGATGGGGGTGGACATGAGAGAACCGAACACGCCGCCATTGGTGATGGTGAAGGTGCCGCCCGACATGTCGGCGGGGGAGAGCTGGCCGTCACGCGCTTTTTTGGCAAAGTCGCCGATGTCTTTTTCGATGCCGGAAAGCGATTTCGTGTCGGCATCGCGGACGACGGGGACGACGAGGCCCGCGGGCGTGGAGACGGCGACGCCGATGTCGTAGTGGTTTTTGTAGATGATGTCTTCGCCGTCAATTTCGGCGTTCACGGCGGGGAATTCCTTGAGGCCCTGAATGGCGGCCTTCACGAACAGGCCCATGAAGCCGAGTTTCACGCCGTGGCGTTTTTCGAACTTGTCCTTGTAGAGTTCGCGCATGGCCAGAATTTCGGTCATGTCGATTTCGTTGAACGTCGTCAGCATCGCGGCGGTGTTCTGCGCCTCTTTCAGGCGGCGCGCGATGGTCTGGCGCAGGCGCGTCATTTTCACGCGTTCTTCGCGGGCGCCGAGGTCGCGCGGGGCTTTCGGGGCGGCGGCTGCCGGTGCGGCTTTCGGCGCTTCCATGTGGTTGATGACGTCGCCCTTGGTGACGCGGCCATCCTTGCCGGTGGCGGCGACGTCGGATTGGGCGATGTTGTTGTCGGCCATCATCTTGCGGGCGGCGGGGCCGGACTGGGCGTCGGAGGACGTCGCGGCGGGCGCGGCAGCAGCGGCAGGGGCGGCTTTCGGCTCTTCCTTCCTGGTTTCTTTCTGGGGTTCTTCTTTTTTCTCTTCGGTTTTCGCAGGCGCGGCACCGGCGGCGATTTCGCCGATGACGGCGCCCGGTTTCACGCTGGCGCCCGGCTGGGCGGTGATGCTGGTGAGGGTGCCGGCGGCGGGTGCGTTGACCTCGACCGTGACTTTATCGGTTTCGAGTTCGACCAGCGGTTCGTCCTGGCGGATGGGGTCACCCTCTTTTTTCAGCCACTTGGCGACGGTGGCTTCGGAGACGGATTCACCCAAAGACGGGACAACGATGCTGGTCATGGAAAACCTTGATTTCGTGATGTTAAACGATGGGCAAAATCTGGCACGGCAGGCGTGCAGGGTCAAGGGTTGGGGCCGCGATAAAACGCCCCTTTTCCGGTGCCGATTTCAAGATAAGGCGTTTAAGTCAGGGGGCGAGGTGCTGCTTCATCAGCGGGCTTGCGTCGTAGACTTCGTCTTCGGCGACGCCCGCGGCTTTGAAGCGCGTTGGGTTGGCGTGGAAGGTGCAGAAATCACGCTCCGCCGCCAGAAGGGCCAGTCCGCAGCGGCCTTTGGGGCCGTCCGGAACGTTGCGGGCGCAGCGGCGCACGTCGACCTTTATGTCCTTCTGCGCCTTGTTGGCGGAGGCGGCGCGGCGGAACAGGTCATCAAGGGCTTTCAGCGCTTCGATTTCCGAAAAACCGTCTGCCTTATCGGCCTGCTGCATGCGGTCGAGGGTGGAGGACCATGAGGTGGAACGGGGGTGGCGCATGGGTGGGTTTTAGCGCAACGCTTCTTGTTATGTCAATCTTCGCGGCGTTTCGTCTCACCAAGGAAGCCACCGGATTGCAGACCCCAGAGACGGGCGTAGAGGCCGTTTTTGGCGAGGAGGCTGGTGTGGGTGCCGTCTTCCGCGATGCGGCCGTTTTCCATGACGATGAGGCGGTCGAGATGGGAAATGGTGGACAGGCGGTGGGCGATGGCGAGCACGGTGCGGCCCTGCATCAGTTCTTTCAAGGAATCCTGGATGAGGCGTTCGGATTCGGAATCGAGGCTGGATGTCGCTTCGTCCAGCACCACGATGGGGGCGTTTTTGAGGATGGCGCGGGCGATGGCGACGCGCTGGCGCTGGCCGCCGGAAAGTTTGACGCCGCGTTCGCCGACCATGGCGTCGTACCCGCCACGGCCATTGGTGTCGCGCAACTGGCCGATGAAGTCATGCGCCTGCGCCATGGTGGCGGCGTGGGTGATAGCGGCATCTTCCGCACCGAGGTCGCCGTAGGCGATGTTGTCGCGCACGGAGCGGTGGAGCAGGTCGGCGCTTTGGGGGATGAAGCCGATGGCGGCGCGCAGGCTTTCCTGCGTCATGTCGGCGATGTTCTGGCCGTCGATGAGGATGCGGCCCGACTGCACGTCATGCAGGCGCAGGATGAGCTGCATCATGGTGGATTTGCCCGCGCCGGAGGGGCCGACCAGACCCACGCGCTGGCGCGCGGGGATGTGCAGGGTGAAATTGGTGAACATGGGGCGCGAGGGGTAGGAGAAGGTCACGTCGTCGAACGTGATGGTGGGTTCGCGGACGACCAGCGCGGGGGCCTTGGGTTTGTCCACCACGTCGTGGGCGTGGACGATGGCTTCCATGCCCTCTTCCACTTCCCCTAAGCGTTCGAAGAAGCCGGTGTAGACTTCCGTAAGCCAGAAGGCGGCCTGCACCATGCTGAGGGCCATGGGCAAAATCATGGTGATTTCGGCGGCGGTGAGCGTGCCGGTTTTCCAGCCGTGGACGGTGGCGAGGCACAAAGCCAGCATGAAGGAGGAGTTGAGGACGTGCTGGACGCGGAACATCTGCGTTACTTTCACTTCCCACTGGGAAGCGGCGCCTGCGTTTTCGTGCAGGGATTCACGGAAATAGGCATCTTCGTGGTTTCGGCGCGCGAAGATTTTGACGAGGAAGATGTTGGTGATGATGTCAACGAAGCGGCCGCGCATGACGCTGCGTTTGCGCGAGGTTTCCTCGGCCAGTTTGCGGATGCGGGGGACGAAGATGCGCAGGTTGATGAGGTAGGTCGCCAGATACAGCAGCGTGTAGACCGCGAAGTCGCGGCCTATCCAGCCGAAGATGGTGAGGGTGGTGAGGAAGGTTACGCCCGCGTAGATGAAGGGGGACGTAATATCGTTGATGATCTGCCGCATGGAGTACGGCATTTCGACGACCTTGCCCGCGAGGCGGCCCGCGAAGTCGTCCTGGAAATAGCGGTAGGAGTGGTTGTGCAAATAGAGCGCCAACTGGCGGCGGACCATGGCGGCGTAGTAGGCCAGCGTTTTGGACTGAAGCCAGCCCTGCATGTTGTATAGCATGGGCGAAAGGACGAGGACCAGCGTGACGTAGAGCGTCAGCGGGGTTGCGAGGCGTTCCCAGATGGCGTCGCGGTTGTCGCTATCGATGAACGCGCCGACGATGCGGCCGAAGAAATAGGGCGCGAGGCTGCCGAGGACGCCGGCGCCGACGCCCAAAGCCGCCATGGCGAAGAAGCGCGCCTTGATCTGGCGCATGAAGAACCACAGGAACGGCCACACCTTGTTGGGCAGGCGGTTGAGGCCTTCGGGCGGCAACTGGTCGATGGAGGCGGGGAAGTCGAAGAATTTCATGGCCCCCATGTATAGCACGGGGGCCTAAAAACCAAGGGTTTAAGCGATAGTTGGGGGTTTAAGCCACGGCTGGCACGGACGGAAGGAGAATGCCGACCCCGGCCAGCGCATTCCGGACCTGCGCCTTGCGGGCCGGGTGGGTCATGGGTACGAGGGGCAGGCGCAGTTCGTCGCGGCACAGGTCCATGAGGCTGGCGGCATATTTGGCGGGGCCGGGCGAGGTTTCGCAGAACATGGCGGCGTGCAAAGGTTGCAGGCGCGCGTCCAGAGCACGGGCGGTTTCCATGTCGCCCGCGGCATGCGCGTTGAAGAGATTGGCGCACAAACGCGGGGCGATGTTGGAGGTGACGGAGATGGCGCCGTGGCCGCCCTGTTCGAGGAAGCCGAGCGTGGTTGCGTCGTCGCCGCTGAGTTGCCGGAACGCCGTTCCGCAAGATGACGCTGTGGCGGCCACGCGCGGGAGCTGGCCCGTGGCGTCCTTGATGCCGATGATGCGCGGCAGGCGGGACAGGCGGGCTTGCGTTTCGGGGCTGATTTCGACAATCGTGCGGCCCGGCACGTTGTAGAGCAGGATGGGAATTTCGGTGGCGTCGTGGATGGCCTTGAAGTGTTTGTAGAGGCCTTCCTGCGTGGGTTTGTTGTAGTAGGGCGCGACGTGCAGGGCAACATCGGCACCCGCGGATTCCGCCGCCCGCGTGAGGCGGATGGCGCGGCGGGTGGAGTTGGAGCCGCAGCCCGCAACCACGGGGACGCGGCCAGCGGCGGCTTCGACCGCGAGTTTGTAGACGCGTTTCATTTCGCCGTCTTCCAGCGTGGCGCCTTCGCCGGTGGTGCCGGCGGGGGCGATGCCGTGGATGCCTTCAGCGACCTGCCAGTCGATAAAATTCTGGAATGAGCGCGCATCGATGCGGCCATGGGCCATGGGTGTGATGAGGGCGGTGATGATGCCTGAAAGGCTTTTGTTTTCTGTCGTCATGGGGACATACAAGCAAAACGACGATTGGGCTGGCCAATCGTCGTTTCTCATTCACGATGCAAAAAATGCATCGGTTAAGATTTTACACAGGACGCAGGCCGGTGCCGTGGATGTTCTTCGGCCCCTCACCCCACACGGTGTTGTGCGGCGAATTCCCCAGAATATCGGTCGGCGGATTGCCGTGGATATTGGTGGGGTAGTTGCCGTGGATGTCGGGACCGGCGTAGTCGGTGGATGCCACTGACGAAAAGTCAGTGGATGCCGAAAGGCCGTCTGCCGCCCCATCGAGACCGTCGAGGCCGACGGCGCCGAGGAGGCTGCCGGTGGACGCGACGGCGCCGATTTTGGCCCCGAGCGCGGTGCCGAGGCCGGGGCCGAGCAGGACGGTGCCGACGGCGCCGCCCACGAGAGCGCCGAATTTCGCCTTGGCGATTCCGGCGAAGATGCTTGTAACGATAGACATTGGATATTCTCCTTAATTTCCTTGTTTTGATGACAATTGAATCGCGGGGCTTTCAGCGCAGGCCCCGCGCGCGGCGTCAGATGGCTGAGGGGCGCGGGCGCCCCATTCGCATCGTCATCATGGAAAAGGAGAGAACGGGCAGAAACGTAACGCGCCCCGCTGCCGCCAGAGACGCGGCGAGGAGGATCGCCGCGACAGTCTGGGGTTGGTGGCAGAGGGACAGGAGCATCAGGCAACCTTGTACGTTTCTGATATTAAAGCTGCGCTTCTTGTAATTATCTGTCAAGAAAGCGGTGCGAAATATAAAAATAGTATCCAATTCGTGTTTGGGTTTAGGATGTTGCACTACATGAAAAAGGCCCGCGATTTTCGTCGCGGGCCTTTTTGTTTATCGGACGGTTACCTGCCGACGGTCAGCGCCTGATCCATCAGCGCGGCCTGTTCGGCGGCGTGGCGTTTAGCAAGGCCGGTGGCCGGTGCGGCGGCTTCGGGGCGGCCGACGAGAGCGGGACGGCTGGCCTTGTGTTTGATGGTGGTGAGCACGCTTTCGATGCGGCGGTCGACGAAGTACCAGTAACCCTGGTTGCCCGGTTCTTCCTGGCACCAGACGATTTCGGCGTTCGGGTAGCGTTTGAGTTCATCGGCCAGCGCATCCGCCGGGAACGGGTAGAGCTGTTCGACGCGCAGGATGGCGACATCCTTGATGCCCTTGGCTTCGCGCGCTTCGTACAAATCGTAATAGACCTTGCCGGTGCACAGGACGACGCGGCGGATGTCTTTCGGTTTGTTGATGGTTTCCTTTGCTTCCGCCTCATCCCACAGGACGCGGTGGAACATGCTTTCGCCCATGAAGTCGTCAATGCGGCTGACGGCGCGTTTGTGGCGCAGCAGCGATTTGGGCGACATGACGATGAGGGGTTTGCGGAAGTTGCGTTTCAACTGGCGGCGCAGGGCGTGGAAGTAGTTGGCCGGGGTCGTGATGTTGACGACGGACCAGTTGTCTTCAGCCGAGAGCTGGAGGAAGCGTTCGGGACGGGCGGAGGAGTGTTCAGGCCCCTGCCCTTCCATGCCGTGCGGCAGCAGCATGACGAGACCGGACATGCGCAGCCACTTGGTTTCGGAGGACGCGATGTACTGGTCAATCACGACCTGCGCGCCGTTCACGAAGTCACCGAACTGGCCTTCCCAGCAGACGAGCGCGTTGGGGTCGGACAATGTATAGCCGTAGTCGAAGCCCAGAACGGCGGCTTCGGAGAGCGGCGAGTCGAACGCTTCGAAGAAGGCCTGGTCCTGCGCGACGTTGCGCAGGGGGTGGTATTTCTTTTCGTTCGTCTGGTCGTAGATGATGGCGTGGCGGTGGGAGAACGTACCGCGGCCCACGTCCTGCCCGGAAATGCGCACGCCGTGTTTTTCAGCGACGAGGGAGCCGAAGGCGATAGCCTCGCCGGTGCCCCAGTCGAACCCTTCGCCGGTTTCGAACATTTTCTTTTTCGCTTCGAGCTGGCGGGCGATTTTGGGGTTGATGTCGAAACCGTCCGGCACGGTGGTGAGGGCGGTTTTGAGTTTTTCCATCATCTCTTTCGAGACGGCGGTTTTGGCGCGACGGGCGGAGCCGGCGTTGTCGACCGACTGCTCAAGGCCGGTCCACACGCCTTCCAGCATGTCGGCGCGGTTGGGCTTGTAGGCTTTGGCGGCTTCGAAGTCTTTCTCCAGCCTTGCGGTGAAGTCGGCGGCCAGCGCGTCGGCCTCGGCCTGCGGGAGCGTACCTTCGGCGACCAGCTTGTTGGCGTACTGGGAGCGCGTGGTTTCAAGCTCGGCGATTTTTTTGTACATCAGCGGCTGGGTGAAGGCGGGTTCGTCGCTTTCGTTGTGGCCATGGCGGCGGTAGCAGATGATGTCGAGGACCACGTCTTTTTTAAACGCCTGACGGAATTCGATGGCGAGGCGCGCGGCGCGGACGACCTGTTCCGGGTCATCACCATTCACGTGGAAGATGGGGGCCGAGAGCATTTTCGCAACGTCGGTGCAGTACGGACCCGAGCGCGAATAGGACGGCATGGTGGTGAAGCCGATCTGGTTGTTGATGACGACGTGGACCGTGCCGCCGACCTTGTAACCGTGCAGTTCGGACATCATGAGGGTTTCGGCGACGAGGCCCTGCCCTGCGAAGGCGGCATCGCCGTGGATGAGCAGGGGGATGATGGATTTGCGGTCTTCATCGCCTTTCTGCTGCTGCTTGGCGCGGACGCGACCGACGACGACGGGGTTCACGACTTCGAGGTGCGAGGGGTTGGGCGTGAGGGTGACGTGGACCTGACCGCCGGAGAAGTTACGGTCGGCGGAGGCGCCGAGGTGGTATTTCACGTCGCCGGAACCCAGCACGTCATCAGGCGTGGAGGGGGTGCCCTGAAATTCGGAGAAGAGCGCCACGAACGGTTTTGCCAGCACGTTGGTGAGCATGTTGAGGCGGCCGCGGTGGGCCATGCCGAACACGACTTCCTGAACGCCGAGCTGGGAGCCGCGGTTGAGGATTTCCTCGATGGCCGCAATCATGGATTCACCGCCTTCGAGGCCGAAGCGCTTGGTGCCGGTGAATTTGACCTGGAGGAATTTCTCGAGACCCTCAGCAATCGTGAGGTCGCCCAAGATTTTCTTTTTCTCGCGCGCGTCGAACTGGACTTTGTATTCGTGTTTTTCGAGACGGTCCTGAATCCAGAAGCGCTGGTCGGGGTCGGCCACGAACATGTATTCGATGCCGAGCGTGCCGCAGTAGATTTCGAACAGGCGTTCCATGATCTGGCGCAGGGTGGCTTCCTGATAGCCGAGATTGCCGTCGAGGAAGATGGGGCGGTCGTAGTCAGCCGCGGTGAAGCCCCAGTAGCCGGGGTCGAGTTCCTGATGGGAGGGCACTTCGCGCTGTTCCAGCGGGTCGAGGTCGGCGCGGAAGTGGCCGCGCATGCGGTAGGCGCGGATGAGCATCATGGCGCGCAGCGTGTCGCGCGCGGCCTGCTGGCCCGACGGGGAGGCGAGGTCGGGCGCGGTCATGACAGGACCCGCCATGGGAGCCGTCATGGCGCGCTGGGGCATGTAGGAGACGTTGGATTGCGCGGGCGCTGCGTGGAAGCTGCCTGCCTCGGCGCGGTTTTCGTCGGGCTGCCAGGAGGGGCCGTGCATTTCGCGCAGGAGCGTCACTTCATCGTCGGGCAGGTCGCGGAAGAAAGCGGACCAGCCGGGCTGCACGCTGGCGGGATTGCGCAGGTACTGCGCATAAAGATGCGCGATGTATTCGGCGTTGATGCCGGTGAGGAGCGATTTTGCGTTGGCGGATTGCGACATGGTTTTATCCCTAGAAAGGCTTATTTGACGGCCAGAGACATAGCATAAACCAAGCGCGGGAAAAGCAAAGAACGGATAGGGGTTTTATGGACAGACTTGACGGGTGCGACAAACAGGGCCAAAACCGCCCGATGCTGCCATCCTCCACCCCTAGCCCCGCCCCCGACGAAGACCCGCGCCCGCCCATGGACGACATGGCGCTGTCCGTATTATTCGACGTGGTGTTGCGCCGCCATGCGGGGCAGAGCGTGCCTATCGGCAGTCTGGTCGAGTCGCTGCACGAGCGCGGTTTCGGGGTTTTGCTGATTTTGTTTTCGGTGCCGCTGTGCATACCCATTCCGAAGCCGCCGCCGGTGGACACCATTTTAGGCATCCCGCTTTTCTACCTGTGCCTGCAGATGATTCTGGGGCGGTCGCGCCCTTCCCTGCCGCAGAAGGTGCTGGAACGGAAAATCGATGTTGATTTGCTCATCAGGGCTTTCGACAAGGGGCGGAAATACCTTGAGCGATTTGAAAAACTGTTCCGCCCGCGCATGACGGAAGCGTTGAGCGATTCCGCGTTGTCGCGCATCTGCGGCGTGCTGGGCATGGGGCTGACCGCATCGGTGCTGGTGCCGTTCCCGTTCAGCAACACGGTGCCATCTTTGTGCATGGTGGTCATGGCCATGGGCATCATGGCGCGCGACGGGTTCGCGGCGCTGCTGGGCGGCATTTTCGGCACGCTCTGGGTGTTGGGGCTTATAGGGCTGGTGGCGTTTGGCGTTCAGTTTGCGACGAGCTGGCTGTAAGGCCGAGCTGTTCGAGCGCAAGTGTAATGTGATGCCGCATGATGCCGGTCGACGCTTCCACCGCGATGACGCGGGCGGCGGGGTAGCCCGCCATTTCTTCGGCGCTGTTATCGAAGGCGACCGTATCTTCGACGGGAATGTTGCGGGCCTTCAGCCACGCCATGGTGGCTTCGCCCTTGGTCCATTCGCGGCGGTGGATGACTTCGGGGTGGCCGGTGTAGAGCCATTCCTGTTCGATGCCGCATTCACGCAGGAGGGCCATGTGTTCGGCGCGGCCATGGTCGAAATGGCGGCCGTTCATGGGATGGAGGCGGCCTTTGGGGCGGTCGTCCTCGAAGCCCAGGTTGCGGCTGTTCCAGACGAAGGCGACACCTTTGAACGCGAGTTTCGCAAGGCAGTCGCGCGCGGAGGTGAAGCGCATGCTGCGGGCACCGGCGTGGAACATCATCAGCGGGCTTAACGGCATTTCGCGCATGACCGTGCCATCGCGGTCGATGAAAGCTATCTTCGTCATCTCATTCCCTTGTTAGCGCGGAGATGATAGAAAGGTCACCTTATGTTTTCGCTGCTTCGCCGCATTACCCCACGTTTCGCCATGTTCGCCTGTGCCGGTTTTGCCGCCGCGGCGCTGGTGACCGCCTATACCGCGCAGTTCGGCTTCGGGCTTTACCCTTGTGAGATGTGTTTGTGGCAGCGCATTCCCTACTGGGTGGTGGCGGCGATGGCGCTGCCGGGGGCCTTCATCCAGAACAGCCGCGCGGTGCTGGCGGCGATGGGCGTTTTCTTCGCGGCGGGCGCAGCCATTGCCGGTTTCCACGTGGGCGTGGAGCAGCACTGGTGGGAGGGGCTGACATCGTGCAGCGCCAAGCTGGACATGAGCGACTATGAAACCCTGCGCGCGCAAATCATGAACGCGCCGCGGGCGCGGTGCGATGCCATTCCGTGGTCGATGTTCGGGATTTCGATGGCGGGTTATAATTTTATTGCGTCGGCAGGGCTTGCGGGCTTTGCATTTTATAAAGCGCGCAAATAAACAGCCGGGAAACCAAGAAAAACGCCACTTAGCGCCAAATGTCGCAGGGTTTTTAAAAGAAAAAACCGCGCGACAGAATGTTTGCGCCTGTATCGCTGGGTTTTAAAGAAAAACCCCGCGACAGAATGTTTGCGTCTGTATCGCAGGGTTTTAAAGAAAAACCCCGCGACACGGGGGAATGTGTCGCGGGGCCAAAGGGGATTACCCTTATTCCGTGGTCCTTAACTCACGCCGCATTGCGGCGGCCTTGGTTCACGCCGCATTGCGGCGGTTGGGACCTGATTTCTTCTGCGGCAGCAATTCGGCCGGCAGCGGCACGATGATTTCCGCCGGGGCCGCGATTTCGGCCATATAGGCGTCGAACGCGTCGTGGTAGTCGCGGGCGACAAGGCGATACAGGCGGAAGGTGTCGCGCAGATGATCGCGCGCGAACATGCCTTCATAGCCCAGATACAGCTTTTCAACCGCGTCCGCCTCGGCCTTCAGGGCCGTTCTCAACTGGCGGTAGTCACGCATGGCAGCCCGCATTTTCTCGCGGTGACGGGAGAGAATTTCCCCCATCTGCTTTACTTCCAGGTATTGCCACGTATCTTTCCGCGTCTCACGCAGGCGCGAGACGAGTTCAGCGATACTGGCGCTGGAGCCGGCGTTTCTCATTCCTCTAATACCCGTATTACCGTTTGTCGTTCTTTTTGCGGCTCAAGGCCGGTTTTGGTATGCTTTGGTAAAAACAAAGTTACTCTTCTTATTTTTCCATATGATTTAGACGCTCGACATGCCCCCTGTCAAGAATTAATTTGGAGCTAAGTTTAAAAAACGTTTTTTCTTTCTTGCCTTTTTCCGAATTGTTAATTATGTATAATGCCTGAAAAAAGCTTTACGGGCACAATTCAACCGTTATAGAGAAAGCCTGATATGACGATAACAACGGCACAAATTCGCGGCGCACGCGGCCTGCTCGACTGGTCCCAGGCGGAACTTTCCCGCCGCACCGGCATCTCGACCACGTCCATCGGCAATATTGAAAGCGGACACACGCAGGCACGCGAAAGCACGCTGGCCATCATCCGCACCGCGTTCGAGCGCGGCGGCATCGATTTCATGGGCACCGAAGGGGTGCGCCTGCAGACCGAATTCCTGCAGACCTATACCGGCACCAGCGGCCTGTCGGATTTCATGGATCATTTGTATGAGACCGCGAAACAATTCGGCGGCGAGATCGTTCTATTCAATGCGATCCCGGAAAACTGGATCAAGTTCCTGGGGCAGGAATGGATGGACATGCATTCCAAGCGCATGTCCGACCTGGGTGAAAAAATTTCCATGCGCATTACCTCGCGCCCGGGGGAGATGAATCTGATTTCACGGAGCTTTGCGGAATACCGCTGGTTCCCGGAAGAACTGTTCAGCAAGCGTTGCCTGTATGCCTATGGCGACAACATCGCTTTCGTGAACTTTGACGACACGGACGTGTCCGTCATCGTACTGCGCCAGAGTGACTTCGCGCATGCGTTCCGCGTTCTATTCAACATCGCCTGGGAGAAGGTCGCCCTCTCTCCCCAAAAAGAGAGCGAGATCGTACAGATGAGTGCTAAGAAATGATTGGACCCAAGCCTAAAATCGCTCTTTTCGTCGGTAGCGACATCGTCGCGCACCGTGAGATGTGCGCCGTCGTAAAACACCTCGTCGACAACGACTTCGAGCCGGTGCTGTTCTATCCCAAGCACCTGCCTTCGACGAACGCGAACGCGCAGCAGCAGATTTTCAAGGATTACGCTTATGTCGAGCGCCTGATTTTGCGCGAGTCCATCTTCCCGTATCTTGAAGCCAACCCGGGCATCAAAGCCCCCTTCCCGACGCCGAACCAGTTGTGCGCACGCTACGGCCTGCAGGCGCCGGTGGATGTCGACAACATCAACGACCCGAAATTCTACGAACAGTTCGGCGAAGACCAGACTTACGAGGGCCTGATTTCCCTGCGCT
Organism: Alphaproteobacteria bacterium; assembly: GCA_035906295.1. GTDB lineage: Bacteria > Pseudomonadota > Alphaproteobacteria > Micavibrionales > UBA1664 > UBA6145. The sequence goes on along the minus strand of JAMIFL010000082.1, from coordinate 11,989 downwards.
GCACGCAGATTTTCAAAGCGGGCATCATCCAGACGCTGAAGGGTAACGACTGCTACGTCATCAACGCGCATTCGGGCATTCTGCCGGATTTCCGCGGGCTGTATTCCACGCCGCGCGCGATTTTCCAGGCGCTTTCGGACCCGCAGAACGCGGTGGGCGAATTCGGCTGCACCATTCACCACATCGAACCGTTCGTGCCGGGCGACGGCCAATATAACGGCATCGACACCGGCAACATCATCGACCTGAAATCCCGCGAAATCCAGCCGGGGCAGAGCGTTTACGCCGCCAATATCGACCTGTCGTACATGGCGGGGCTGGCAGTCATCAACACCATTACCCGCCGCATCAACGGCGAGTCGCTGCGCGGTTATCCGAACGTCATCGCGCAGGGGAACTACTTCTCCTACGCCGACGCGGGCGAGCTGAAACAGTGGAACAAAGCCGGCCTTTCCATGTTTGACGGGCTGGACGAAGTGACCACGATTCTGACCCAGACCTTCTGCGATTACCGCAACCAGCTTATGTTCGAGGACATGGTCCGCAGCAAGCTGGACGGCCATTTCGGCACACGTTACAGCCGCCCCATCATCGCCGGTCCGCAACAGAACGGCACGGTGAACGGCGCCAACGGCCACAACACGGGCGCGTTCGCCCGCGTGGCCAAGGGCGGGAACGGCAATGCCCGCGTATCGAAAAAGCCCGCGGCCAACGACACGGCCAAGCCGGTGCCGCTGAAAGAGCGTATCGGCAGCGCGCTGGGCGGCATGGGTCCGAACCCGGCACCGGGCGTGGCTTAAGCCATCCTTGTATCGGGGCGTTTTTGCGTTATCTTTAACGCATGATCCAGAGCCCTGATTTTCAATCCTACAAAAACTTCGACTATATCAAGGCGATCCGGGAACGGATCGCCATCGCGCGTGAGCGTATCGCCGCGCTGAAGGCTGCGAACCCGCAGGATTTCTCGCTTATCGTGCAGCTTGAGACGTGCGACGAGGAACTGGGGCAGGTTCTGGAAGTGTTCTACAGCCTGCTGGGTACGGATTCCAACGACGCCATGCAGGCGCTGGCGCAGGAAATAGGGCCTATCAGCGCGGAATTCGGGTCCGAGATTTCACAGGACGAGCAGTTGTTCAAAATGGTGGACGCGCTGTGGCAGAAGCGCGAGAGCCTTGGCCTTAACAAGGCGCAATACGCGACGCTTGAACGGCACTGGAAGGGTTTCGTACGCAACGGGGCGCTGCTGGACGCGAAGGGCAAAGCGCGGCTGAAAGACCTGGACGCGGAAATGTCGAAGCTGGGGCCGCAGTATTCGGACAACCTGCGCAAGAGCGCCAAGGCGTTTACGCTGCTTGTCACCGACGAGGCGGAGCTTGCGGGCCTGCCCGAGTCGGCGCGCACGGCGGCCAGGGAAGAGGCCGAGGCCAAAGGCCACAAGGATGCGTGGCTGTTTACGCTGGATTATCCGTCTTACGTGCCGTTCGTGACGTATGCGGACAATCGCGCGCTGCGCGAGAAGATGTGGCGCGCGTTCGCGGCACGGTCGTTCGGGGATGAATTCGACAACCAGGCGCTGGTGAAGACCATCGTGGGGCTGCGCCATGAACGGGCCAACCTGCTGGGTTACAAGACGCATGCCGATTTCGTACTGGAGCGCCGCATGGCGGAGACGCCTGCGCGCGTGATGGCGTTTCTGGAGCGCCAGAAAACCGTGGCGCAGCCGGTGGCAAAGCGCGAGTTGGAAGAGTTGAAGGCGTTTGCGGGCGTGGAGCTGAAGCCGTGGGACGTGGGGTATTACAGCGAGAAGCTGAAGCAGAAAAAATACGCGTTCGATTCCGAACAACTGCGCCCGTATTTCTCGGTCGATGCTGTGCTGAAGGGGTGTTTCACGCATTGTGAAAAACTGTTCGGCCTGACGTTCCGCGAGACCAAGACCTATTCCACCTATCACCCGGAGGTGCAGACGTTCGAGGTGGTGGATACGGCGACGGGTACGGCGCTTGGCCTGCTTTATGCCGATTTCTTCCCGCGCGACGGCAAACAGTCCGGCGCGTGGCAGGGGACGTTCCGGGAACGGCGCATCATGCGCGACGGGACGACGGGGTTGCCCCTTTCGGTCATCGTGTGCAATTTCACGAAGCCTACGAAGGACAAGCCGTCGCTGCTGTCGTTCGACGAGGTTGAAACGCTGTTCCATGAAATGGGGCATGCGCTGCATACGCTGCTGACGGTCATCGACTACCCGTCGGTGTCGGGCACGTCGGTGCACTGGGACTTCGTGGAACTGCCCAGCCAGATCATGGAAAACTGGCTGACGGAGAAAGAGACGCTGGACCTGTTCGCGCGCCATTACCAGACGGGCGAGACCATTCCGCAGGATTTGCTGGACGCGCTTCGCCGGTCGCAGAATTTCATGGCCGGGTGGTTCGTGATGCGGCAGTTGCAGTTCTGCTTCCTCGACATGGCGTGGCACACGACGGACCCCGCGACCATCAAGGACGTATTGCCGTTCGAGCGCAGCGTGCTGGACCAGCTTGCGGCCCTGCCCTACGAGGCTGGGTGCGTGACCACGTCGTTCAGCCATTGTTTCGCGGGCGGGTATTCGGCGGGGTATTACAGCTACCAATGGGCCGAGGTGCTGGACGCGGACGCGTTCGCGCTGTTCAAGGAACAGGGGCTGTACAACCCGGTGACGGGGCGTTCCTTCCGCGACAACGTGCTGGCGAAGGGCGGTTCGGAGCCGCCGCTGGACCTGTTCCGCGCATTCCGCGGGCGCGACCCGGACCCGGACGCGTCGCTCAAGCGCCGGGGCCTGCTGGAAGCGGCTTAACCCGTCAAACGCTTTACATTATTATGTAAAAATGATACATCCCTGCCATGGGATTGTGTTTTCATGCCTTCAACCACGGCGCCATGCCCGACTGGTCGGGCGAGGTTGCGGCGAGCGTCAAGATGAACGGGTATGCCGTTCTGCCGCCGGGCGAAGGCGCGCGCGTGGTGGGAACGCGGTTTGCCAATGTGTGCGCGGGGCTGGTGGCGATGAACCGCGACGGCGCGGTTGCCGCGGCGCATGTGTTTTCGGACGCTGCGTTCTTCAGCCGGGGCGAGGCCCGGGTGCGCCAGCGCACCCGCGAAGCGTGGGAGATGTTCGCGGGCGCGGCTTCGGCATTCAGCGGGTATGAGGCCGTGACGTTTGGCGGACAAAGCGCGCAATACGCGGGCAGGCCCGCACCCGGCGCGGACACGATGCGCGCGTATTACGCAACGCAGGAACGGGTGGAAGCGGTTTATGCCAGCGCCGCGTATGAAGCGGAGAAGAACGAGATGATGGCGGCCAGCCGCAGGAACGACGCGGCGGGGGTTATAACCCAGCGGGCCACGCTGAAAACGCTGGTTACGAATGTACACCACGAGATAGGCGAGCCTGAATGCGCGGCCATTTCTGATTACATGAACCACGCGGTGTCGTGCTGGATCAACGATACGTTCCATGCGGCGGCGGCGGCTTCTGGCTTCATGCGGGTGGCGGCGGACGTGCGATACCAGGATGCGCCGCATGACGGGTTTGCCGACCGGCAAAGCGGGCAGATCGGCGTCACGCATTTCAGCGACCCCTTCCCGGTGCGTTATTACGAAACCATCGGCACCAAGATTTTCGAGCGGCTTTACGCGCTGTAAGCGGGGCTTGAGGCGCATCGGCGCTTGTGTTCCAATAAACCATGACCCTTGCCACAGACCTTGACGGGACGTACAGCGTCACGTCCCTCACCTCCTATGACGGGCCGTTGCAGAAGCAGAGCGACGGCATCACGACCATTGCGGGCGGCATGACGTCGCGCGTGGATGAGGCCGGGTGCGCGTGGACGTCACGCTTCGAATGGGCGGGCGAAGGGCAGGTTAAGATGATTTCCGTGGCCGACCCTACCAATGCGCGCAAAGATTTCCTGCTGGTGGGACCGAACGGGCTGCCGACGGCGGAGCCGCAGACGTATGAGACGGTGATGACCGTGAAGCGCCGCAAGACGCCGGACGGGGGCGACAAGGTGCAGATGACGGGCACCATCAGCTACGGGCGCGAGACCGTTTTCCTGACGATGCGCAGCATCTGATACTTTAGAACATTTCCTGGACCATGCAGCGGACGGAGCCGCCGCCGTAGGTTTCGATGGTGGGGATGTCGCCGGTTACGATGGACGTGTAGTAGCGGTCGAGGCGGGAACGCTGGTCGGAATTGAGCATGCCTACGGCGCGTTCGGACATGATGAGCAGGGGCTGGTCGTCATTGCCCAGCGCCTCGATGGCGTTGCCGCAGAAGGCGCGGAGCTGGGCGTTGTCGAATTCCACGATTTCGCGGTGGGCGGAGAGTTTTTGCAGGACGCGGTCGCGGTCAGCCTCGGCGATGGCGCCGGTGCAGATGCCGGCGACTTCGGAGCCGATCCACATGACCACATCGGTGTGGTAGACGGGTTTGCCGGTGTGGTCCACCGTGTCGAAGGCCACCAGTTCATAGCCCATTTTGGCGCACCATTCCTTTGCCAGCGCTTCGTCGGTGCGGGCGGAACGGCCGGAATAGGCGATGCCGTGCACGCGGTCGAGCACCAGCGAGCCGGTGGATTCGAGCGCCTTGCCGGTTTCTTCGTGGAAGGCCATGTCCATTTTCAGGCCGTAGAAGCGTTTGAGCATGGCGACGATGCCCGGCGCGCGTTCGGCGCGGCGGTTGGGCGTGAGCATGGGGTAGATGACGAGGCCGCCGTCTTCATGCGTGGAAAACCAGTTGGGGAAGATGACGTCGGGGCATTTTCTGGGGCCCTGCACCGTGGTGACGAAGACGCCTGCGGCGACGAGCTTATCGCGGAAAACGCGGAATTCGGAAAGGTAGCGGCGGGCCACTTCATCGGCATTTTCGCGGACGTCGAGCTGGTAGTCGTTGGTGGCGGCGGTTTCGGGGTTGTAGCCCCCTTGGGGGGATTCGATCATCAGCAGATGGCGGGTGGACTGGCGGGACATCGGGCAGGTCACTTCCTTCGTTTCTTCGTCTTTTCAGTGTAGCTGATTTGCGCATCGGCCACATCGGGCAGTGCAAGGCCGTGGCGGGGCAGGATTTCGGCCTGCCTGCGGGCGACGTCGGCGGCATCGAAGCCGGCTATCATGTCGTTGAACAGGGTGTGCCAGTTGATTTTGGCCTGAAGGTGGATGAAGACGGAGCCGAGGCCCAGCGCGGCGCGGTCCATGAACACGAATTCGCGCGGGATGGTGACGCCGCCTGCGGCGCGCAGGCGTTTATGCACTTCGGCGGCGGTTTCGCGGCCATACATGCCGCCTTTCGCCTCGCCAATCACGCGGACTTTGTCTTCCAGCAGGGGGCCGTAGAGGAAACGCGCCCATGTGTTGAGGATGTCCACCAAATCTTTGGAGAGGTTTTCGAAGCCCCAGCTTTCATAGGCGTGGACGGCGCGAGCGGTGTCGTTTTCCTGCAGGGCCTTGTACAGGTCAATCACGCCGCCGACGAAGGCGGGGCGGAAGATGCGCACGCAGCCGAAATCGAGCAGGTTGAGGCCGCCGTCTTTACGAAGCGAGTAGTTGCCTAAGTGCGGGTCGCCGTGGATGACGCCGTAGTAGTAAAGCGGCACGTACCATGCGCGGAACAGGTTCATGGCAATGGCGTTGCGCTTTTCCTGCGGGGCGGATTTGTAATCGAGGATTTTTTCGCCGTCGAGCCATGTGGAGGTGAGCAGGCGCGATGTTGAGAGTTCAGGCACGACCTGCGGGACGGAGACGGTGGGTTCGGCTTTCAGCATTTCGCCGTAGAGGGCGCAGTAGCGGGCTTCGAGGGCGTAGTCCAGTTCCTCGCGCAGGCGCGCGGCGAGTTCGGCGTGGATGTGTTTGGTGTCCACCGCGTTGTCGGCGCGTTCGTACAGGGAGAAGACGAGTTTGAGCTGGTTCAAATCCGCCTCGATGGCGGCGATCATGTCGGGGTATTGCAGTTTGCAGGCGACGAGGCGGCCATCATGCAGCGTGGCCTTGTGGACCTGACCCAGCGAGGCCGCGGCGGCGGCATCGTGGCCGAAGGTTTTGAATTTGGTTTCCCATGCATCGCCCAGTTCGGCCTTCATGCGGCGGCGAACGAAGGGCCAGCCCATGGGCGGCGCGTTGGATTGCAGTTCCTGCAGGGCGCGGGCGTATTCTGGAGGCAAAGCCTCGGGAATAGTGGAGAGGATCTGACCGACCTTCATGATGGGGCCTTTGAGGGTGCCGAGGGCTTCCAGCAACTGGCGGGCGTGGACATCGCGGTCGATGCTGAGGCCCAGAAACTTCTCGCCAGCGAGGCGTGCAGCCAAACCGGCCATGGTCGTCGACACCTTGGTGTAGCGCCCTAAGCGGCTGGTAAGCTTGTTGCTGTTATCCATGCCATACACATGGCCCGATTTGGCCTTTTTTTCCAGTGTGCTTTTTGTTTGCCCCTCAGGCGCCGGGCGGTTTTCTACGAAAACCTTGGCTTCGCTGCGCTTATGCTTCGCGGGGCCTCAATGGCCCAGTTGCTATGGATTGAGGAGTCTTTGTAAGATGGCTTTATGAAACAGCCCATTAAAGACCGGATTGTCCTGACCGCGCTTATGGAAGCGCCCCATGCGGGCTGGGATATGGATGCCCTGCGCGCCGCCGCGGAAGCCTGCGGCGAGAAGCCGCGCATGGCGGATGCGCTGTTTTCCAATATCGACGGGGCGACTTCGCATGTGAGCGCGGTGTTCGACCGGATGATGATGGAAAACCTGACGGCCATCGACGCCGGGCAGATGAAGGTGCGGGAACGGATTGCGACGGCGGTGCGCACGCGGCTGGATTTGATGGCGCCGTACCGCGACGGCCTGCGCGTGGCGCTCTCGCACTGGGCGCGGCCGTTGCGCGCCGTGCGGGCGGGCGGCACGGTGTGGCGCAGTGCGGACGCCATATGGCAATGGGCGGGCGACACCGCCACGGATTACAACAGGTATACCAAGCGCGGGCTGCTTTCAGGCGTGATGGCATCGACGCTGCTGTTCTGGCTTCAGGATAATTCGCCGGGTTGCGTTGCGACGCGGGGGTTTCTGGACCGGCGGATTGAGAATGTGCTGGGCATCGGCAAGGTTCTGGGCCGTATCAAGGCGCGGAGGGCTGCATGAAGATTTTAAGCGCGTTATGCCTGTGTGCGGCGGTGCTGGCGCCCCTGCCCGCGGGCGCGGTTACGGCGGACGAGCTGCAAAAGCTGTACAGCCCCTATGCCGCGGATTCGCAAAGCGCGCTGGACCAGCCGCACCGTTCGGCGGAGGAAATCGGCCGCTGGGTTTCGGAAATGGTGGGTATGGCGCTGGAATTCAAGCCGGGCAGCGCGGGCAAGCATTTGCTGGAAACGCGGCCTTATTTTTCCGACCAGGGCTATGCGGCGTTCGCGGCGTTCTTGAACAACCTGTCGCTGGGCGACGCGTTGCAAAAGCAGACACTGACCATGGACGCGATTGCGAATACGGAGCCTACGCCCATCGGCCAGGGGGCGAATGCGGGGCGGTATGCGTGGGCGTTCGAGATGCCGGTGGTGCTTTCCATCGCAACCAAACCGGGGCAGCAGCCCGCCACGCGCAGCGTGGTTTTGCGCATTCAGGTCGGACGGTCGCCCAAGGGGGCGGACCCGCACGGCACGCTGATCGAGAACTGGCAGGAATTCAAGGAACCGGCGGTTTATACCGATAAACCCACCGATTCGCAGGGCGGTGGACAATCGCCAACGGCGCCTTGATTCCGCGGCCCCTGCCCTTTAGGGTGGCGCATCCCTTTTACCACCGCTGTTTTTTGAGGAGCCTTTTTTGATGGCCAAGTCCAATGTCACGCCGTTCGACCCTTCCAAGCCTGAAACCGCCGACGTGGGCGGCGTTGCCGGTGCGCGCCTGAAATCGCTGGTCGAGCGCATCGAAAAACTGGAAGAAGAAAAAGCCGCCATCGGGTCCGACATCAAGGACGTGTATGCGGAAGCCAAGGGCACGGGTTTCGATACCAAGACCATTCGCAAGCTTATCCGCCTGCGCAAGATGGATGAGCAGGCGCGCAACGAGGAAGACGAAATTCTGGAGCTTTACCGCGCGGCCATCGGCCTCTGAGGCGTTGAATTTCACCGATTTTAAAAGCCCGGAGCGCCTTGCCTTCCGGGCTTTTTTATACCCTGAGCTTCCATATTAAGGCTTCGTTCATTCATTGGCCTTATGATGCGAACGTAACAGGGATTTTGAATGACCGCACCGCACACCACAGCCGAAGAAAAAGCCGCACGGGACCGCGCCAAGGGCAGCCTTATGGATGCACTGGGCGCCGTTCAGCAGGCGATTGCGGCGATGCCGGAGGCGGCCCCTGAAGACACGCATTTCACCCGCGACGCATTCATGCGCACGGACCCTGCCCTTACGATTCTGAATAAGCAGATTCTGGATGCGCGCAGCCAGATGGCGAAGCTGGTGGCCATGTTCGGCCTAGGCGACCCGATGGTGGAGGCGCTGACCTTACAGATTACCGCACTGGAAGCCGCCTATGCCGAGCGCATGGCGTTGCTGAAACGCAAGCGCGAAGAATCGACGCGCAAGAACATTTCGACACACAAGCTTTGGGCGGAGGGGAATGGTTTGCGTGATGTCCGCACGCGGGCCAAGGCCGATTGCCGTCAGAATAATGGAGCCCGGTGGTTATGGGCGTTTCTTATTCTGCGTAATGGGATTACCTCCCCCACAAAATCCGGACACGTACCGAACGCGGCCTGAAGATCTGCAAGTAGGTTAGAAAGACTCGACGGGTGCCTGATAGGCGATGTTCATCGCTAAATCAGCCCCGTCGTTATTTTTTGCGACCAGGGCGGCCCATGCTTCGGGCGACATGGCTGATGCTTCCATCATCGACACCTCAATACCGGCAGCCGACATGTTGTCGCTGACGGCGACGACGCGGATAGTGCCCATTTTCTGGACGGAGGCGACGGCGTCGCGCAGGCTGTTCGCCATGGCGGTCCAGTCATTCGCGACATTGATGGTGACGCCTTCGGGCGCGGGCACGGCGGTGGACACGACCATGAGCATGGGCGTTTCAGCCTTCACGGCGGCGGCGGAAATGGTGCGCACGTCGTTCCAGCCGTTGCTGGATTCGATGTGCAGGGCGACGATGGTGGTCTGGTTGGCGGTGAAGGCGCCGATGATGTCTTCGACCGTCATGGACGAAACGTTGGCGGGCAGTTTCTTGCCGAGGTGGATACAGGCGATGTCGGCGACGGACTGGCCGTTGGCGACCATCCATGCATAAGGCTGGAAGCCCGACGTGATGATGCGCGCGTCGTTGCCCAGAATGTCGGCCACGATGGAGGCTGCGGCATTCTGCACGGCGGGCGCGGGGCGATAGGCGGAGATGCCGACGCCGGCCTGCGCGAGCGCGCTGTCGACGCTTTGCGTCACCATCCATGATTGCGCGACGGTGCGCGCAATGCCTTCCGGAATCGCGGTCTGGGTTTTCGAGATAATTTCGGTTTGCGGTGTGACGCGTGCAGTTGCTGTTTTCATTGTCTTTGTTTCCCCCAAAGATGACTTTCAACGTGAACGCTATCACGCTGGTTTGGAAATTCGCAAATTTTGAAAAGATTATGACATTACGCGCTGCACGGCGCGTTGCCAGCGCGTGTAGGCGTCCGCCCCGAACCCCTTGTTTTCCGGGGTGAAGCGGGTTTCGGCATGCCAAAGCTGCCTTATGTTTTCCATATTTTTGAACACGCCTGCACCGAGGCCCGCGAGGGCCGCAACGCCCCATGCGGTGGTTTCGATATTCGTTGGGCGTTCGACCGTGCAACCGAGCTGTTCGGCAATGGCGGCGCAGACAAAATCATTCCGCGCGAGGCCGCCGTCGACACGCAGGACGGCGACGCGCTGGCCAGTGTCAGCGTGCATGGCGTCCATCAAATCGCGGGTTTGAAATGCCTGCGCTTCCAGCGTGGCGCGCACCACATGCGCGGGCGTGGTGCCGCGCGTGAGGCCGAAGAGGCCGCCGCGCGCGTGTGGGTCCCAGTACGGCGCGCCGAGGCCTGTGAGCGCGGGGACGAAGATGACGCCGCCGGAATCGGGAACGGAGTTTGCCAGCGCCTCGCTGTCGGCGGAGGATTCGATGAGCTGGAGTGAATCGCGCAGGAACTGCACGGCGGCGCCGGCGACGAAGATGGCGCCTTCGATGGCGTAGGTGACTTCGCCGTTCAGGCGCCATGCAACGGTGGTGAGCAGCTTGTTGCGCGAGCGATGCGCCCTGCCCCCGGTGTTCATGAGCGCGAAGCAGCCGGTGCCGTACGTGCTTTTGCACATGCCTTCATCGAAGCAGCCCTGGCCGAACAGGGCGGCCTGCTGGTCGCCCATCATGGCGCGGATGGCGAGGGGTTTACCGAACAGGGTGGTGGTGCCGAAATCGGCTCCGCTGTCGCGCACGTCGGGCAGCATGGAAGCCGGGATGCCGAGCATGGAGAGGAGCGCCGGGTCCCAACCTTGCGTGTGGATGTTGAAGAGCATGGTGCGCGAGGCGTTGGTGGCGTCGGTCGCGTGGACGCGGCCTTCGGTCAGGCGCCAGAGGAGGAAGCTGTCGATGGTGCCGAAGGCCAGATCGCTCACGGCATCGCCCTGCGGTTTCAGGGTGTCGAGAATCCAGCGGATTTTGGGGCCGGAGAAATAGGGGTCGCACAGGAGGCCGGTTTTTTCCTGCACCGTTGCGGGGTCGAGCGCGGCGCAGATGGCGGCGGTGCGGCGGTCCTGCCAGACGATGGCGTTGTAGACGCATTTGCCTGTGGCGCGGTCCCACACGCAGGTGGTTTCGCGCTGGTTTGCGATGCCGATGCAGGCGATGGAATCGATGCCCACTTCGGCGATGACGTCGCGGCAGACGGCCAGCGTGTCGGCCCATATCGCCTCAGGGTCCTGTTCGACCCAGCCGTTGTCGGGCGTGAGGAGTTTGAGTTCGCGCTGGGCCACGGCGGCCACATTGCCCTTTGCATCGAAGGCCAGCGCGCGGGTGCTGGTGGTGCCCTGATCGATGGCGAGGATGTGCATCATTCCCCCATATGGCGTTTGAGCAACGTGAGCGTGTCGGCCCCGGTATGCAGGCCCAGTTTGGAACGGCGCCAGAGAATGTCGTCGGCGGTGCGGGCCCATTCGGTGGCGCGCAGGTATTCGACTTCCGCTTCAAACAGGCCGCCGCCGAAATCGCGGCCAAGGTCGGACGGGTGGCTGGCGCGACCGAGGATGCGCAGGCACCACGTGCCGTAGGCCCTGGCGAGGCGCAGCAGGGTTTCGGCGTCCATCCAGTGATAGATGGCGGCGAGGTCGTTGAGGAATTCGATGGGGTTGCCTTCGACGAAGTCGCCGCCGGGCAAGGGCTGGGTTGCGGTCCATGCCTTTGCGCGGGGGCCTAAAGTTTGCGCAATCTGGTCGACGGCGGTTTCGGCGAGCGCGCGGGCGGTCGTGATTTTGCCGCCGTAGACGGACATGATGGGCGCGCCTGCGTGGGTCTGGCGGTAGAGGTGGTAGTCGCGCGTGACCGCCGCCGCCTTGCCCTGCCCGTCATCGAACAAGGGACGCACGCCGCTGTAGGACCAGACGATGTCCTGCGGGAGAATCTGGCGGGAGAAGAAACGGTTGGCGGCGTCGCACAGGTAGGCGGCTTCGTCCGGCGTGCAGACGGGCGGGGTTTCGAGGTTCGGGTGTTCGACATCCGTCGTGCCGATGAGGGTGAAGCGGCCTTCATACGGAATGGCGAACACGACGCGGCGGTCCGGCTGTTGCAGCATATAGGCCTGATGACCCTGATAGAGCGCGGGGACGACGATGTGGCTGCCGCGCACGAGGCGGATTCTGGGCGTGCCGGGCGTGACGAGGCCGTTGCGTTCCAGCACGTGGCGGACCCACGGGCCGGTGGCGTTGACGACCATGCGGGCGTGGATGCGCAGGTCGGT
>JAMIFL010000081.1:0-16081 GCA_035906295.1 Alphaproteobacteria bacterium | reverse complement strand
TTATCGAGCACGTGGACGACCCGCAGCTATTCGTGGACAGCGTGCTGCGACTTGCGAAACCGGGGGGGACAGTCGTGTTTTCCACGCTGAACCGGACGCCCAAGTCGCTGCTGCTGGGGAAGATAGCGGCGGAGTACATTCTCGGCTGGGTGCCGGCGGGGACGCATGACTGGCGCAAGTTCAAGAAGCCTTCCGAGATTGCGCAGCTTATGGGCGACGCCGCCCGGGTGACGGATTTGACCGGCATGGTTTACGACCCGCGCCGCGCGACATTCGTGGAGAACGCCCGCGACGTCGCGGTGAACTACTTCCTGAAAGCGGAAAAACGCTGATTCCTAACCGAGTTTGAAATCGGCCGGGACGATGCCGCTGGCGCGCATCAGCTCGATTTCGCCTTCGTTGCGCAGGCGCGTGAGGCGGCGCTGCACCGTGCCGAGACGGTCGTTGAAAGCGGAGAGCGCGTCGAAATTGCCGCGCGTCATGATTTCGGGATGCTTGACCAGCGTGATGAGGCGCGTGGTGGAGATGTTAAGCGCCATCGTATCCTGCACCACGGGGGTCATGAGTTCGGCGGCGCTGTTGCCGAATTTGGTGGCGAGTTCGGTGGAGGTGTTGAGGAAGGCGCGCAGCTTGTCTTCAGGGGTGCCTTCCAGCCGCATCATGCTCAGCAGCACGGCGCCGCCATTGCCCATGTGGTGCGAGATTTCGGCCTGCATGTTGTGCGCGACGCGCACGCTTATCTGCACCTGCGAGAGTTTGTTGTAATAGTCGGTCAGGGATACGGCTTCGTCCATGGGGATTGATACCGCCTTGCACTGCATTATGTCAAATTTTTCATCTTCGGTGGGATATGTTTCGAACATTCGAGAACTCCCCGCTGGCTTGTGCAGTGCCAGAAACTTATGGTGTGACGTTAACCTTTCAACCGATATAATGGTGCTTCGATGTCCAGTTTCTTCACCGTCCTCATGATCATTGCCATGATTGCCGTTCTCGCCTCGCTTTTCGTGGGGCTGGGCGGCATGCTCAAGGGTGGGGAATTCAACAAGAAATACGGCAACAAGCTGATGCGTCTGCGCGTTGGGTTGCAGGCGGTGGCCCTGCTTCTGTTCGCGCTGGCGATGAGCAGCCGTTAAGAGGTATCTCCCATGAAAATTCTGGTGCCCGTGAAACGGGTGGTTGATTACAACGTCAAAATCCGCGTCAAGGCGGACCAGTCGGGCGTTGAGCTTGCGAACGTCAAGATGTCGATGAACCCGTTCGATGAAATCGCCATCGAGGAAGCGGTGCGCATGAAGGAAGCGGGCAAGGCCACGGAAATCGTGGCCGTTTCCATCGGCGTGGCGCAGGCCGCAGATACCATCCGCACCGCGATGGCGGTGGGTGCCGACCGCGGCATTCTGGTTCAGACAAACGATGTGGTGGAGCCGCTGGCGGTCGCCAAGATTTTGCAAAAGCTGGTCGAGAAAGAAAAGCCCGACCTTGTCATCATGGGCAAGCAGGCGATTGACGATGACAGCAACCAGACCGGGCAGATGCTGGCGGCGCTGCTGAACTGGCCGCAGGGTACGTTCGCATCGAAAGTAAGCGTGGATGCGGGGAACATTGCCGTGACGCGCGAAGTGGACGGCGGACTTGAGACGCTGTCGCTGAAACTGCCGGCCATCGTGACCACGGATTTGCGGCTGAACACGCCGCGTTATGCCGCCCTGCCCGCCATTATGCAGGCGAAGAAGAAACCGCTGGAAACGCTGGAACCCGCCGCGCTTGGCGTGGACACGGCGCCACGCCTCAAGACGCTGAAAGTGGAAGAGCCTGCGAAACGCAAAGGCGGCGTGAAGGTTGCCGATGTGGACCAGTTGGTCGACAAACTGAAGAACGAAGCGAAGGTGATTGCATGACCATTCTTGTTGTTGCCGAACACGACAATGCATCCCTGAAGCCCGCGACGCTGAACACGGTGAGCGCGGCTGTAAAAATCGGCGGGGAGATTCACATACTGGTGGCCGGTGCGGGTTGCGACGGGGCGGCCGGCGAGGCCGCGCAGATTGCGGGCGTGGCCAAGGTCATCAAAAGCGACGATGCAGCGTATGCGCATGGCATTGCCGAGAACCTTGCGCCGCAGATCGCCAATATGCCGGGGTATGATTACATCCTCGCGCCCGCGACGTCGTTCGGGAAGAACGTGATGCCGCGCGTGGCGGCGTTGCTGGACGTGCAGCAGGTTTCGGACATCGTGGCGGTGGTTTCACCCGATACGTTCGTGCGCCCGATTTATGCGGGCAACGCGCTGGCGACGGTGCAGACCGCCGACAAGGTGAAGGTGATTACGGTGCGCGCCACCGGCTTCGACGCGGCGGCCAAGGGCGGCAGCGCGGCCATCGAGACGCGGCCCGGCACGGGCGACCAAGGGCTGGCGTCGTTTACCAGCGCGGAGCTTTCCAAGTCGGAACGGCCTGAGCTTACGGCGGCGAAAATTGTCGTTTCCGGCGGGCGGGGGCTTGGTTCGGGCGAGAATTTCAAAATCATCGAGGCGCTGGCGGACAGACTGGGCGCGGCGGTGGGCGCATCGCGCGCGGCGGTGGATGCCGGGTTCGTGCCGAATGATTACCAGGTGGGGCAGACCGGCAAGGTGGTTGCACCCGACCTTTATATCGCGGTGGGTATTTCAGGGGCCATCCAGCACCTTGCGGGGATGAAGGATTCCAAGGTCATCGTGGCCATCAACAAGGATGGGGAAGCGCCCATCTTCCAGATTGCGGATTACGGGCTGGTGGGCGATTTGTTCACCATCGTGCCGGAGTTGACGGCGAAGGTTTAAGGTTTTTTTACCACAGAGGCACGGAGGCACAGAGGGCATGCGCCGTTTGTGCCTCTTTTTTTATTTCAAAAGCGCTTCGATGAGGGCGCGGGATTCAGGGGTGGACCAGTCACGTTCGCCCATCACCTTGGCGGTGATTTTGCCGTTTTTTATCAGGTAGCTCATGGGCAGGCCCTCGGGGTTGAGGGCGGTGTAGACTTCGTCCTGCTCGTCCCAGTTGCGGGTGATGGGGCCGAAGTTCAGGCGGGCGATGGTCTGGGCCAGAACGTCCTTGTCGGCGGCATCATCCAAAGACAGAGCAATTACCTGCAAGCCTTTGTTTTTATAATCATTTGCCAAATCCTGAAGGCCAGGCATTTCGACGATGCAGGGGGCGCACCATGAGGCCCAGAGGTTGAGCAGGACGGGGCCTTCGAGGGCTTTGAGGCTGACGGGCCGGTCGAGGTTTTGCCGGTAGGTGGCGTCAGGCAGCGGGATTGCGGGGTCGAGCGCGACCACCTGCCCCGTGGCCGAGGGAACGGCGCGGGAGGATGCGGCGGCGGATACCGCCGGGGCGGGCGCGGTGTTGGGCCGGTCCGATTTCAGGCGCCATTGCCAGAGGCCGACGACGGTGGCCAGCAGCAGGAAATTGGTGACCAGAACCCAGACGTATTTGCGCGTTGTTTTTTTCATCACGGCGGCTACCATAGTCGAGAGAAACGAGGTTGGCGAGATGAAGACCCTTTTGATGTGCGCAGTGATGGCGATGGCCCTGAGCGCCTGTGGCGTGAAACCGGGCAATGTCAGCGCACCGGAAGGCGTGAAAGACACCTACCCCGCCGCCTACCCCGCGCTGCATACGGACGATATGGGCACGTGGACCGCGCCGCACCAGCCGGAATAATTTTCCTGAAATCGCCTATTCGGTAATGAAGCGCAGGCGCAGGCGGGCATCCGCCGCGACGCCGGGCAACTGCGCCTGGAACATGACGCCTTCCTGCGGTTGCAGGGTGTCCTGCTCGGGCCGGACCTGTTTGGGTTCACCGTCATGGCCATCGGTCACAGGGATGATTTCGACCATGGGGATGGGGTGGGATTCTTCGCTGTTGTTGAAGACGCGGCCCGAGAGAGCCACGCCGCCGTCACGCGCATGGGCCGTAACGTCATGGAATTCGAGGCCACCGGCGTTTTCGGCGTGAACCTGCCCCGGTGCCAGCGGCGCGAGGATGCGCGGCGCCATGCCGGCGACCGCCAGCACATAAACGAGCGCGAGGATGACCGCCCAGCCGACGGCGAAGCCCGCCGCGATACGCAGAATCATGGGCCATGGCAGGTTGCCGAGGAAACCGGGGCCGGTTTCCTGCCCGTCGTCGTCATGCGCGCCGGGGCGGACGGAATCGGGAATCGGGTCGATGCTGCCGTTATAGGCGTAGGGGTCCTTGACCACGGGCATCTGGTGCCAGATGTGGCCGCAGGCGGCGCAGCGCAGGCGGCGGCCACCCTCGGGCATCATGCCGGGGGGGATGTCGAAGGTGCTGCTGCATTCGGGACAGGTGATCTTCATGGCTGGTGGCAATTATCGGACGCGGGGATTATAAAGGTCAATCATGACGTTGCATCGTATCCTCATTCCGGGCGTGGCCCTGCTGTCGGCCATGGCGTTCAACGCGCTGGCGGACGAGCCCAAGCCTTGCGCCACGGCGGATCGCGCCTGCCTTGCGGCCATGGTGCAGCGCGATGCGGCGGCCACCACGGAAACCGCGTGGCGGGACCAGACGCTGCGGGATTTGGCCGCAAGCCTGACTTACGACAAGAAGGTGGATTCGGCGATTGCGCTTATTCCGCAGATTTCAAACCCGGATACGCAGGCGATGACGGTGCGGGCCATCGGCATGGCGGCGGCGCTGTACGGGCGCGAGACGCCGGACCAGTTGAAAACCGTGTTCGCCAAGCTGGCCAAAGCCACGCTGCTGATACGCCAGCCTACGGCGCAGGGCATTGCGCAGACGTATATCGCCATGGCGCAGGCCTTCGGCGGGCTGGACGACGACGCGTGGCGCACGGCCAGCGCCATGACCAACCTTGCGCTGAAGCACAAGGCGTTCGGCGAGACGGCGGAAATACAGGCGGAGCGCGGGGACATGGGCAAGGCGATGACGAGTGTCGGTAAAATCGACGTCGTGTCGTTCCGCAACAAGGCTTACCAGAATGTCGCCGAAATCATGACCAAGCGGCAACGGTATGACGACGCGGTTACATCGGCGGGGCGCATCAACAACCCGGCCAAGCGGGCGCAGGCCATTCTGGCCATCATGAAGGCGCAGGAAGAAAAAACGCGCGGCGCGCGGGCGGATACGGCGCCTGAGGTCGACTCCCCCCTGCCGGAGGCGAACGGCCAATGATCAATTTCGAGCATGTGGGCCTGCGGTACAATGTGGGGCCGGAGGTGCTGACCGATGTAAGCTTCACGCTGGAACAGGGCGCGTTTCATTTTCTTTCGGGGCCTTCGGGGGCGGGGAAGACCTCGCTTATGAAGCTTTTGTACCTTGCGAACCTACCGACGCGGGGGAGCGTGAGCATGTTCGGGCAGAATGTGAGCCTCGCATCCCGCGCGCAGCGCATGATGATACGCCAGCGCATCGGCGTGGTGTTTCAGGACTTCCGGCTGTTGCCGCATCTTTCGGCGTTCGACAACGTGGCGCTGCCTTTGCGCATCATGGGGCGCAAGGCGCATGAAGTGCGCAATGCGACGCGGGAAATTCTGGAATGGGTTGGGCTGGCCGACCATATGAACGCCATACCGGCGCTGATGTCGGGCGGGCAGCAGCAGCGTGTGGCCATTGCGCGCGCGGTTATCGGCAAGCCGCGGCTTTTGCTGGCGGACGAACCGACGGGGAACCTTGATGACACCATCGGTTACCGCATCATGAGTTTGTTCGAGCAGTTGAACCGCATGGGGACGACCATCGTCATCGCCACGCACAACCAGCAGATGATGGAACATTTCAACCACCCGCGGCTGATGCTGGATAAAGGGCAGCTTACGGTCATGCCCCCTTCCCCCAAGGCGCAGCTGAAGGCGGCGCACTGAGATGAGCACGCCCGCCCCCAAGCCGCAGGATGCCGCGGTCAACGACATTGCACTGGACCACGACAACACGGGCACGCGGTTCGTGACGCTGGTGGTGGTGCTGATGACGGTGCTGGCGACCATGGCGGTGGGCGGCGCGCTGGTGGTGCAAAGCATGCGGGCGTCGTGGGTCGGCGCGGTCACGGGGCACATGACCATTGAGATACCGGCGGCGGGGCCGCAGGGGGATATTCGCGACGCCGGGGCGCTGGCGGCCATTGCGCAGGGTATCGGCACGACGCTGGCGGCCAGCGGGGATGTGAAGTCGCTGCGCGTCCTGCCGCGGGCCGAGGTTGAGCGCATGGTGCAGCCGTGGCTGGGGCGCGGCATGGAGCAGGCGGATTTGCCGCTGCCCGCGCTGATTGCGGTGACGCTGGACAACCCGCGCGACAAAACCGCGCCGGAGCGCGTGGCACGGGCGGTGGCGTCGACCGACGCTTCGGCGGTGACGGAGACGCATCAAGGGTGGCTGGCCGACCTCAAGCGCTTTTCGCTGGCGCTTTTGATGGCGGCGCTTTTGATGGCGGGGGCGACGATGGCGTGCTGCATCCTGACGGTGACGGGCGCGGTGCGGGCGCGGCTTGCGGCGCATCAGGCGGACATAGACCTTTTGCACCTGATGGGGGCCACGGATGATTACATCGCGGCGCAGTTCGTGCGCGTGGTGGTGCGCAACGTGGGACAGGCGGCGCTGGTGGGCGGGGTTGCGGGTTACGCGTTCCTGAAGCTGGCGGGGTTGCTGGGCGGCGGGTTGCAGGCCAGCATATTGCCCAGTTTC
This sequence comes from Alphaproteobacteria bacterium, assembly GCA_035906295.1. Classification (GTDB taxonomy): domain Bacteria; phylum Pseudomonadota; class Alphaproteobacteria; order Micavibrionales; family UBA1664; genus UBA6145. The sequence goes on along the minus strand of JAMIFL010000081.1, from coordinate 9,373 downwards.
GCGTGGGGACCCATGACCATGGTGTGGCTGGCCGCCTGCCCGGTGCTGATTACCGCTTTAAGCTGGTGGGCAGCGCGATTCACGGTCTTGCGCACCCTGTCGGTGATGCCGTAACTTTCTGCATGACCCGCAGATTCCCTGCCATGCCCAGTGTGTTCCGCGTGACCGCCGCCGTCGCGGGCGGGGTCGTGGCCGTCTGGGTGCTGGGGTTCGTGGCGTTTTTCCTGCTGGTGGTGGCGTCAGGCCCGGAAAATCCGGACAGGCAGACCGACGTGGTGGTGGTGCTGACCGGCGGGCCGGGGCGTATCGAGCAGGGTTTCGCGCTGATGGCGGACGACAAGGCCAAGGCCATGCTGGTGACGGGGGTACACCCCAATGTCTCCTTACGCCAGTTGCTGGACCGATGGGCCGGGGGTGATGCGGACCGACGCGCGCGGCTGAACAGCCATTGCTGCATCTTCATCGAACACAAGGCGGAAACGACGGAAGACAACGCGGCGGAGACGCTGGGATGGCTTGGACGAAACGGTGGGCCGGACGGGGTTTCGGTCAGGCTCGTGACGGCGGATTACCACATGCCGCGCGCGATGCTGCTGTTCGACCGCGCGATGCCGGGGGCGGAGCTTGAGGCATGGCCGGTGAAGTCGCCTTCGTATACGTCGTGGGCGTTTTTGCGCCAGATGCTGATTGAATATTCAAAAACCTTTCTGATGTGGCTGGCCTGACATGGGCATGTTTTTCAAATCCATACTGTTCAACATCGCGTCGATGATTTTCACGGCGTTCTGCTGCGCGGTTCTGACCTTCGCGTTCGTGCTGCCGCGGCGGGCGGCGTTCAGGTTCGTGCAGGTTTTGTATTTCATGGGGAATTCGTGGGTGGAGCGCATTTTCCTCGGCCTCGATTACCGGGTGACGGGGCGCGAAAACCTGCCGGAGGGGTCGTACATTCTGGCGGTTAAGCATTATTCGACGTATGAGACGCTGAAGATGCCGGTGATTTTCGGGGACATCGCCATCATCCTGAAAAAGGAACTGACGTGGATTCCGTTCTGGGGCTGGTACACCATTAAAACCGGCATGATTCCGGTGGATCGCGGCGGGCGGAACAAGGCGGTCGAGTCCCTCATCGCGGGAGGGCGCAGGGTGATTGCGCAGGGGCGGCCCATTTTGATTTTCCCGCAAGGGACGCGCGTTGCGGTGACCGACACGGTGGCGGACAAGCCTTACAAAATCGGCGGCGCGAAAATAGCGGAAGCGCTGAACCTGCCGGTGGTGCCGGTTGCGACAAACTCAGGCGCGTTCTGGCCCAAGCAGAGCTTTTTCAAGAAAAGCGGCGTGGTGGATTTCAAGATTTTGCCTGCCATTCCCGCGGGGCTTTCCGCGCCGGAGCTTTTGAAACAACTGGAATCGGTTCTGGAACCGGAGTCGGACGCGCTGATGAAAAACCCTGCCTATAACGTCAAAACCGGGCGGTCCACGCTTTGGGGTTTCAAGCCGCTTTTGAAAATCGCGGTGTTCGTGTTCGCGCTGTGGGCGGGATGGTGGCACCTTGCGGCATCCATGGTGGAGCGCCAGATGGGGGCGCTGCCGCAAAACATTTCTTCACCCAACAAGGCGGTGGTGGACGGATTTCCCGGCGCGCTGAAGGTGACGTGGGCGGATGTGACGTATGCGTCGCCTTCCGGCACGGTGAAGCTGCCGCTGGCCATTGCGAAGGTGTGGCCCCTGCCCGCGATGCCCGCCTACGTGGCGGCGCCGCAGGGTTTTACGCTGGATGCGAACCGCAAGGGGCAGCCCGTGCATTTCGTGGCCGAGAGTTTCGCGCTGGACGCGAATTTACCCGCCTTGTGGAAACCGCGCGCGCAATGGGCGATGCAGTTCAAGGCCGTGGCCATCAAGGCCGGTGAATCCGCCCTGCAGGCAGAAGGGCATGTGGATGCGCCCCTTTTCGGCGCGCCGGTGAACGGTGCGTTGAACGCGCGCGTTTCAGGGTATGGCGCGTTGCTGCAACTGCTGGCGCAGAACAATATTTTGCCTGCCGACAATGCGCGGATGGCCAAGTCGTTCATGGACGCGATGGCGGTGGCGCAGGGCAATGCGGGCAGCATTGCGGTGCCTGTCAGCATCAAGGACGACGATGTTTACATCAGCATGCTTAAAGTGATGAGCCTGGCCGATTTGCGTCCGCCAGTTGACGAATCCGGGCTGATACAGCAAAGAATCCGTTCCGGCGGTTCGGCGACAGATGGCCTTCCAGCCCCAGCGCCGCAAACTCCCGTTCCGGCGCAACAGCCGTAATTTCGGTGGGCAGGCGGTTGTTGTAGAGCGCCATGAGGATGGCGAGCAGGCCTTTGACCAGCACCGCGTCGGAATCGACATCCATCACGAGCCTGCCGTTTTCCCAGCGATAGCTCATCCATACCTGCGAGGTGCAGCCGGGGACCTTGTGGGCTTCGTCGCGCATGTCTTCCGGGTAGGCGGGCAATTTGCGGCCGAGGTCGATGAGGTAGGCGTAGCGTTCCTCCCAGTCGCCCAGCAGGCTCAGGGTTTCGCGGACGGCTTCAAAAGCGGCGTTTTGTGTCATTTTGCATGCATAGCAGCCGTTTCGCGGGTGCGGAAGTCTTAAGACTCTCTTAATAAACGCATGCGAGATTGGGACATATAGGACCTTTGCAAGCCAGAATGGCTTGGTTAAAGTGGAGGTAAGAATGATTCATTCGTTCACCCGTCTCCCGTTACCAGCAGGACGCTTCCAATGAGCAAAACGACCGACAGCGACAGCAAAAACACGCTTTACTGTTCCTTCTGTGGCAAAAGCCAGCATGAAGTCCGTAAACTGATTGCCGGTCCCAACGTCTTCATCTGCAACGAGTGTGTCGAGCTTTGCACCGACATCATCCGCGAAGAGGACAAAACGCAACTGGTGAAAACCGGCGGCGGCATCCCGACCCCCCTTGAGATCAAGACCGTGCTTGACGACTACGTCATCGGGCAGGACCGCGCCAAGCGCATCCTGTCGGTGGCCGTGCACAACCACTACAAGCGCCTTGAGCACGGGCAGCGCGGCGCGGATGTTGAGATTTCCAAATCCAACATCCTGCTGGTCGGTCCCACCGGCTCGGGCAAGACCCTGCTGGCACAGACCCTCGCGCGTCTTCTTGACGTGCCCTTCACGACGTCCGATGCAACCACGCTGACCGAAGCCGGTTACGTGGGCGAAGACGTCGAGAACATCGTGCTGAAACTGTTGCAGGCCGCCGACTATAACGTCGAGCGCGCGCAGCGCGGCATTGTCTACATCGACGAAATCGACAAGATTTCGCGCAAGTCGGACAACCCGTCCATCACCCGCGACGTTTCGGGTGAAGGCGTTCAGCAGGCGCTGCTGAAACTGATGGAAGGCACCGTCGCTTCGGTGCCGCCGCAGGGTGGCCGCAAGCATCCGCAGCAGGAATTCCTGCAGGTGGACACCAGCAACATCCTGTTCATCTGCGGCGGCGCGTTCGCCGGTATCGAGCGCATCATCGCGGAACGCGGACGCGGTACGTCCATCGGCTTCGGCGCGAACCCGCAGGCGAAGGACGAGAAGAAAACGGGCGAATTGCTGCGTGTTCTCGAAACGGAAGACCTGCTGAAATTCGGCCTTATCCCCGAATTCATCGGCCGTCTGCCGGTGGTGGCGACGCTGGAGGACCTGGACGTGCCTGCCCTCATCCAGATTTTGACGGAACCGAAGAACGCGCTGGTCAAGCAGTACCAGAAGCTGTTCGAGATCGAGAACGTCAAGCTGACCTATACGCAAGACGCGCTGGAGGCGATTTCCAAGAAAGCCATCGAGCGCAAGACGGGCGCACGCGGCCTGCGTTCCATCATGGAAGGCATTCTGCTGGACACCATGTTCGACCTGCCGGGCATGGAAGGCGTAGACGAAGTGGTCATCAACGGGGACGTGGTGGAAGGCAAGAAACAGCCTGTCATGGTCAACGCCCCCGCCGACAAGAAAAAGACCAAAAAGTCGGACGAGAAAGCTGAAAAAACCGAGCTGACGGCGGCTTCATAAGAAGCCCCTACCCTTGCCCAATCAAAACGGCGCCTTCGGGCGCCGTTTTTGTTTTCGGGAAAAGGCGCGGCCGCCCGGTTAAGAGAAGCGCAGGCGCAGGGCCGCGTCCAGTTCCGGCATGACAGTGCGCAGGTAGGCCGCGTCGGGGCGCAGGAGGTGGATGGTCCACGGGTTGATGTAGCCGCGTTCCACGGTCCAGAGCATATCGGCGGGGGGTGTATACGCCTCGCACACCAGCGCGGGGCCGTTGTGCCGGAGGGCCAGTTTTGCGCTTTCGCCGGTATGGAAGCCTGCCTTGATGAAGGCGGAGGCAAGGTTGCGACGGTCAGGCCCCTTCAGGTCGGCCTGCGGAGAGGCCAGCGGCAGGCCGGCATAGGTGATGCGCAGGGCCGGGTGTTCGCCATAGAGGCTGGGGTGGGCGGTCAGGCGGGTTTTGGCGGCGTGAAAAACCGGGTTCAGGAGCACGGCGCAGGCGGCGCGTTCGTCCATATCGAAGGCAGGGGCGTGGGTCATGGGTACGAGCATGCCAAAGCGGGAGCCGCGCGGTCAAATTTTGCCCGGAAAAGCGGCGGATTTTGGCCGTTTCATTCGCATCAAAAACAAATGATTACAATTGTTTGTAGTCTTTACAGGTTGGTAACCAGTGGCGGGGCATACTGAACCTATAAGAACACATATATCAGGGACATGAACACGATGCAGATTAAAGAACTTCTGGGAGAAGCCGCCACCAGCACCGAAGCGACGCGCGGCCGGAGGTTCAAGGCATCGTTCGCAGGTCCCAACAATGAATCCGTCCGCACGGCCATTCAAGCCTTCGATGGCAAACCGCGTGCCGTAGCGGCCCAACCCGCCAGCGCGCCGACCTCGACGCCCGGCCTGTGGTTCTAAGAGCTTAAGTACCTCCCTGTCTCAACTCGTAACGCCGCCCTTAAAAAGGCGGCGTCTCTTTTTTTGTCCCTCGCCGGCGGGCGGCACACTCGCGTGTGCCTTGCCTCCGCGCGCTGCGGCGCGCGGGCCCGCGGTCGCGGGCCTTTTTGTGTGCGCCTCAGCCGCCGGCGCGCGTTGCTCCGCAACGCTTTTGGCTCGCGCGCTGCGGCGCGCGGGGCCGCGTCGCGGCCCTGAAGGGCGCGGGGTGGTCAGGTCTATATTCGACTTATACGGTAAAATTGACAGGGGTTGGCCAAGTCTGGTCTAGTACCGGCTTCTTAACGCTGAAACGGGGAAATTCGGCCATGGAAGTCTTCAATATCTCGCATGCCAAGACGCATCTTTCTGCGTTGATTGCACGGGTAGAGGCAGGTGAGGAAATCATCATCGGGCGGGCGGACAAGCCGCTGGCCAAGCTGGTTCCCTTTGTCGAAGGGGGTAAGCCTTCGTTCCTCGGTATCGCGCGCGGGCGTATGGCGGTGCCGCCTGCGGAGACGCTGAACCTTTGGGATACGGACGTGGCGGAAGCCCTGAACATGGACCTGTTCCAGGAAGCGGCCTGAGCCTTATGAATTACCTGCTTGATACCCGCATTCTTCTGACCGCGCTTTACGACGACGAGCAATTGTCGGCGGATGTGCGGGCGGTGCTGGCCAACCCGGACCACCAGTTTTTCGTGAGCCATGCGAGTTTGTGGGAAATCAGCCTGCAACAGCAGCAGGGCCGCCTTGATTACGACCCCGAATTTTATGACCTGCTGGCCCAGACCAACCTGAACCAGCTTCCCATCGACGCCCGACACATTGCGGGCACAGCCGCCCTGCCCCCGATGCACAAAGACCCGTTCGACCGCATGCTGGTGTCGCAGGCCGCCGCCGAGGGCATGGTGCTGGTGACGGATGACGTGCGCATGTCGCTGTACGACGTGCCGCTGCTGCGGAATTAATTACAAAGACAGTTTGCTGACGACACGCACGGCGCCCTCGCCGATGCCGTGGCCTGCGTTTGCCTTGCGCGGGGCGGCGACGCTTTTGCGGAAGAAGTAGCTGGCCTTTTTGAGGAAGGGACCGCCGTCGAGCATTTTTATCAGGTCGATCTGCCGTTCCTGACCGGCGTGGGCGGTATTGGCGACGCGTTCCTCGTTCGAGTGGGTGACGCATTCGAGGTATTTGCGGTCAGAGATGAAATGCGGGGAGATGAGGTGTTTGCAGGCGCGGACGAACATGTCGAAATCCTCGCCGGACCAGCCTTCGAATTTACGGTCTTCGTTGTAGCCGCCGATTTTGAAGAAGTCTTCCCGCTTCATGGCGACGCGGCCCATGCAGCCGATATAGGGCGGCTGGTTGAGCGAACCGTCGAAGAAATTGGCGGAGACGAAGCTGTGCGGTTTTTTGGTGAAGATGCCGCGCAGATGGTCGGCAAAGCGGGGGCCGGTGAAATTATCGGCGTCGAGGTTGCAGACGAAATCGCCGGAGGCGAGGCGATGGGCCATGTTCTTGGCGTGGGAATGGCGGAAGAACTGTTCGCCTTCATGCCGCGCGTAGCGGACGATTCCGGCTTCGAGATAGGGGGCGATGGCGGGGTCGCTGAGCAGCCATTCGCCGAGATCGTCGGGGCTGGAATAGTCGAGCACCACGAATTCGACGGCGTTGGGGTGCGTCCAGTCGACGTTGTGGGCGAGGTTCGCCGGCAGCGTCTGTTTCAAATGGTGCGCACGGCCCATGCAGGTCGTGGCGAACGAGATTTTCATGGCGCGGCCCTCCCCGCTTTTTTATTCTTTTTTTTGAGAGCATAGCCGAAATCTGGCCCTTATGCAAAATTGGCGGCTTGCCTTTTGCCCTTGGGCGGCCAAAGGTCATGCCATGTCAAAACCCGTCATCCTGTGGCTGCGCCGCGATTTGCGCCTTTCGGACAACCCTGCGCTTGTGGCGCTGGCGCGGCTGAAAGCGCCGATTATTCCGCTTTATATTCATGATACGCGGGAGCAAGGGGGGCCGTATCCGGGTGCGGCTTCGGCGTGGTGGCTGCATCATTCCCTCAAGGCGCTGGACGCGCCGGTGGTGACGCGCGCGGGCGACACGGTGACGGTGCTGGCGGATGTCATAAGGGAGACGGGCGCCACGGCGGTGTACTGGAACCGGCGGTATGAACCGAAGGCGATAGAGCTGGACACCAAAATCAAGGCGGCGCTGAAGAAAGACGGGCTGGATGCGCAAAGCTTCAAGGGCCAAGTGCTGTTCGAGCCGTGGGACATCAAGACGCAAAGCGGCGGGCCGTTCCGGGTGTTTACGCCGTATTACAAGGCATGCCTGAACCATGAAGCCATGATCGGCGAAGTGCTGCGGAAACCCGCCGGCATTCAATGGCACGGGATGAAGAGCGATGAGCTTGGCCTGTTGCCGGCCATCAAGTGGGACCGGGAATTCTACGACCACTGGACGCCGGGGGAAGACGGGGCGCACGCGCGCCTGCACAGCTTCATCGACGAGGCGATGGCGGGGTACAAGACGGAGCGCGACAGGCCGGACCGGGACGGCACGTCGCGGCTTTCGCCGCATCTGCATTTCGGGGACATCAGCCCGCGGCAGGTTTGGCACGCGGCGTTGCCGCATACGGGTTCGGCGGCGTTTTTGCGCGAGGTTATCTGGCGCGAGTTTTCCATTCACCTGCTGTTCAACAACCCGCATTTGCCGACGAAGCCGTTGCAGGAGAAATTCGCGGGCATGCCGTGGCGCACCAGCGCCAAGGATTTGCAGGCGTGGCAGCGGGGCATGACGGGTTTTCCCATCGTGGATGCGGGCATGCGGCAGTTGTGGCGCACGGGGTGGATGCATAACCGGGTGCGGATGATTGTGGCGTCGTTTCTGGTGAAGCACCTGTTGCTGCCGTGGCAGGACGGGGAAAAATGGTTCTGGGACACGCTGGTGGACGCGGATTTGGCCAATAACAGCGCGAGCTGGCAGTGGGTGGCAGGATGCGGGGCGGACGCGGCACCGTATTTCAGGGTGTTCAACCCGATTTTGCAGGGCGAGAAATTCGACCCGCGCGGGGATTACGTGCGGGCGTTCGTGCCGGAGCTGAAGGACGTGCCCGACAAGTTCATTCATAAGCCGTGGGATGCGAAAATGCGGCTCGATTACCCCGCGCCCATTGTGGACCACGCCGCGGGGCGCATGCGGGCGCTGGATGCGTTTGCGCATATCCGCAAATCCACGCATGATTGAGGCATGGCGCTGACCCCACACACCCTGCCCGCAAACGGAACCATCGGCATCATTGCGCCTTCGTCGCGCGGGGTGGCGGACGCGGCGGGCATTGCGCTGCTGGAAGCGCGGGGGTTCAGGGTTTCGGTGCATGCGCAGAACGGGCTTACGCTGAACCAGTCAGCCGGGAGTGCGCAGGCGCGGGCGAAGGCCATCGGCGACGTGTTCGCGGATACGGGCATCGACGCCGTGATGGCGGCGCGCGGCGGCAACCGGGTGATGCATGCCCTGCCCTTTATTGACTTCGACGCCATCAAGGCCAACCCGAAACCGTTTATCGGGTTTTCGGACAGCACGGCGTTACTGAACGCGATTTATGCGCGGACCGGGCTTATTACGTATCACGGGCCGACGCTTTCGCGGCTTGGACGCGCGGGGCCGGAAGAGATGGACCAGATGGTGGCGTGCCTGCAGGGGCGCGCGCCTGCGCTGGAATGGGCGCAGAGCCGGACGCTGAAGGGCGGACGGGCGCGCGGGCGGCTGGTGGGCGGCAATCTTTCGATGATGGCGGCGCTTTGCGGTACGCCGTATATGCCGGACATGGACGGGGCCATCCTGTTCCTGGAAGACGCGGGCGACGAACTGAGCCGGTATGACCGGCTGCTGGCGCAATTGCGGCTGAGCGTATTTGGCGGGCTTGCCGGTATCGTGTTCGGCAACATGGCGGAGGCGGCGGATACGTCGGTCACGCCGTTCGGGTTTACGCTTGCCGATATTATTGCCGAGCATGTGGCGGGGCTGGATATTCCGGTGCTGGTGGATGCGCCGTTCGGGCATAAGGGGCCGTTGTATACCCTGCCGGTGGGCGGGATGGCCGTGCTGGACGCGGATAAGAAGACGCTAACGCCGGAATAGGCGCTGGAGCAGGCCGCCGATGCCGCTTTTCGGCGGCGGTGGCGGGGCAGCACCGTCCCAGTGTTCGACGATGGAGGCGATTTTGCCGTTCATGTCGAGCATCACTTCGCTGACGCCGGAGAGCGTGAAACGCTTACCGTCAGGCCTTGTGGCGAGGCGGTCCCAGCGCAGGTAGACGGTGTGGCCGTCGCGGCCCGGGGCGCGGTCGGTGACTTTCATGCGCACGGTTGTGTTGCCCGCGAAAATTTCGGCGAATAAATCGGCG
>JAMIFL010000080.1:0-3503 GCA_035906295.1 Alphaproteobacteria bacterium | reverse complement strand
ACCTTCGCCGACTTGCAGATAAGCCAGAACCGCATGGCAAGGTCGGTTGCCGAAGTCCGCGCCGTGCTCGACCCCATCCTCGCCGTCAGCCACGCCCGCGCACAGGATGAAGTGAAGATTCTCGGCGCCTTCGCGCGTGAACTGGATGGCCTCGAAAAAATCGAACCGTGGGACCTCGACTATTACGCCCGCCTCTACGCCGACCGTGAACTGGGCCTCGATTCCCGTGAAATCAAAAAATACCTGCCGTTGGGTCAGGTACTGGACGCCATGATCCTGCACGTAAAGGAATTCTACGGCGCCGACCTCATCGCCCGCCCCGACCTGCCCACCTTCGCCGATGGCGTCACGCCGTACGAATTGCGTGTCGACGGCGCGCTTCAGGGCTACATCATAACCGACTTCTTCGTCCGCCCCGGCAGCAAGCGCGACAGCGCGTGGGCCGCCGACTATCGCGTCTACCAGCGCGATGCCGGGGGCCGCGAACACCTGCCCGTAAGCCTTCTCAGCACCAACTTCCAGCCCCCGCGCGGCGACACGCCCTTGTTGCTGGACCCCGACCAGGTCACCACCGCCTTCCACGAACTGGGGCACGCCCTGCATCTCATCTTCTCGCGCGCGCCGCACACCCACATCTCCGCCTTCAACGCCGCGCTGGACTTCATCGAACTGCCCTCCACATTCAACGAAAATTACATCTTCGATGCCGAAGTGGCCCCCCATTACATGCGCCATTACGAAACCGGCGCGCCGCTCGACATGGCCACCATCGAAAAACTGGAGGCATCAAGAAGCTTCATGCAGGGCCGCTTCATGCTGCGCCAGTCCATGCTCAATGCGCTCGACCTCGGCATCCACACGCTGGGCGTGAAAGACGTGCTGCCGACGGACTGGGCCGAATGGGAACGCGAAACCGTGGGCCGCTACGACCTGCTGCAGACAGCGCCCGTCAAGCACCTGCCCATCTTCAACCACATCTTCGCAAGCGCCTATCCCGCAGGCTATTACGCCTATATCTGGTCCGACATCCTCAACGCCGACGCGTATGAAACCTTCCGCGAACACGGCATCTACGACAAACGCCTCACCACCATCTTCCGTGATGAAGTGCTGGGCGCGGGCGCGTCGAAACCGCCGTCGAAACTCTTCGCCGCCCTCACGGGCCGCGAAACCCCGCGCCCTCAGCCCCTGATGAAAAAAATGGGCTTCACGCCCGCCTGAAGATAATCGGTCACCCCCCGGCGAAACCCGCCCCGGTCGCCTGCGGTGACCAGCATAAGTCACCTGTGGTGACCGGCATAAGCCACCCGCGGTGACAACCGCATAAGCCACCCGCGGTGACAGCCGCATAAGCTACCCGCGGCAACAGCCGCATAAACTACCCGTGGCAACAGCCTCTTACATTAAATGGCGGGCGGCAGCCGCATGGGCCAGCCGTTGCTTCGCGCCCGGCCTCAGCCGCTGGCGCCGTCGTTCCGGCGGAAGAATTCCATCGGCATCCGGTCGTCGCGCTCCGCCTTCAGGCATGCGCGCAGGCCGGACCTGTAATCCGGGTGCTTGAGCTGCACGCCCAGCTCCGATTTGATAAGCTCGTTCCGCACCCGCTTGTTGTCGAGGTAGAAGCTCCGCGCCATCGGCGCCTGGTCCACCTCGCCGAACGGAATAAGCGGCGAAACCGGCATGCCCATCAACTCGCACGCGAATGCAATCAGCTCATGGCTCGGCGCCGGCAAATCGTCCGACACGTTGTAGGAATGTCCCGGGTGCGAATGCACCATCGAAGCCATCAGCACGTTCACGATGTCGTCCACGTGAATGCGGTTGAACGCATGCCCCGGCTTGTCGATGCGGCGCGAATGCCCCGCCCGCACGGCGTCCAGCGCGCTGCGCCCCGGCCCGTAAATCCCCGCAAGGCGGAAAACATGCACCGGCATCCGGTACGACGCGTGCATCGAAAGCCACTGCGCCTCCGCCAGCGCCCTGCGGCTGCCGCGCTTGTTGGTGGGCCTGAGTTCCGATTGCTCGTCCACCCACCCGCCGTCGCGGTCGCCGTAAACGGCGGTGCTTGAAAGCAGCCCCACCCATTCCAGCGTGTCGATGCGCGGCAGGTCGTCCGCATGGAAGGTGAACGCCGGGTCCCCGTTATCCGTCGGCGGCACCGACAAAAGCAGGTGCGTCGTGCCCTCCAGCGCGGTGAGGGGGTCGTCCAGCGGGTGGTCGTCGTCGAACAGATAGGCCTGCACGCCCTGCGCCTTCAGCGCGCGCAGCTTATCAAGGTCGCGCGTCGTGCCCGCAATGGTCCACTGCCCCGGGTCGCGCGCTTTCAGCGCGTCGGCCAGCGCCTGCGCTGTGTAGCCATATCCGAAACAGAATAGTTTTTTAGGGGTCTGGCTCACGGCGCTGTCTGCTTAAAATTCGGTCTTCGCGTAATGCGGCACCGGCGCGAAACCCGGCACCATGTCGTCCAGCAGCGGCCTGAAACTGGGCCGCGCCTTCATGCGCATGTACCACGCCTTCGCCCCCGGGTGTTCGTCCCACGGCACGTCACCGATATAATCGATGGCCGAAAGATGACCAGCCGCGCATATGTCGGCCAGCGAGAAACGGTCTCCCGCAAGCCAGCGCCGCTTTTCCATCAGGTACGAAATGTAATCGAGGTGGTAATGGATGTTCGCATGCCCCGCGCGGATGGACGGCCCGTGCGGCTCCCCCAGCTTCAAAAAGCGTTTCATGATTTTTTCGCCGACAAGGTTGTCCGTCACCTCGCGGTTGAACTTCACGTCGAACCACCCCACAAGCCGGCGCGTCTCCGCCCGCTGCAAGGCGTCGGGGCCGAGAAGCGAGGTATGGTCGTAAACCTCTTCGAGATATTCGCAGATAACGTTGGAATTGCTTAAGACGGTGCCGTCCTCTTCCACCATCACCGGCACGTCCCCGGCCGGGTTGATGGCCAGGAATTCCGTCCGTCGTTCCCAGATTTTCTCGACCCGGAGCTGGAATTCCAGCCCCTTTTCCGCCAGGGCCACACGGACCTTGCGCGAAAACGGGTGCAGCCACAGGTGGTAAAGCGTTCTCATCTGCCCCGATGATACCCGAGGGGCATGTGGATGAATAGGGGGTAACCGTCTGGCCTGAAAAGGCTTATTTGCCTTTTCTGGCCGTGGCCGTCACGTCGATGCGGATGATAAGGGCCGTGCCCACCATCTTGTCGTCGGCCCAGTCCCCGCCGCCCACGCCGAATTCAAGGCGTTTCAGCGTGGTCTGCCCCACCGCGCGCGCCGTTTCCACCCCGTCTTTTTTGCTGACGGTCAGGTGGAAGGGAATATCCAGCGGCTTTTCAATGCCGCGCAGTACAAGCGTACCCAGCGCAAGGTAATCACCCTCGGTCTTGGCCTTCTCGAATTTCGAGATTTTGTAGGTCGCCGTGGGGCTGGTCAGAATATCGAGCCAGTCGCGGCCCTTGCCGTACTCGTCCCGTTCCCCGTTCTGGGAATCGAGGCTGC
>JAMIFL010000079.1:0-9556 GCA_035906295.1 Alphaproteobacteria bacterium | reverse complement strand
GGATGGATAAACCCATTTGGATGTGGGCGATTTTCCTGAGCATCGTGGTGGTCCTGCTGGTGCTGGACCTGGGCGTCCTGCACAAGAAGCAGAAGGACATCACGGCCAAGAACGCGCTTATCACCTACGGGTTCTACATCGTCATCGCGGTCATGTTCGGCGGGTGGATATGGTACGAGCTGGGGCAGCAGAAGGCGCTGGAATACTATACCGGCTACGTCATCGAACAGTCGCTTTCCATGGACAACCTGTTCGTGATGGCGATGATTTTCGGGTTCTTCAAGATTCCGCGGGCTTACCAGCACCGCGTGCTGTTCTGGGGCATCCTGGGCGTCATCATCCTGCGCGGGGTCATGATCGGCGTGGGGGCTGCGCTGGTCGCTGAGTTCCACTGGATGCTGTACCTGTTTTCGGCGTTCCTTATCTTCTCGGGCATTAAAATGGTGGCGATGGGGGACCATGAGACGGATATCGGCAAGAACCCCATCCTGAACTTCATGCGCAAGCACATGCGGGTGGAAGACCAGCTTCACGGCAACAAGTTCTTCGTGAAGCTGAAAGACCCCAATAACGGCATGATGGCGACGTATATGACGCCGCTGATGGTGGCGCTTATCCTCATCGAGTTCGCGGACGTCATCTTCGCGGTCGACTCGGTGCCGGCCATTTTCGCGCTGACGACTGACCCGTATATCGTATTCACGTCGAACATCTTCGCCATTCTGGGCCTGCGCACGCTGTATTTCGCGCTGGCGGCGGCGATGGACCGCTTCTCGTACCTGAAATACGCGCTTTCGGCGGTGCTTATCTTCATCGGCGCCAAAATCTTCATCACGGACTTCCTGATGGATGGCGGCAAATTCCCGCCGGCGCTGTCACTGGGCATCACGTTCGGCCTGCTGGGTGCGGGCGTGGCGTATTCCCTGTGGAAGACGCGTAAGAAGGCATGAGCGTCGGGGCCGGTGCCGTCCTCACAATAGACCTGGGCGCGCTGGCGCAGAACTACCGCACGCTGCGCAATGCAGCGCGCGGGGTCGCCACCGCCGGGGTCATCAAGGCCAACGGGTATGGGCTTGGAATTGAGGCGGTGGGCCTGACGTTGCAGGCGGAAGGATGCAAGGCGTTCTTCGTGGCCAGCGTGGCGGAAGGCATAGCCCTGCGCGCGGGTATCGGGCCGGGGGCCGTCATTTATGTCATCGGCGGCATTCTGCTTGCGGATGCGGCGGTTTTTGCAGAACACGACCTTATTCCCATTCTCAATTCACTTGATGACGTGGCCGCGTGGAAAGGCCAGCCGGGTGTTTGCGCCGTGCATTTCGACACGGGCATGAACCGGCTGGGGCTGGATGCGGGTGAAACCGCGAAGGTGCTGGCCGACCCCGGCCTGCTGGACGGGCTGAACATCGGGCTTGGGATGAGCCATTTCGCGTCATCGGAAGACCTGGACGACCCGCTGAACGACATACAGATTGCGAAATTCCGCGCCATTACGGCGGGGCTGAAGCTGCCGAAATGGTCGCTGTGCAACACGGCGGGGATTTTGCGGTTCACGAACGACCATTACGACCTCGTACGTGCAGGCTATGGCCTCTATGGCGGGAACCCCCTGCCCCATATTCCCAACCCCATGGCGCCGGTGGTGAAGCTTGAGGCCCGCGTGCTTCAGGTGAAGCCGGTGAAAGCCGGGGAAAGCGTGGGGTATAACGCCACGTGGGCGCCTGAGGCCGACGACATGGTGGCGGTGCTGGCGCTGGGGTATGCGGACGGGTATCTGCGGTCGCAAAGTTCGCGCGGGCATGTGTTCTGGCAGGGGCAGAAATGCCTTATCGCGGGGCGGGTTTCGATGGATTTGACCACGGTGTGCATCGGCCATCTGGCGCAAAAGCCGCGTCCCGGGGACTGGATGGAGATTCTGGGACCCAGCCAGCCCGTGGACGCGCTGGCCGCCGGGGCGGGCACCAACGGGTATGAGATGCTGACCCGACTTGGCGCGCGCTATGAACGCCGCTATATACAGGCATCATGAGCAAGCAAATCCCCGTTACCGTGCTGACCGGCTATCTCGGCGCAGGCAAGACCACCCTTCTGAACCGCATCCTGACCGAGCCGCATGGCAAGAAGTTCGCGGTCATCATCAACGAGTTCGGCGCCGTGGGCGTGGACAACGACCTTGTGGTCGGCGTCGATGAAGAGATTTTCGAGATGAACAACGGATGCATCTGCTGCACCGTGCGGGGCGACCTTATCCGTATCATCGCGGGGCTGATGCGCCGCGGCCTCGACAAGTTCGACGGCATCATCGTGGAAACCACCGGCCTTGCCGACCCGGCGCCGGTGGCGCAGACGTTCTTCATGGACGACGAGGTGCGCAAGGCGACGCGGCTGGACGCGGTCATCACCGTCGTCGATTCCAAGCACGTGTCGGAGCGGTTGAAGGACAGCACCGAGGCGCAGGACCAGATTGCGTTCGCGGACATCATCATCCTGAACAAGACCGACCTTGTGAGCGCGGCGGAGCTTGCCGAGATTGAAACCACGGTACGCGGAATCAACCCGTATGCGCAGGTGCACAAGACGCAGAACAGCCAGATTGCGCTTGATAAAATTCTGGACCGCGGGGCGTTCGACCTTTCGCGCATTCTGGCCATCGAGCCGGAATTCCTTGAAGGCGGGCACACGCACAACCACGACAACGCGGTGAAGAGCGTGGCGCTGACGACGGACCGCGCCGTCATCCTTGGCCGGTTCGAGGAATGGATCGGGCATGTGCTGGCGGAACAGGGGCCGAGCATTCTGCGCTCCAAAGGGGTTTTGAACATCCGTAATTCCCCGCGCCGTTTCGTGTTTCAGGCCGTGCACATGATTGCGGATTCCGCGCCCGGCAATGCGTGGAAAGACGGCGAGAAGAAGACCAGCAAGATGGTGTTCATCGGCCGCAACCTTGACCGCGAGAGCCTGAAGAAGGGCTTTGAGGACTGCCTTGAAGCTACAGCCTGACCAACCGACGGGCCCCTCGCCGCTGAAGGCGCACGGGTTCAAGTTCGACGTGCCGGTGAACGCGGTTGCGTACAGCGTGGACGGGGGTGCGTTTGCCTTCGGCCTCGGCAACGGGCAGGTGCATATCGTCAGCGGCGACCAGCGCCGGACGGTTGCCGTGCATACGGGCGCGGTGCCTGTGTTGCGTGCTTATGAAGACGGGTTCATTTCCCTTTCCGATGACGGGACGCTGAAGACCATCAGCCGCGACGGTGTGGTTGCCGATTTTGCCGACTTCAAGGGCGCGTGGACCGAGGCCATGGCCGTGCATGCCAATGGCAGCGTGGCGGTGGCGGTGGGCAAACACGTGCACCTGTGGACCAAGCGGGATGCCGAGGTGCGTATTTTAGGGCCGCATGACGGGTCGGTCACCGATGTGCATTTCGCGCCGGACGGGCTGGGGCTTGCGGCATCGCACCGTGACGGGGTGACGCTGTGGGCGTGGCCGCACTATGAACCGAAATCTGTTCGCCTTGCGTGGAAGGGTGCGCATCTGGCCGTCACCATCAGCGCGGACAAGCGCTGGGTGGTTACGGCCATGCAGGAAGGCGCACTGCATATGTGGAACGTGCCGTTGAAACGCGATTACCAGATGCAGGGTTACTGGGCCAAGCCCACCCGCATGGCATGGTCGCCCGACCGGAAATGGCTGGGGACGTCGGGTTCGGAAACCGTCATTCTCTGGCCGTTCGACAAAGCGGGGCCGGAGGGGCGCGAGCCGATGCAGCTTGGCTGGTCCAACGGCGCGCTGGTGACGGCGCTGGCCGCGCACCCGGACGAGGCGGTGATGGCGGCAGGGTTTGAAGACGGGGGCGTGGTGCTGCTGGACATCGCGCAGAAAAAAGCGTTTACCGCGGCCGGGCCTTCCGGTCAGGCGGTGACCAGCATCGCGTTTTCGCCGCAGGGCGCGTCCTTCATTGCAGGCACGGCGCAGGGCGGCGGCGTGCTGTTCGATTTTCTTCCATAAACGCGCCCCATAAGGGCGCATGCGGCTGGTTCAAATTGTCGCAGGGGTGAAAACCCCGCAGAATGAGTCATTCTGCGGGGTTGGCGTGCGTCGGCGCAAACCCACTGCACAAATGCTTTGCGCATTCATTTGTATTAAAATGGACCCCATCGGCCCACGTGCCAACCGCCTAGAAGAGGGGTTCTTCCGACCATGATGCCGCGTGTCATCGAACGTTTGATTCACAAGATTGAAGACGACGTCAAAAAATTCTCCAAAGACAACGAAACCATCGCCAGCCAGACCAACATGCTGGCGCTGAACGCGACCATCGAGGCCGCACGCTCCGGCGAGGCAGGCCGCGGGTTCATCGTGGTGGCGAACGAGGTGAAGTCGCTGGCCAAGCAGGCGAAGGAGAATTCGGACAAGTTCAAGCTGCTTATCATCAACCGCATCCAGTACGGCATCAACGTGACCGAAAAGATGGTCCAGCAGGTTGAAGGCGGGCGTTTGACCGACATGGCGCAGACGCTGGTGCAGATCATCGTGCGCAATCTTTACGAGCGCACGGCGGATTGCCGCTGGTGGGCCACGGACGAAGCGTTCTGGAAATGCCTTGAGGAGCCGACGCAGGAATACCGCGACCATGCGACAAAACGTCTTGGCGTCATCAATAAATTTTACGGCGTATATATGAACCTGGTTCTGGCCGACGTTGAAGGGAACGTCGTGGCGGTGTCCCGCCCCGACATATTCCCCGGTACGATGACGGCCAACGTCAAACGCGATCGCTGGTTTTATGAAGCCATGAATACGCAAAGCGGTGCCGATTACATCGTGGACGACATCCACAACTCGGCCATCCACAACGGCAACCCGACGGCGGTTTATTCCGCCGCCGTGCGCCGCCATGGCGAATTGCAGGGCCATGCGCTGGGGGTGCTGGGCGTGTTCTTCGACTGGGGGCAGCAGTCGCGCATCATCGTGCAGAACGAGCCGACGCTGACGGCGGAAGAAAAAACGCGTTCCCGCGTCCTGCTGCTGGACGGGAAAATGCGTATCATCCAGTCATCCGACGGGCAGGGCATTTATTCGCAGTACGATTTGCAGACAGGCGGCCAGCAGATGGGCAGCTATTACGATGGAGAGGGCAACATTGTGGCCTTCGCCAAGACACTGGGATACGAGGAATATGACGGGCTTGGCTGGTACGGGGTCGTCATCCAGAAGCCGGTGAGCCGCGACGAAATCGAGAAGAAGCTCATCGACGACGGCATCTGAAACAGCATTACCAATACCGCCCGGTGTGAGGCCGGGCGTTTTTTATTTTAACGAACACTGACAAAACCGGGAGATTTCAATGCTTGAAAAACTGAACTTCAAATGGCTGGGAGCCTGCGCGGCAATAGCCGCGTTCATGCCCTGCGCCGCGATGGCGCAGGACGCGGCGCCCGTGCTCGACAAGGGCGATACGGCGTGGATGCTCGTATCCTCGCTGCTGGTGCTGATGATGACGCTGCCGGGCCTCGCGCTGTTCTACGGCGGGCTTGTGCGCAAGGACAACGTGCTGGCGACGCTGATGCAGACGCTGGCGGTTGCGTGCATCGTGTCCCTTATCTGGCCCATCATCGGTTATTCCATGGTGTTCACGGAAGGCAACGGCTGGTCCGGCGGTCTTTCCAAGGCGTTCATGAAGGGCGTGGGCGTCAATTCCGTTTCCGGCACCATTCCGGAAACCGTGTTCATGCTGTTCCAGATGAAATTCGCCATCATCACCTGCGCGATTATCCTGGGTTCGGTCGCAGACCGTATCAAGTTCTCGGCGGTGCTGGTGTTCTCCATCCTGTGGTCCATCCTCGTCTACGCGCCCATCGCGCACTGGGTGTGGGGTCCGGGCGGGTTCCTCGGCGGCGTGGGCCGTACGGATTATGCGGGCTTCCTCGGTTATGGAGCGGCGCTTGATTTTGCGGGCGGCACGGTTGTGCACATCAGCTCCGGCGTTGCGGGTCTTGTGGCCGCGCTGGTGCTGGGCAAGTCGGTGCAGGTGAACCAGGCATCCTCCAACAACCTCGTCCTGTCGGTTCTCGGCGCTTCGCTGCTGTGGATCGGCTGGTTCGGCTTCAACGCCGGTTCGACGCTGGCGTCCAACGGCCTTGCCGGCATGGCGTTCTTCGTGACCAACACGGCGGCGGCAGTGGCCGGCATCACGTGGGTGCTGCTGGAGTGGATGGTCAAGGGCAAGCCTTCGGTCGTCGGCGCGCTGTCAGGCTTCGTGGCCGGTCTTGTCGCCATCACGCCGGGTTCGGGCTTCGTCGATTTCGGCGCCTCCATCGTGTTCGGCATCGCGGCTTCGGTGTTCTGCTTCTTCGCCGTGGCGTTCATGAAGGAAAAACTGGGTTATGACGACAGCCTCGATGCGTTCGGCATTCACGGCGTGGGCGGCATTGTCGGCGCCATCCTGACCGGCGTTTATGCGACGACGGACGTCAACGCCTATGCGGGCCTGCTGGAAGGCAATTCCAACCAGGTCATCGCCCAGTTGCTGGCGGTGCTGGTGACGATTGCGTATTCGTCCATCGCGACGTTCATCATCCTGATCGTGCTGAAACACACGATCGGCATCCGCGTCGACGAGAATACCGAGCGCGCGGGACTTGACCTTGCGCTGCACGGTGAGAAGGTCCACGTCTATCATTAATCCATCCGTTCAAACGGTTAAGGAAACGGGGCCTCAGGGCCCCGTTTTTTATGGTATAATGGCCCGTACATTCATCTTTCGAGGAGATACACGATGTTGCGCGCCCTTTCCATCTGCCTGCTGGTCATGACCGCCCTGCCCGCGCTGGCGTTCGATAAAACCAACATGGGCATGAACGGGCGTTCCTATGCCGTCAACTCCTACGAGGCGGACGATTACGGCTATGCGGACGCCGTGGCGGCGCTGGGCGAGGCGCTGGGCACAACCGTGACCTGCGAACAGGTTCTGAACGTACCCGGCGGGTTCGACCAGTCGCAGCTGAATTACGGCGGCGTATGCACGGGCGAAGGCGGCAAGCGCCAGATGGCGTGCGTGAACACCAGCACAGGCGTGAAAGACATGAAAGATTACAAAGGCAAGACGCCGGGCGTTTACGAGGTTGCCAAGTTCGTCATCGGCAAATGCGCCGAAAAGAAGGGCAAATAATCAGCTTCTCTTGGTGAAGGCGGCCACCAGCTCGACATGGTGGGACCATGTGAACTGGTCCACGACCTGCACGGATTCCAGCCTGTAACCGCCATCGACCAGCGTACGTGCGTCACGCGCGAAAGTGGCGGGGTTGCACGATACCCCCACCAGCAGCGGCACACGGCAGGACGCGAGCGTGCGGACCTGTTCCTGCGCGCCGGCGCGTGGGGGGTCGAAGACGATGGCGTCGTACCTGTTGGCTTCATCCCGGCGCAGCGGGTTGCGGAACAGGTCGCGGCGGACGACCTTCAGCGGGGCCGTACCCTTGGCCTTGTCCAGCGCGCGGGTGGCGGGGTCGACACTTTCATAGGCGTCGACCATGCCGCGTTCCAGCATTGGCCCCGTGAAGGTGCCGCAGCCTGAAAACAGGTCGGCGAATTTGCCCTTGGGGGGCAGGCATTCCATGACGGATTCGGTCAGCGCGATTTCGCCTTCCTTGGTGGGCTGCAGGAACGCCATGGGCGGCAGGGCCACGCGCAGTTTGCCGAAATGGGCGACCAGCGGGTCTTTTTCAACCATGACTTCGATGCTGTCACGTTCCCGCGCGCGCCATGAGACGCGCGATACACCGGCCTGATGCAGCAGGTCGACCATGGCTTCGCGCACGTGCAGATCAGGCTGGCCCTTGCGGCCGACGGCGCCGGTGATGACCACGTCGACGGCGCTGCCCACGACCTGCACGAACACGTCGGCGCCTTTGCCTTCCTGCAGCACGCCGACCAGATGTTTGGCCAGCCGGGTGCGCAAGGTCATAATGGCAGGATGGGCGACAAGGCAGTCGGTAATCTCGGTTACCTGATGGCTGCGGCGTTTGTAATAGCCGAGCGTGACCACGTTGCCTTTTTTATAGGCCGCGAAGGTGGCACGGCGGCGGGCGCCGGGCGGCAGGAATATGGGGTCTTTCCACTGACGGGGGGACAGGCCCTTTTTGCGCAGCGCGTCGTAGACGATTTCCTGTTTCCAGTCCTGATAGAATTCTTCGTTGGCGTGCTGGATGGTGCAGCCGCCGCAGACATCGTAGTGCCTGCACGGGGCTTCGACGCGGTAGGGCGAGGGTTTGGTGACCTGCACGAGGTCGCCGCGCATGACGCGGTCATCGCCGCGGTGGATTTTGGCCTGCACCATGTCGCCCGGCAGCGCGCGGTCGACGTAGATGCGTCCGCGCTGCGAGTCGTGGATGCCGTCGCCCTTGGGGCCAAGCTCCTGAATGGAAAGATCGCCTGCCATGGCGGCTTTTATACGGATTTACGGGGGCGCAGACAATAAATCCCTTAACCGCGCAATTAGCCCCGCCGTTTCTGGCGCAAATCCTCTTGCGAGAAGGGTTTGGAAAGGTGCGCCCCCGTCTTTTCGACGGTGATACGGATGAGCATTATGCTAGCTACTCCGCTGCGGGGAGGCTGACAAACCTTTCGCCTGAATGCCTCAAACCATCCTGCAATCCCTGATTTTTACCACACCGAAAGAGACCCGGACGAATAATCCTTGAACAGTTAAAGCGGCCCCGCTGCATCTGGCCGCCGGTTGCGTGATATGAGAATGACAATGAACTGAAAGGAATTGTTCGGACCCAATCTCCCGTCAACACCCATCATCCATCCGTATTTATGATGGCGATTTGGCACACGTTGGCCCGGTGAAGGGCTTCACACTTCCAATGTAAGTTATTGATTAAAATAGGTAGATATTCTGACAAGGGCTGCCCTTATACCCCCATTTCTACCCCTAAAAAAACCAAGTGCTAAGATCCTTCGAACCGTCATATCCCAATTACAAGTCAGCTCCTATTTTTAGCAGCCCTCAATATTGCATAGAGAACATCAAGGCTCATTTGCTGGCGTTGCCACAACGCGCTCACTTGGAGGAAGAACGATTGGACCGAATGCTTCAGCTAACTTTATTCTTGCGAGGTTGCGCTCAGCTTTTCCAATTTTTCCTGCTGCGGTATGAAGCTGAACATCACAATGCGCATCGTTACCATCGATTGGTGAAAGCGTCACAACAAATACATGACCATTCTCATCAATTACGCTTACACTAGCCATCTGCACTACTGCGTAACCAGAGTAAATACTGTCGCTCTTGCCTTTGGCTTTTCGAGTTTGAGTATCGCGCGCGGCTTTTTCAAATCCTTGTGCGTGGTTTTTTTCTAGCCCATTCAGTATCCGGTTACAGTTCATGGACTCTGAATAGTTAGCATCACTTGGGAAGATAAGTGAGTTTGATACGGATACAGGACCGATCCCATCGAGAGGGCAGTCTTTTGGGTTGAATAATAGGCGGCTCAACTCATCTCTCGAGCCGATAGCAGCAGCACCTGTAGTCATAAGGCCCTTTAGGTCACATCG
>JAMIFL010000078.1:0-3232 GCA_035906295.1 Alphaproteobacteria bacterium | reverse complement strand
CCGTCCGCGGCGCCGAGGCCGAAGCGGTTGCAGGCGATATAGGCATCCATGGCAGACATATGCGACCCGTGCTGCTTTTCGGTTATTCCCCAATGTAATCCCTGCAGCGGCGCAAAGCCATGATGCGTGCGGTATTTCGGGTGGGGCCCGGAATTACATGGTCAGGCGCAGCATGCCCCTGCGCCCGCCCACGGCGGCGCGCTGTTCAACGGCCCTGCTGCCCACGGCCGATGTATCGCGGCGGAACTCGGGCACGCGCATCTTGCCGCCGCGCGGCGGGTGGTCGTCAGGGTCGAAGCCGTCGTCGATCATGATGCCGAACAGGCGCTGGCGAATGCCGTCATTGGTCTTGAGGATTTCGAACATGTGCCGGAGGCTCATCTTCCACAAAGGCACGGGGTTGCCTGCCACCAGCATTGCCGAGCAGTAAGCCAGCTTCATGATGCTGCCGGCGGCCTTGATGCCCAGCGCGATGTTATCCAGCGTTTCGGGTTCTATATCCGGGCGATGCTTTTTAATCAGGCCGCGCAGGGCGTCCATGTTTTCGGGCCGGGCGTACATGTCCAGCGACCGGCTCAAATCCCCAAGGGCCTGCGTGTTCGGGCCTGCGGGGTGTTTCAGCGCCATGTCGTGCCCGATGATGTCGAGCACGATTTCCGCAAGCTGAAGAACGTTATCGAACCGGTTTACGACGTGCATGGTCAGGCCGCCGCCACGATGTTGACGATGCGGTTGGGCACGACGATGACCTTCTTGACCGAAAGGCCGGTGAGCGCTTTTTGCACGCCGTCTTCGTTCAGGGCGGCGGTTTCGGCGTCTTTCTGGCCGGTGTCTTTCGGCAGCATGATGGTGGCGCGCAATTTGCCGTTGACCTGCACGGCCACGGTGACGGTGTCGGACACCAGCAGGTTGGTATCCACCAGCGGCCACGCGGTGTCGGTCAGCAGTTCGGGGCTGCCGAGTTCGGCCCAGAGTTCCTCGCACAAATGGGGAATCATGGGGTTTGCGATGCGCAGCATGAAGTCCCACGCTTCGCGCAGGGCGTAGCGGTCGGCGTCGTCTTTCGGGTCGAAGCCCTCAACAGCGTTGGCCAGTTCGCGGATTTTCGCGACAGCCTTGTTCATGGTGAACGCGTCGATGTCCTGCGCGATGCCGTGGGCGGCCCTGTGCGCTTTACTGCGCAGGTCGGATGCGGCCTGCCCGAAGGCTTCCGGTTTCTTGATGCCCGCCAGTTTGATGGTGGCGAGGTCGTCGTGCAGCATGCGGTAGAGGCGGTTGATGAAGCGCCACGCGCCTTCGATGCCGCCTTCGGTCCATTCCAAATCACGCTCCGGCGGGGAGTCGGACAAAATGAACAGGCGGGCAGCGTCGGCGCCGTAGGTGGAAAGAATGTCATCGGGGTCGACGACGTTCTTTTTGGATTTCGACATTTTCTCGACGCGGCCCAGCGTGACCGGGGTGCCGTCGTCGAGCTTCACGGTGTTGCCGCTTTCGTCCGTCTTGGTTTCGGACGGGTACAGCCATTTGCCGTTTTCGTCCTTGTAGGTCACGTGCGTGACCATGCCTTGCGTGAACAGGCCGGTGAACGGCTCGTCCGCCGGAACGGGGTAGCCGCAGTCGCGCAGGGCGCGGGTCCAGAAGCGCGAATACAGCAGGTGCAGCACCGCGTGTTCGACGCCGCCGATATACTGGTCGACCGCGCCCCAGTAATCGGTCGCCTGTTTGGAGAACGCTTCGTCCTCGTTGCGGGCGTCGAGATAGCGCAGGTAGTACCAGCTGGAATCGACGAAGGTGTCCATTGTGTCGGTTTCGCGCGTGGCCTTGCCGCCGCAGGTGGGGCACTTGGCGTGCTTCCAGGTCGGGTGACGGTCCAGCGGGTTGCCCGGATGGTCGTAGTTGATGTCGCGCGGCAGTTCCACCGGCAGTTCATTTTCCGGCACGGGCACGATGCCGCAGGCATCGCAGTACACCAGCGGCAGCGGGCAGCCCCAGTAGCGCTGGCGAACGGCGCCCCAGTCACGCAGGCGATATTGCGTCTTGCCGACGCCGCGGGCCTGTTTTTCCAGTTCGGCGATGGCGGCGGCCTTCGCGTCCTCGGTGGTTTTGCCGTCGAGGAAGCCGGAATTGGCGGCGGTGCCGGGGCCGGTGTAGGGCAGGGCTTCGTCCTGCCCATCTTGCTGCCCTTGGGGCTTGATGACCGGGATGATGGGCAGGTCGTATTTGGTGGCGAAGGCGAAGTCGCGCTCGTCATGCGCCGGGCAGCCGAAGATGGCGCCGGTGCCGTAATCCATCAGGATGAAGTTGGCGAGGAAGACGGGCAGTTCCTTCCCCGGGATGAACGGGTGCGCGACTTTGTGGCCGGTGTCGAAGCCGATTTTTTCGGCCTGTTCGATGGCGGCTTCGGACGTGCCCGTGGCCTGGCATTGCTTGACGAAGGCGTCGAAGCCTGGCTTGTCGCCGGCCAGTTGTCTGGCCAGCGGGTGGTCGAAGGCGAGGCCGACGAAAGACGCGCCGAACAGCGTGTCGGGGCGGGTGGTGTAGACGTCGATTTTACCGGAGGCCGTGGTCAGGTCGAAGGTGAACTGCGCGCCCTTGGATTTGCCGATCCAGTTTTCCTGCATGATGCGGACTTTTTCGGGCCAGCGGTCCAGCGTCTTGAGGCCGTCGAGCAGCGCGTCGGCGTATTTGGTGATGCGGAAGAACCACTGGTTCAGTTTGCGGCGCTCGACCAGCGCGCCGGTGCGCCAGCCGCGGCCGTCGACGACCTGTTCGTTGGCCAGCACGGTGTTGTCGATGGGGTCCCAGTTGACCATCGATTCCTTGCGGTAGACGAGGTCGTTTTTGAACAGCTCCAGGAACATCTTCTGCTGGTGCTTGTCATATTTGGGGTGGCAGGTCGCGACTTCGCGGCTCCAGTCGATGGCGAGGCCCATCGAGAGCATCTGCGTCTTCATCTGGTCGATGTTGGAATAGGTCCAGTCGGCGGGGTGGACATTGCGTTCCATTGCCGCGTTTTCGGCGGGCAGGCCCATCGCGTCCCAGCCCATCGGGTTCAGCACGTTGTAGCCGTTGGCGCGTTTATAGCGGGCGACCACGTCGGACAGGGTGTAATTACGCACGTGGCCCACGTGGATGCGGCCCGACGGGTAGGGCAGCATGGCCAGCACGTAGGATTTCGGCTTTGACCTGTCCTCCGTCACCTCGAACGATTTTTTATCGGCCCAGACCTTGC
>JAMIFL010000077.1:0-8091 GCA_035906295.1 Alphaproteobacteria bacterium | reverse complement strand
TAAATCGATTTCACCGACGGGGGTTTTGTGGCGACGGGCCAGCACGCGGAAACCGCGCAGGCGCAGGGACCATGCGGCCAGCGTTTCGGCCCGGAGGCCGTTTCTATACGTATTGAGGCTACCCATTCTTTATTTTGAGGGCGCGGTCGTAGACCTGTTTTTTGGGCGCGCCGGTGGCGGCGGCGACGTGGGCGGCGGCGTCCTTGACCGAGAGGGTCGCAAGGGCGCGTTGCAGAAGGTCGTCAATGTCCTGTTCGGTCGCGGCGGCGTGGACGGGGGGCGCTATCATGAGCACCAGTTCGCCTTTCATGACGCCCATGAGGTCCGGCTGGGCGGCCCATGCGGCCAGCGTGCCGTGGCGCGATTCCTCGTGCATTTTGGTGAGTTCGCGGGCGGTGGCGCAGGCGCGGTCGCCCAGCACGGCGTGCGCGTCGGCCACGCTTTCGGCGGCGCGGTTGGGGGATTCGTAGAAGACGAGGGTTGCGGGCACGTCCTTCAGTTCCGCCAGCACGGTGCGGCGGGCGGAAGATTTGGACGGCAGGAAACCGGCGAAGAGGAATTTATCGCAAGGCAGGCCCGCCAGTTGCAGCGCGGGCAGCACGGCGGACGCGCCGGGCACGGGGATGACGGGAATGCCGGCGGCGAGGCAGGCATGGACCAGTTTATAGCCGGGGTCGGACACCAGCGGGGTGCCCGCGTCGGTCACCAGCGCCAGCGCTTCGCCGTTGGCGAGGCGCTGCATGATATTGGCGCGGTCGGCGTCGTCGCTGTGGTCGTTGTAGACCAGCATGCGGGCGCGGACGTTGTAGAAGGACAGGAGCTTGCCGGTGACGCGCGTATCCTCGCACACCACGGCGGCGCAGGATTGCAGCACGTCGAGCGCGCGCAGGGTAATGTCGCGCAGATTGCCGATGGGGGTGGAAACCAGATACAGGCCCGGGGCCGCCGCGGGGCCTAAATTGGCCGTTACGGCTTGCGCAGCGCCTTCATCCGTGGAATCAATGCCCGGTCTCATGCGTTCACTATAAAAGGTGTTTTCATTATGCGGGTCATGTTTTTTTCGCTGCTGGCGGTTTTGTTCCTCGCAGGCTGTGCCGAACAGAATGCACGTGAACCGGTGATCGGCACCGCCGACGGGCGCGCGCAGGGTACGGCCACAAGCCCCTTCCCGTCCAGCGGCATGGGTGGCGGGACCATGATGGGCGGCGCGGGCAGCGTGATGTCGCAGACCGGGCAGCCGATTTTGAACCAGGGGATGCCCCCCGTTCAGCCGGGCGGCGCGGTGGTTGCGGGTAATTTGCCCGAGCCTGTGCGCGTGGCCATACTGGTGCCGCAGACAGGCCCGAACGCGGCGATGGGCCAAGCTTTGTTGCAGGCGGCGCAGCTTGCGGTATTCGATTTGAACGAACCGAATTTCCAGCTTATTCCGAAAGACACGCAAGGCACGCCGGACGGCGCGCGCGCAGGCGTTGACGCCGCGGCACGGGACGGAGCCAAGCTGGTTTTAGGGCCGCTTTTCTCGCAGGAGCTTGATGCGGCGAAATCGGCCGCGCGCGGGTATGGCATTACGGTCATCGGTTTTTCGACCGACTGGCGGCAGGCGGGCGACAATGTGTATTCCATGGGCGTGCTGCCGTTCGGGCAGGCGGAGCGCATGGCGGAATTCGCGGCGCAGCAGGGTTTGAAGCGCATCGGCATCATTGCGCCGCGCGACATGTACGGGGACGCGGTGTTGAGCGTGTTTGAAAACACGGCGGCGCGCAACGGGCTGCAAATCGTGAAAACGGTGCGCATCGCGGCGGACGGCAGCGACGCGCAGCAGGGCGTGCAGCAACTGACCGGCGGCCAGATGATGGCGGCGGACCGCATGCCGTATGACGCGGTGTTCATGCCGGTGGGCGCGCCGGTCATTTCGCAGCTTGCGATGGCGATGAAGCAATACGGCCTTGGCGCCGACCGGGTGCGTTACCTTGGCACCGGGCTTTGGGACGACGCCAGCGTGACGCGCGACCCGGCGATGGCGGGCGCGGTTTACGCGGCGCCCAGCCCGGATGTGCGCGCGTCATTCGAACGCAATTACCAGCGCATTTACGGCACCACGCCGCCGCGGCTTGCGAGCATCGGGTACGATGCGGCGGCTTTGGCCGTGGTGCTGGCGCGCAATGCCGAGCAAACCGGCCAGCGCGTCACGTATGACCGCGCCAGCCTGACCAACCCGAACGGTTTTTCGGGCGTGGACGGTATTTTCCGCTTCGGCCAGAACGGGCTGGCGGAGCGCGGGGTCGCGGTGCTGCAAATCAATAACGGGCGCGGGCTGCAAGTGGTGCAGGCACCGAGCAGCTTCCTGAAATAAGCGGACGAGAAATAAACCGAACCGGGCGCTTAATCGACCGGGTAGCTGCGCCCGCCGTAATTGCGGGGGGAGCGATTGGCCCTGAGGATATTGAGGCCGTTCATGCGGCCATCGCGTTCCCATGCTTGCACCTGCGGCTGGTTGGCGTAGCAGGCGGCATAATCGTAGGAATTGCGGCCATAGCCTTTGTTCAGGCAGTATTCCTCGGCGCCGGAGAGGTCGTAGCGGCCGCGGCCGTGACCGTCATCCACGGGCTTGCCCGCGGCGCACCCGGCCAGAAACAGCAATGACAGAAGAAGGGCGATTCGCATCGCCCGCAGTGTATCCTTGACGTCCCAAAAGAACACCCCTTATCACAGGCATATGACACTGCCGCAAAAAGCCCGATGGACCGTGGCCGCCCTGTACCAGTTCGCCCCCGTGCACGACACGCGGGCGCTGGTTGATGCCTTGCGCGCGCTGTGCGCGCAGCAGGCCATATGCGGCACGCTTATTGTGGCGGGCGAAGGCATCAACGGCACCATTGCGGCGGAACACGCGGGGCAGATGGATACGGTTCTGGCGTTCATCCAGACGCATTTCGACGGGCTGGAGCTGAAAATGTCGGACGC
Organism: Alphaproteobacteria bacterium; assembly: GCA_035906295.1. Taxonomy (GTDB): domain Bacteria; phylum Pseudomonadota; class Alphaproteobacteria; order Micavibrionales; family UBA1664; genus UBA6145. The sequence continues at coordinate 5,127 of JAMIFL010000077.1, read as the reverse complement.
CGCCGAGAAGCCGTTCGGGCGCATGAAGGTCAAGGTGAAGCCGGAAATCGTGACCATGCGGCGCGAAGGCGTGGACCCGACCAAAGTGGTTGGGCAATACGTGGACGCGCGTGACTGGAACGCGCTGATTACGGACCCTGAAGTGGTGGTTCTGGACACGCGCAACGGGTTTGAGTTCAAGGACGGGACGTTCGCGCGCGCGCTGGACCCGGGGACGGTCAGTTTCCATGAATTTCCGGGTTACGTGGAAACCGCGCTGGACCCGAAAAAGCACAAGAAAGTGGCGATGTTCTGCACCGGCGGCATACGGTGCGAGAAAGCGTCGAGCTTTATGGTGCAGGCGGGGTTCGAGCAGGTTTATCACCTGAAGGGCGGGATTCTGAAATATCTGGAAACCGTGCCGGAGGATGAGAGCCTGTGGCAGGGGAAATGCTTTGTGTTCGACGAGCGCGGCGGGCTGGGCCATGGGCTGAAGGAATAAGGCCCTTCAAACATACCGACCCTTCAAAACACACAGACAATGAAAAAGGGCGGCCTGACAGCCGCCCTTTTCGTATGATTTACCAAGGGGTTGGAAGAGGTTACTGCGCGGGCTTCTGGTCGCGCTTGGATTCCCATTCCTTACGTTTGGCGTCGAATTCGGCCTTCATCGACTCGCGATGGGCTTTCATCTCGTCCTTGCTGACTTTGCCGTCCTTGTTCGAGTCCATCTCGTTGAAGCGTTTTTCATGGACGGCCATGAATTCGGCTTTGGAGAGCTGGCCATCGCCATCGGTGTCGGCGTTCATCATTTTTTCAATGCCGCCGCCGCGGTGGCCGTCCGGACCGCCGGGGCCGCCGGGACCCGGGGGCGGTGCGTCCTGCGCCAGTGCGGGGAGAGCCAGCACGCTTAAGGCCAGCGTGGAGAGGAGAATTTTGCGGATCGTCATAACAATCTCACTTTCGTCAAAGTTAATGCCGCGGACCATTATGGCCTGGGCGGCTCAGTATCAGGATCACTCTAGATTGCGCCCAGTGTAAGGCCAAGATGGGGCATTTTAACACCCATTAAAAATCTCTGGAAAACGGGCCTTAAAAGGCTTAATAAATGCCGGAAAACCCAAGGAAATCAAAATGTCCAAAGCGACCGCATCTTCCCCGAACGTCGTTGAGCTGGCCACAAGTTCTGCACTTGCCGAGACCTTAGCCAAAAAAATCGCCGACAAGAGCGCGGTCGTCGCGGTCATCGGGCTTGGGTATGTGGGGCTGCCGCTGATCCTCGGTTTCGCGGATGCGGGGTTCCCGGTGCTGGGGCTGGATGTGGACCCCGAGAAAATCAGGAAGCTGCGCGCGGGCGAGTCCTACATCAAGCACATTACGTCGGAGTCCGTCGCGGCGGCGGTCGGCAAGGGCAAGTTCACGGTGGAGAGCGACCTTACGCATGTGTCGAAGGCGGACGCCATCATCATCTGCCTGCCCACGCCGCTGACCAAGCACCGCGACCCCGACCTTTCGTATATCGAGCAGACGTCGGAAGTGATTGCGCCGCATATCCGCCGCGGGCAGATCGTCATTCTTGAATCCACCACGTGGCCGGGCACGACGCGGGAGGTGATGATTCCCATTCTTGAGAAAGGTTCGAACCTTAAATCCCGTTCCGATTTCTTCGCGGCGTTCAGCCCCGAACGGGAAGACCCGGGCAATCCGAAATTCAACACCCACACCATTCCCAAGGTTGTGGGCGGCGACGGCGCAGATGCCACGGCGCTGGCCGACGCGCTGTATCGCGGGTTCATTCACAAGACGGTGGTTGTTTCCACGCCGGATACGGCGGAGGCGGTGAAGCTGACCGAGAATATCTTCCGGTCCATCAACATCGCGCTCGTGAACGAGCTTAAGGTGGTTTACGACGCCATGGGCATCGACGTCTGGGAAGTCATCAACGGCGCTGCCACCAAGCCGTTCGGGTTCATGCCGTTCTACCCCGGCCCCGGGCTTGGCGGGCACTGCATTCCCATCGACCCGTTCTACCTGACGTGGAAGGCGCGGGAGTTCGAGCTGAATACCAAGTTCATCGAGCTTGCGGGCGAAATCATCGCCAGCATGCCGAAATACGTGGTGGCCAAGCTGACGGAGGGTTTGAGCACGCGGTTCCAGAAATCGCTGGCGGGGTCGAGCATCCTGCTGCTGGGCATGGCGTACAAGAAGAACGTGGACGACATGCGTGAAACGCCGGCGCTGAAAATCATCGACATACTGGAAGCGCGCGGGGCCAAGGTGACGTATCACGACACGTGGGTGCCGGTCATTCCGAACACGCGCGAGCACCCGGAATATGCGGGCCGCGCTTCCGTGACGCTGGACGCGGCGACGCTGGCGGCGGCGGATGCGGTGGTCATCGTGACGGAGCACGACAACGTGGATTACGCGCTGGTATCCAGACACGCGAAGCTGGTGGTGGATACGCGCAACGCGATGGTGGACCAGCCGCGCGACAACGTGGTGAAAGCCTGAGCCATGGCGCTTTCCAAGAACATCGCGGTTGTGGGCTGCGGATACTGGGGCCAGAACATCGTGCGCAGCGCGGCCGACCTGGGCGTACTGGCCGCCGTTTCCGATGCGGACCCGGCCCGGGCGCAGGGCTTTGCCGAGAAATACGGCGTCCCTGCCCTGTCTTATGACGACATTCTGGCGAACAAGGATATTGCGGGCGTTTGCCTGCCGGTGCCGGCGCCGTTGCATGCGCCGATGACGTTGCGCGCGCTTGAGGCGGGCAAGCATGTGATGGTGGAAAAGCCCATCGCCATGTCGCTGGACGAGGCGGAGACAATGGTCGCGGCGGCGGACAAGGCTTCCCGCATTCTGATGGTGGGGCATGTGCTGCATTACCACCCGGTGTTCATTGCGCTGCAAGCGATGGTGCGCGAGGGCAAGCTGGGCCAGTTGCGCCACATCTATTCCAACCGCCTGAATTTCGGGAAGGTGCGCACGGAGGAGAACGTGTTCTGGTCGTTCGCGCCGCACGACGTTTCCATGGTGCTGGCGCTGGCGGGGCGGGAGCCGGTTTCGGTTTCGGCTGTGTATTCCAACGGCATCGAAGCCAACCGTGTGGCCAGCACGGCGAACGTGCAGTTCGATTTCGGGGCGGGTCTCAACGGGCATATCTTCGTGTCGTGGCTGAACCCGTTCAAGGAACAGAAGCTGGTTGTGGTGGGCGATGCGGGCATGTGCGTGTTCGACGACACGCTGGGATGGGACAAGAAGCTGGCGTTCTACAAGGCCAGCGTAACGTTTGAAGGCGGCCAGCCGGTGCTGGCGAAGGCCGAGCCTGAATATATCGCCGTGGGCGAAGGCCAGCCGCTGCGTAACGAAATAGAGCATTTCGCGCAGTGCATGGCGTCGGGCGAAACGCCGCGCACGGACGGGCGCGAAGGTTTGCGCACGCTTAAGGTGATGCAGGCCTGCGACAAGATGGCGGGACTGTGATGGCTGAAAACGTGTTCGTGCATGAAAGCGCGTATGTCGACGAGCATGTGACCATCGGCGCGGGGACCAAGATATGGCATTTCGCGCATGTGCTGCCGCATACGACCATCGGTGAAGGCTGCGTCATCAGCCAGAACGCCATGGTGGGACCGGAGGTGACGGTGGGCCGCGGGTGCAAAATCCAGAACAATGTGAGCCTTTACAAGGGCGTGGTGCTGGAAGACGACGTGTTCTGCGGGCCTTCCTGCGTGTTCACCAACGTTCTGAACCCGCGCGCGGACATCCAGCGCAAGGATGAGTTCAAGGCCACGCTGGTGCGCCGTGGCGCCACCATCGGCGCCAATGCCACCATCGTTTGCGGCAATACGCTGGGGCAATACTGCATGATCGGCGCGGGCGCGGTCGTGACGCATGACGTGCCGGATTTCGCGCTGATGGTGGGGGTACCTGCACGCCGCCGCGGCTGGGTGAGCCATGCGGGTGAAATTTTAGGCCCCGATTTGGTTTGCCCCCGGACCGCAAGGCGCTATGTTGAGGACAACGGCACACTCAAAGAAGTGATTTAGAGAAAGACCCCGAGAAAGACCCCATGGCTGACTCCACCATCCTGCCCATTGAATTCGTCGACCTGAAAAAGCAGCGCGCGCGCATCGGCGACAAGATTGACGCGGGCATCCAGAAGGTGCTGACCCACGGCCAGTTCATCCTCGGCCCTGAAGTGAAGCAACTGGAAGACGGGCTTAAGGCCTTCTGCGGCGCGAAGCACGCGGTTGCCTGCTCCAACGGGACGGACGCCATCGGCCTCGCCCTCATGGCCTTGAAGGTACGCCCGGGCGACGCCATCATCGTGCCGGCGTTCACCTTTGCGGCCACCGCGGAAGTGGTGGCGTGGCTGGGCGCGACCCCGATTTTCGTGGATTGCCTGCCCGACACGTTCAACATGGACCCGGCCAGCGTGGAGCTTGGCATCGACACCGCCAAGAAAGAGGGCTTGAAGCCCGTGGGCGTCATTTCGGTGGATCTGTTCGGCCTGCCGGCGGATTACGACCGCATTGAAAAAATCTGTGACGCCAACGGCCTGTGGCTGGTGGCGGATTCCGCACAAGGCTTCGGCGCGCAGTATAAAGGCCGCGTTACGGGCAGCATCGGCAAGGTTGCCACCACAAGCTTCTTCCCGGCCAAGCCTTTGGGCTGCTACGGCGACGGCGGGGCGATGTTCACCAACGACGACGAAATTGCGGCGGTGCTGCAATCGCTGCGGTTCCACGGCAAGGGGTCGGACAAGTACGACAACGTGCGCATCGGCATGAACGCGCGTCTCGACACCATGCAGGCGGCAATTTTGCTGGAGAAACTTGCGATTTACCAGGACGAGATTGAAAAGCGCAACGCGGTTGCACAAGCCTATACCAACATGCTGTCCGACATTGTGAAGACGCCGGCGGTGCCGAAGAACATGACGTCGGTGTGGGCGCAGTACACGCTGACGCTGGAACCCGGGGTGGACCGCACGGCCATCGCCAGCCAGCTTAAGGAAAAAGGCGTGCCGACGGCGGTTTACTATCCCAAGCCGCTGAACCAGCAGACCGCGTATAACCGTTACCCGGTTGCGGGCAACGGGCTGCCGGTGTGCGAAAGCCTTGCGAAACGGGTCTTGAGCCT
>JAMIFL010000076.1:0-11691 GCA_035906295.1 Alphaproteobacteria bacterium | reverse complement strand
GTCCGCCCCCTTCCATTGCCGCCTGATGGCGCCCGCCGCCGCCGAAATGGCCAAGGCGCTGGCGCAGGTCACCATCCGTCCGCCTTCGCTGCCGGTCGTGTGCAACGTCTCGGCGCAGGGTGAAGACGACCCGAACCGCCTGCGCCAGTTGCTGGTGGACCAGGTCACGGGCCGGGTCCGCTGGCGCGAAAGCGTCATGTGGATGGCGGAAAAAGGCGTCACCGAACTGGTGGAACTGGGCGCGGGCAAGGTGCTTGCGGGCCTCACCAAGCGCATCGACGAGCGCGTGAAAGGCATGAACGCCGGCACGCCCGCCGAAATCGAAGCGTTGGTCAAGCACATCAAAGGCTGATGACGGATCTGCATAAGCACAAAAAGTCGCCCGAGCGGCGCAGGCGGGAAGCGTATGACGCTTTCCTGCGCGCCCTCGATGCGGCGGTGGACGAGGAGGCGACGGAAAGCACCGTCGAAATCGTCCTCGACCGGCACGGCGCCAAATTCGTGGTGGATGCGCAAAAAACCGTGCCCATCGCCACCAGCCTCAAGCTCGTCTAGTCAAAGCCGCTTCGATGCGGTAATCACAAAAGCGATTTTCATTTCTACTTGGAAGGCAGGACCCCCATGTTCTCACTGACTGGCAAAACCGCGCTGGTGACCGGCGCCACCGGCGGCATCGGCGAAAGCATCGCCCGCGCGCTGCATGCGCAGGGCGCAACCGTGGGCCTTTCGGGCCGCAACACGGACAAGCTGAACCAGCTTGCCGCCGAACTGAAAGAGCGCGCGCATGTGCTGCCCGCCGACCTGTCTGACACCGCCGCCGCCGACAGGCTGGTGGACGACGCCATTGCCGCCATGGGCCGCATCGACATCCTCATCAACAATGCGGGCCTTACGCGCGACAATCTCGCCCTGCGCCTGAAGGACGAGGACTGGAACGCGGTGCTGGACGTGAACCTGACCGCGCCGTTCCGTTTGGCCCGCGCGTGCCTCAAGGGCATGATGAAAAACCGCTGGGGCCGCATCGTGAACATCACGTCCATCGTGGGCGTCACCGGCAACCCGGGGCAGACGAATTACGCCGCGTCCAAGGCGGGCATGATCGGCTGGTCCAAGTCGCTGGCGGCTGAAATCGCCTCGCGCAACGTGACGGTCAACTGCATCGCGCCGGGCTTCATCGCAACGCCCATGACCGACGCGCTGAACGACGACCAGAAAGCCAAAATCAATGCCGAAATCCCGGCGGGCCGCATGGGCACGGCGGCTGAAATCGCCTCCGCGTCCGTGTATCTCGCATCCGACGAAGCCGCCTACGTGACGGGCCAGACCCTGCACGTGAACGGTGGCATGGCGATGATTTGATTTTCCAACCTATTTTCGCCGTATTGTGGGGCTATATCTCCCCACGATGAAAACGAAACTGGTTATCTTTGATTGTGACGGCACGCTGGTCGATACCGAGACTTTAAGCGCCGTCTCCTTCACCAACATCCTGAAGCGCGATTACGGCATCGTCATCACACCGGAGGCGTTCCGCCATGAATTCATGGGCGTGTCCATCCGCTACATCGTGCAGATATTGTCCAAACGCCACGGCGTGGCGCTCGATTTCGAGACGGTGAAAAACGCCTACGCCGCCGAGATGGCGCGCGACATCGACACCCACATGCAGGTGTTGCCGGAAAGCGTCATGTATGTGAAGGGGCTGGCCCCCCGCATTAAAATCGCCATCGGCTCCAACGGCGTGCGCGCCATGGTGCTGCAGGAGGTGGCTTCAGCCGGTTACGGCCCGGTGCTGCCTGACGCGCAGGTGTTTACCGCAAGCCAGGTCGCACACCCCAAGCCGCACCCGGATTTGTTTCTGTACGCCGCAAACCAGATGGGCGTGAAGCCGGAAGAGTGCGTGGTGGTGGAAGACAGCGCCGCCGGCACGCAGGCAGGCATTGCCGCGGGCATGCGGGTGGTCGGTTATACCGGTTTTGCGCATCACCCCGAGGTGCAGGCCCAAATCCTTGAAAAAGAAGGCTGTTTCGCGGTCATCCATAGGCTTTCCGACCTTGAAAGCCTCGTTTTTTAGGAAACGGGTTGTGTTGGCATCCCGGCTTTGCTAAGACTCCGGGCGGATTACAAAACACATTGAAACGGAATCAAGGAATTAGAACATGAGCGATATCGCAGCCCGCGTTAAAAAAATCGTTGTCGAGCATCTCGGCGTGGAAGAAGACAAAGTGGTTGAATCCGCCAGCTTCATCGACGACCTGGGCGCAGACTCGCTCGACACCGTCGAACTGGTCATGGCGTTCGAAGAAGAATTCAACATCGAAATCCCGGACGACGCCGCTGAAAAAATCCAGACGGTCGGCGATGCCGTGAAATTCATCAGCGAAAAAGCCGCCGGTTAATCCCGATTGTTCATTCAAAGCGCGCCGGCAATGCTTTGCCGGCGTGCTTTTTTACGGTAGAAAAAAGCAGACATGAGACGCGTCGTCGTTACAGGCATGGGTATCGTCTCTCCGCTGGGCGCGGGGGTCGACTACAATTGGAAACGCATCACCGCGGGTGAATCCGGCATTACACGGATTTCGCATTTCGATCCTTCCGAGCTCACCTCCCAGGTCGCAGGCATGGTTCCGCGCGGCACCGGCGAGGGGCAGATGAACGTCGACGCCGCCGTCCCGGTGAAGGACCAGAAGAAAATCGACGATTTCATCCTGCTGGCCATGGCCGCCGCGAAAGAGGCGGTGGAGGATTCCGGCTGGGTCGCCGAAAGCGAAGAAGACAAATGCCGCACCGGCGTCATGATCGGCTCGGGCATCGGGGGGCTTACCTCCATCGCCGCCACGTCGCTGCAACTGGATGAAAAAGGCCCGCGCCGTATTTCGCCGTTCTTCATTCCCGGTGCGCTCATCAACCTCGCCTCGGGGCAGGTTTCCATTCAGTACGGGTTCAAGGGCCCCAACCACTCGGTGGTCACGGCCTGTGCCACGGGGGCGCATGCCATCGGCGATTCCGCGCGTCTCATCATGTGGGGCGATGCGGACGTGATGGTGGCGGGCGGCACCGAATCCGCCGTGAACTACCTCGGCGTTGCAGGCTTTGCGGCCCTGCGCGCGCTGTCCTCCGGCTACAACGACCGGCCGACCGAGGCTTCGCGCCCGTTCGACGCGGGCCGTGACGGGTTCGTCATCGCGGAAGGCGCCGGTGTCGTGGTGCTTGAGGAATACGAACACGCGAAGAAACGCGGCGCCAAAATCTACGCCGAAATCGCGGGCTACGGCCTGTCGGGCGATGCGTACCACATCACCAGCCCGGCGGAAGACGGCAACGGCGGTTACCGCGCCATGGAAGCCGCGCTGAAACGCGCCGAAGTAAACCCGGAAGACATCGACTACATCAACGCCCACGGCACTTCCACGCCGGTGGGCGACGGTATCGAATGCACGGCCATCAAGCGCATGTTCGCCAACAACCTCGATAAAGTGTCCATGTCGTCGACCAAGTCGGCCATCGGGCATCTTCTCGGCGCCGCAGGCGCGGTCGAGGCCATTTATTCCATCAAGGCGCTGCAAACCGGCGTGCTGCCGCCGACCATCAATCTCCATGATGTCAGCCCGGAATGCGCGGGCATCGACCTTGTGCCCAACACGGCCAAGGACAAGAAAATCAAGGTCGCGCTGTCCAATTCCTTCGGGTTCGGCGGGACCAACGCCTCGCTCGTCATGAAGGCGCTGTAGCATGCGGGCGCTGTTTCTCCTCACAGCGCTGTTCATCATCATCGGTGCGGGGGCCGCGTTCGGCCTCAAGCTGTTTTCAACCTATCTGCGCGCGCCCGGGCCGCTGGAGCAGCCGCGCGTCGTGTTCATCGCGCCCGGCACGGGCGTGCGGTCCATGGCCATCCAGCTTGCGCAGGAGGGCGTGATTGCCGAGCCTTACGCGTTCCTCGCCGCCGTGCAGCTACAGGGCGTGAACGCCAAACTGCAGGCCGGCGAATATGAAATGCCCGCCAATATTTCCTTGCGCGACACCATCGAAAAGCTCGCCACCGGCGACGTGTTCGCCCGCGCGGTGACCATTCCGGAAGGGTTATGGTCGTCCGAAATCGCGCATATCATCAACAGCGCGGAGGGGCTGACCGGCACCATCGAAGGCGCCCCGCCCGAAGGCACCGTGCTGCCCGACACCTACGCCTATATCCGCGACGAAGCGCGCAGCCGCATCCTGACCGAGGCGCAGCGCGCCATGACCGACACGCTGAACGACGCGTGGGAACACAGGGCGGAGGGCCTGCCCTTCACCACCAAGGAAGAGGCGCTGACCCTCGCCTCCATCGTTGAAAAAGAAACCGGCATCGCGTCTGAACGCGCGCGCATCGCGGGGGTGTTCGTGAACCGCCTGCGCAAGGGCATGATGCTGCAATCCGACCCCACGGTCATTTACGCGGTCACGGGCGGGCAGTCCAAAATCAACAGGGTGCTGTATGCGCATCTTGAAACCGAATCGCCCTACAACACCTACCGCAAGGCCGGGCTGCCGCCGGGGCCCATCTGCAACCCCGGCAAGGCCGCCATCGAGGCGGTGATGAACCCGGAAGCGAACGACTACCTGTATTTCGTGGCCGACGGCAAAGGCGGGCATGTCTTCGCCAGCACGCTGGATGAACACAACGCCAACGTGGCCCGCTGGCGCGCCGTGCAGCGCGCCGCCCGCGCCGCAGGCGGGGCCGCTGCCGCCAAGGCCGCGCCGGAGGCCGAAAAGGCCCCCGGTACGGTTCCCGATAAAGCTGTGGAAACCGCCCCCAAAGCGCCTTGAAAACAGGTTGTTTGCGCCGTTCCAAGTGCTATACCTAATCAGGAATCTCTTAGAAGGGCGAACCCCATGAAATTGTCGATCAGCCGAGCTGACCTGATGCGGGCGCTGTCCCACGTGCAAAGCGTGGTCGAACGGCGCAATACCATTCCCATTCTCTCCAACGTCCGCCTGCAGGCGCGTGACGGGGCGCTGAGCCTGTCCGCCACGGACATGGACCTCGAAATCAACGAGACCGTGCCGGCAACCGTGCAGGTCGTCGGCGCCACCACCGCGCCCGCCCACACGCTGCACGACATCGTGCGCAAACTGCCGGACGGCGGCACCGTCGAAATGACGCTGGAAGGCGCGGGTGCCATGATGACGGTCAAGTCCGGCCGTTCGACCTTCAAGCTCTCCTGCCTGCCGGTGTCGGATTTCCCGGAACTGGGCAAAGGCACGATGGATGTGAACTTCTCGGTCCCCGCCGCGTCCATGCGCGACCTTATCGACAAATCGCGCTTCGCCATGTCGGCTGATGAAACCCGCTACTACCTCAACGGTATCTACCTGCACGCAGCTCAGCATAATGGCGTGTCGGTCCTGCGCGCGGTCGCCACGGACGGCCACCGCCTCGCGCGTTTTCAAATGCCGCTGCCCGAGGGCGCGGCGAAAATGCCGGGCGTCATCATCCCGCGCAAAACCGTGGGCGAACTGCGCAAGCTGCTCGAAGAAGCCGCTGACAACGTCAAAATCGGCCTGTCGGACAACAAGGTCCGCTTCGCGGTCGACCATATCGAGATGACGTCGAAACTCATCGACGGCACCTTCCCCGATTACGAGAAGGTCATCCCGAACGACAACAACAAGGTCATCGAAGTCGATTCCAAGGCATTTTCGCAGGCCATCGACCGTGTTTCGACCATTTCTTCCGAGAAAACCCGCGCCGTTAAAATCACCATCAACGGCAAGGGCATGACCCTGTCGGCGCAAAGCCCGGATGCGGGTTCGGCGACCGAGGAAATCGAAATCAACAACGATAATGTCACGCTGGAAATCGGTTTCAACTCCCGCTACCTGCTCGACATCACCCAGCAGATCGATTCGGACGGCTGCCGCATGGTGCTGGCCGACGGCGTAGGCCCGACCATCATTCAGGATACGTCGGATGAATCGGCGCTTTACGTTCTTATGCCGTTGCGAGTCTGAGAGAATCGACCCAGAGTCCAGTTACACCAGTCGCGCCGGGGCCTGAACAACCCCGGCGTTATTTTTTTTTGTTTAAGGGGGAACCACAGAGGCACGGAGGCACAGAGAAGGAAGAATAATTTTCTCTGTGCCTGCGTGCCTTTTGTGGTTCGAAACTAATTCAGGCGCATGACCGCGAAAGTCAGCCACGTGGCGAAGCTGACCCACGCCAGATACGGCGCCATCAACCGTACGACGACGCCGTCGATTTTATGCGCCGCCTGCATCGCCATGGCGGTAAAGGCCACGATGACCAGCAGCAGAATGAACGCCGCCGTGAACGCCGCGAAGCCGAAGAACACGAACGACCATGCATAGTTGCAGACAAGCTGGATGAGGAAGAACGCAAGCGCGCGCCTAGCGCGCGGGTCGCGGCGATGTTGCCACAGGCGGTACAAAGCGACCCCCAGCAGCGCGTATAAAACCGCCCAGACCGGCGCGAACAGCCAGTCCGGCGGGTTGAGGGTGGATTTGGCGATGCCGCGATACCAGGAATTCACCGCGTTCTGCGTCACGAAATACGCAGACAGGTAGGACAGGATTTCAAGCGTGACGACGACGCACAGCGGGGCCAGAAGCTTCTTCATGCAACGAAAGCTAGGCTGTTAAGCCGGTTTGGGCAATCAGGGCGTCATCAGCGATGATTGCCGGCGCATCAACGCCTTGGCCGCAATGGCGGCAGCGGCGTTCGGCGTTGCCTGCGCGGCGCTGCCTTTCAGCATCGTGGTCGCGCTCGGAATCAGTGCGGTTTCAAGGTGCAGGGCGCCGACGCTGAAACGGTCCTTCGCGTCCGGGTTGTAGGCGATGGGCAGTTTCTTCGCGGTGATGAAGCCGTGCGCCGCGCGCAGCATCACGGGGTCGGTCACGGCATTCAAGGCCGCCTGCAGCTTGCGGCCCAGATGGCCGGGCAACAGGAACGAGCCGTTACGTTCGATGATGTCACGGTGGCTGTGGCCGAGGAGATGCTCTTCCCGCACGTTTTCGCGCACGTGGTCGAATTCCAGTTTGCGGTCCGGGTCCGGCTCGCGGTACTGGCGCAGGGCCGCGGTCAGCACGTTTTCAAGGTGTTCGCCGGGGGTGCCCAAATGCAGGTCACGGCCATGGCGCGCGCCTGAAAGTTTCGTCAGCACCTGCATGCGGTCGCGCAACTCATGGTCGCCGCGTTCGGCCAGGAATTCGGTCTTGTGGCCGGGCATGTGTTCAAAGCCCGCGGCCTTGATGCGCTGGATGGTGGCGTCGTGTTTGAGGCCTCTGCGCAGAATGTCGTTGGCGCGCGCGGTCTTGCCGGGCACGTCCTCGTCGCGCAGCCAGTCTTTCAGTTTCAGGTCCGGCCCGTCATACAGCGACGTGCCCTTGCCGCCCCGCGCTTCCAGCACGGCCAGGTACATGTCCATCTTCGGCGCCACGCGGGTGCCCAGAAGGGTGCGCAGGCGTTCCATGGTTTCCTGCTGCTGCGGGTCGCGGCGCATGCGGCCAAGGTCGCCCATGGTGTACATGTCGTCCTTGTACACGGTGGTGTTGCCGGCGGTTTCTATCAGTGCGCCGTTGCCCGGGCGGCCCGGGCGCACCACATGCGCGCCCGGCATGTGCAAAGGCCGGTCGTGCACGACGGTGAAATACGTATCGGCGGGGTTGAGGGATTCGAGCGTGGCGTGCCCCGCGTTGCGGTTCACGGTGTCGGCATAGGGGGCGATGATCACGTAAGGCGCATCGTCCCAGTCGCCGAAGCCGTGGGCGGTGACGTGGTGGTTCAGCGCGAAGTGCACGGTGGGGCGGAACTGGCTTCCGGCCTGCGCTGTGGTGCGCAGGGCCACGCCGTCTTCCGCGGCCAGCGGGGCGTGGCGGGTGGCGTGTACGAGGCAGAAATCGAACAACGACAATTCGGCGGACGGCTTCATCCCTCCAGTATCGCGAATCGAGGGTAAAAACTGCGTAAACAACACGGGAATTAATCATCGAAATACGTGCCTTTTGGCCGCGAAACCCTCTAAGTTACGCAAATGGCTTTCGTCCGTTCCCTCCAGCTTCACGCCTTTCGCAATTACCGCGATACCGCGCTGTCCGACATGGACGCAGGCTTCGTGGTGCTGACGGGCGCCAACGGGGCGGGCAAGACCAACGTGCTTGAGGCTGTCAGCCTGCTGACGCCGGGGCGCGGCCTGCGCGGCGCCAGAATGGGCGATCTGCGCAACCGCGCCGCGCCCGACGGGGTGCAATGGTCCGTCGCCTCGGTGGTCGATACGCCGGTGGGCGAGGTCAAAATCGGCACCGGCCTCAAACCTTCCACGCCGGACCAGAAAACCGAACGCCGCATCGTGCGCGTCAACGGCGTGGATCTGAAGGCGCAGGCGGATTTATCCGAATACCTGTCCTGCGTGTGGCTGACACCGCAGATGGACGGGCTGTTCCTCGGCCCCGCGTCAGACCGGCGGCGTTTTTTCGACCGTCTCGTCTTCGCGTTCGACCCCACCCATGCGGGTCGCGTCACGCGCTATGAAAGCGTGCTGACCCAGCGCGCGCGCCTGCTGAAAGGGCAGGCTGAAAACGGTGTCGCGGCAGACCCCGTATGGCTCAGCTCGCTTGAGGCGACGATGGCCGAAACCGGCGTCGCCATCGCCGCCGCGCGGCTGCAGACGCTGCAATCGCTTTCGGCGCATCTGGGCACCATTCTCAGCACCAGCGGTTTCCCGGCTTCCAGCCTCGTACTGGCGGGCGGTATCGAGGAGGCGCTGAACGGCGCACCCGCATTGCAGGTGGAAGACATGGTGCGCGAGCGCCTGTCGCGCGCGCGCAGTGTCGATGCGCAATATGGCGGCGCGTCCGTCGGCCCGCACCGCACCGATTTGCAGGTCAGCTATGCCGGGCGCGACATGCCCGCCGCGCATTGCTCCACCGGCGAACAGAAGGCGCTGCTGACCGGCATCGTGCTCGCGCACGCGGTGCGCACGCGCGACGTGCGCGACGCCGCGCCGATTTTGCTGCTCGACGAAATCGCGGCGCATTTCGACGACCGGCGCCGCGCGTCGCTGTTCGGCATCCTCGGCGATCTCGGCGCGCAGGTGTTCATCACCGGCACCGATGCGCCCGTCTTCGCCGGCATTCCCCATGCGCGGCACATGCAGATCGCCGCCGACATGGTGCGCCAGGCCGCGTAAAAAACGTGCAGTTTTAGGTTTAAAAGCCTATGCTTTTGAGGTGCTAAAACGGAGGCCGGCAGGCTCGCCAGACAAAAAAACGGAAAACGAACTGAACAGCCTGAAAAACGCCGCTAAATCAATGGGCTGCAATATGGTTTCGGTGTCGTTTTCGCTTGGTTTCCGGGGCAGAATCCTGCTAATTTCCAGTGTTCCACCGACCGGATAAAACCATGGCTGACAATACCGTGAAAAAAACACCCGACGCACCGCAGGCCGAAACCGAATACGGCTCCGATTCCATCAAGGTCCTGAAGGGTCTCGATGCCGTGCGCAAGCGCCCGGGCATGTATATCGGCGACACCGATGACGGGTCGGGCCTGCACCACATGGTGTACGAGGTGGTGGACAACGCCATCGACGAATCCCTCGCCGGTCACTGCGACGAAATCTACATCTCCCTCAATGCCGACGGTTCGGTCACCGTGCGCGACAACGGCCGCGGCATCCCGGTCGACATCCACAAGGAAGAAGGCGTCTCGGCGGCGGAGGTCATCATGACCCAACTCCACGCCGGCGGTAAGTTCGACCAAAACTCCTACAAGGTTTCCGGCGGCCTTCACGGCGTGGGCGTTTCGGTGGTCAACGCGCTGTCCGAATGGCTCGACCTGCGCATTCACCGGCAGGGCAAGGAATGGTACATGCGTTTCCGCCACGGCGACGCCGAGGCGCCGCTGAAACCGGTGAGCGAGTGGGACGGACGCAACGGCACGGAAGTGACCTTCCTGCCTTCCCCGCAAACCTTCACCAAAACCGAATTCGACTTCGAAACGCTGGAAGACCGCTTCCGCGAACTGGCGTTCCTTAACTCCGGCGTCAATATCCGCTTCTGCGACCTGCGCACGGAAGAGAAGAAGGAAGTCCGCTTCAACTTCGAAGGCGGCATCGAAAGCTTCGTCGATTACCTCGACCGCACCAAGACCCCGCTGTTCAAACCCTCCATCTCCATGAAGGGGCAGGATGCGGGCATCGGCGTCGAAGTCGCCATGGAATGGACCGACAGCTACCACGAAAGCACTTTGTGCTTCACCAACAACATCCCACAGCGTGACGGCGGCACCCACCTTGCGGGCTTCCGCGGGGCGCTGACCCGCTGCATCAACAAATACGCCAACGATTCCGGCCTGCTCAAGAAAGAGAAGGTGGATCTCAGCGGCGAAGACATGCGCGAGGGGTTGACCTGCGTCCTGTCCGTCAAGGTGCCGGACCCCAAATTCTCGTCGCAGACGAAAGACAAGCTGGTGTCGTCCGAAGTGCGCCCGGTGGTGGAGTCGGTGGTCAACGAAAAGCTGTCCACGTGGTTTGAAGAAAACCCGCAGGAAGCCAAGAAAATCGTCGGCAAAATCATCGAGGCGGCAACCGCCCGTGAAGCCGCCCGCAAGGCGCGTGACCTGACGCGCCGCAAGGGCCTGCTCGACATCTCCTCGCTGCCCGGCAAGCTTGCCGACTGCCAGGAGCGCGATCCGTCCAAATCCGAAATCTTCATCGTCGAGGGTGACTCGGCCGGCGGTTCCGCCAAGCAGGGCCGCAACCGTAAAAACCAGGCTATCCTGCCGCTGAAGGGCAAAATCCTGAACGTCGAGCGCGCGCGCTTCGACCGCATGCTCAACTCCGCCGAAATCGGCACGCTGATCACGGCACTGGGCACGGGCATCGGGCGTGATGAATTCGATCCTGAAAAGACGCGTTACCACAAAATCATTATCATGACCGACGCCGACGTTGACGGGTCGCATATTCGCACGCTGCTGCTGACGTTCTTCTTCCGCCAGATGCCGGCGCTTATCGAACGCGGCTACCTGTATATCGCGCAACCGCCTTTATACCGGGTCAAGCGCGGCGGGTCGGGCGAACTCTACCTCAAGGATGACCGTGCGATGGAGGATTACCTCATCCGCGCAACGCTCGACGACAGCACGCTGATCGCCCATGGCGAAAAACTGCACGGTAAAGAATTCGAGGCAATGATCGAAGAATGCCGCAAGCTGTCGGGTGCCATACAGGCGCTGGCGCGCAAAACGGGCAATGCCGATATTATCGAACAGGCGGCTTTGTCCGGCTGTTTTGACCCGGCCATTCCGTCCGACGACAAGCTTGGCGAGACAACGGGCAAACGCCTGGCCGAACGCTTGAACGCAGTGGCCTCGGCCCGTGGTAAGTGGTCAGTCATGTATTCGCCGGTCGGTGGGTTCGTGCTGACCTGCATGTCGCGCGGCGTCACCCACACCAACCGGATTACGGCGGAACAGCAGCGTTCCACCGAAGGTGCACGCCTGCATGCCAAACAGGAATTCCTGCTCGAAACATTCGCCAAGCCTGTTGTCTTGCAGGTGAAGGATAAAGAACACGGCTCCTATACTGGCCCGCAGGGCCTGTTTAACGGCGTGCTCGAAATAGGCCGCAAGGGCCTGTCGATGCAGCGCTATAAAGGTCTCGGTGAAATGAACCCCGAGCAGCTTTGGGAAAC
>JAMIFL010000075.1:0-4458 GCA_035906295.1 Alphaproteobacteria bacterium | reverse complement strand
CAAGGGCGTGATGAAAGCCGTGAAGGCCGTGAACACCGAGATTGCCGAAGCCCTCGAAGGTTTCGAGGCGCTGGACCAGCTTGGCGTCGACAAGGCCCTGATTGAACTGGACGGCACCGAGAACAAGCACAAGCTGGGCGCCAACGCCATTCTGGGCGTATCGCTGGCCGTGGCCCGCGCCGCCGCCAACGAACAGGGCCTGCCGCTTTACCAGTATGTCGGCGGCGTCAATGCCCACGTCATGCCCGTGCCGATGATGAACATCATCAACGGCGGCGCGCATGCCGATAACGGCATCGACTTCCAGGAATTCATGGTCATGCCCATCGGCGCGCCGACCATGGCCGAAGCCATCCGCATGGGGGCCGAAACCTTCCACACGCTGAAAAAACTGCTGGCCGACGCCGGCCACTCCACCAACGTGGGGGACGAGGGCGGCTTCGCCCCTAACCTCAAATCCTCGACCGAGGCTTTGTCCTTCATCATGAAGGCCATTGAAAAAGCCGGTTACAAGCCGGGTGAGGACATTGCCCTCGCGCTCGACGTCGCCTCGACGGAATTCTTCAAGGACGGCAAATACCACATGGAAGGCGAGGGGCTGACGCTGGATAGCGGCGAGATGACCGCCTATTACCGCAAGCTGGTCAACAACTACCCCATCGTTTCCATCGAAGACGGCCTCGCCGAAGACGACTGGGACGGCTGGGTCGCGCTGACCAAGGAACTCGGCGCCTCCACCCAGCTTGTGGGTGACGATTTGTTCGTCACCAACGTCAAGCGCGTGCGCGTGGGCGTGAAGTCCGGCGCGGGCAACGCGGTGCTGGTGAAGGTCAACCAGATCGGCACGCTCTCTGAAACCATGGCCACCATCGAACTGGCGAAACGCGCGGGCTTCGGCGTGGTGCTGAGCCACCGTTCCGGCGAGACGGAAGATTCCACGATTGCCGACCTTGCGGTGGCGACGAACGCGGGCCAGATCAAGACCGGCTCGCTCTCCCGCTCCGACCGCATGGCGAAGTACAACCAGCTCATCCGCATCGCGGAAGAGCTGGGCGACACCGCTGAATACGCCGGCGCGTCTATCCTGCGCGCTTAAACCTTGGTTTTGCGCTTCGCCGCAACCAGGTAAATGACCAGCACAAGGGCCGCGATACCGCCCGCAAGGACGGGCGCGGTCCATTCGCCCGTCATCACGCGGGCGATGATGAGCAGGGTGCACACAACGGCGCCCATGGCCGGAATGACGGGGTGGATTTCAAACGCGCCCTTTTCTTCCTTGCGCCGCTGAAGCACCAGCAGCGACACGTTCATCATGGCGAACACGATGAGCAGCAGCAGCGTCGACGCCGCCGCCAGTTGCGCGATGGACCCAAAAATCGAAAACGGCAGGAAGCAGATGAACAGTGCCAGCACCGCCATGTGCGGCGTCTGCCGCGTGGCGTGCACGCGGCCCAGCAGCGCGGGCATCAGCTTTTGTTGCGCCATGCCGTACAGCAGGCGCGACGCGGTGACATAGTTCACCATGATGGTGTTGGTGACCGAGAACAGCGCGACGGCGGTGAACAGCGCGGGCGGAATGGCGGGCGCCGCCACGCGGATGACTTCGGTAAGCGGGCTGTTGGCCTGCGCCAGTTGCTGCCACGGCACCACCGACACCACGGTAATGGCGACCGCGATGTAGATGACCGCCACGACCGCCATGGCGACAAGGATGCCGATGGGCAGGGTGCGCTGCGGGTTCTTCGTTTCCTCGGCCAGGTTCAGCGTGTCTTCGAACCCGATGAACGCCATGAAGGTCAAAACCGTGCTGCTCATGACCGCCACGAAGGTGGTGTTGAGGGACGGTAGTACCGTGGACGCCTGCGGCGGCACATCCATGTAATCCACTTGCCCCCAACACGAAAACCCGACGCCGATGATGAGCAGCAACCCGCCCGCTTCGATGATGCAGCACAAAACATTGAGCCACAGCGCCTCGCGTATGCCGCGGAAGATGATGAGGCCGAGCATGGCGAGAAACGTCACCGTCACCACCGGCACCATGCTTTCGCTTAAAGAGAAAATATCGGCGAAGTTGCGCGCGAACACCTGCGCCATGGTCGGAATGCCGATAAGCGCCGCGGCGGCAAGGCATGCCCCCGCTACGAACCCGGCGCGCGGGCTTTGGAATGCGCGTTCTATGATGAACGCCGTACCGCCCGCGCGCGGATACCGCGCCCCGAGCGATGCATAGGTGAGCCCGGTCAGCAGCGCCGCCACCAGCGCCACCATGAACGACAGCCATACGGCATTGCCCGAATAGCCTGCGGCCTGCCCGATAAGCCCGTAAATGCCCGCGCCCAGCATGGAACCGATGGCATACAGCGCCATCTGCGCCGGGCCTATGGTGCGTTTCAATTCAGGTTGCGACATGGGCGAGGGCCTTTCTTGCGTCGAAAATCGTCGCGGCACATCACCATGTTTTCGAGTCCAAAAACAGAACAAATCCACCCATAGGCGGGTTAATTGAATCTGGTAAACTCACAAAAGTGAATCAATTGAATCACTTAGTTTTTTCGCGCGAAAAACCCTTTGACGCTGCGAATCGCTGTGTGATTCCATCAATGTATGAAGCGGTTTATGAAGTTTCGTAACGACATCCTGTCAGCCCTGCCGGTCCTCATCTCGGCCTTCGTCATCATGTGGTGCGGGTTCTACCTGCTCTTTGGTGCGAACAGCATCTTCAGCCTTCGCGCGCTGAAAGTGCAGGAGGCGCAACTTCAGACCCATCTGACTGCAGTGCACACGCAACGCGCCGACATCGAGGACCGTGTCGTGCGTATGCGCCCCGATACGCTGGACTGGGACCTGGTTGAACAGCAGGCCCGCACCCAGCTCGGGACCCAGCTCGGCAAGCCGACCGCGGAAGTCAAATCGCTGAATATGTGAGCGGGCTTATCAGGCCGGCAGATACGCACAGATTTGTTTGAATACGCGCTTCGCCACAGTTTCCGCTGCTCTTTGGGCGTCTTTTTCACGCAGAAAACCGTTCAAGACTGACTCATCCAACGCGTAGTTGGTTTCCACAGCTTCCTTGATGCCCATCTGCCGGTTGGACAGCCAGCGTGTTGCCTTCTTATCCATGCCGCAGGTCATATAACGCTCACCGAATTTCGGATGGGCGGCATAAACATCCAGAAGATAATCGCCATGAATATTGGTATCAAGTTGAATGGACTGACTGCGGCATGGATGAATTTTCAACGGCCCGGCATTCAGGTTCGATTGCAGAAAGTACGCCATATCACCGATCTGGGGAGCCGAGGGTACCGCAATCTGTTCAGGCAACGGCTCATGTGTCACGGCCAGGTTGATACCGGCAGTCTGCATGAATGCCTGCACGCTGTTCACCGCATCGTTGTGGGAATCGAACGCTTTGTAATATTCCAGCATCATGTTGTCGTAACCGAGCGTTTCGGTGATGGTGAAACCATTGGGCAGAATGGTCCCAGCTGTCTGGCGGGCCGCCCAGTCATCAAGGCTCAATATATTGGGAGACGTCTGATGATGTTCGCTGGCAACCTGATTGAAAGCTTCCGAAACAAGGAAACGATGGCCATAAGCTTTAACGGCATGATCACGGGTGTACAGCATGGACTATTCCTTCGTTTGAAATCTGCAGGTACCCTAAAGGCCTGATTAATATTATGCAAATAAAAAACTGGCTCTTGTTTTATTCTCCGCGCTGAGACGCCGCATACAAACTTTCAATAAAATCATCGTGTTGCATCGCACAAACGTTATCTTTTCGCTGGCATGCATAATCCAAACCGTATATTCATCCGTCACGTTGTTTTCATAGCCGGAGCGAGACCTGTGGCAGCCGTAAAAAAAGCCAAATCCGATACCCCGAAAACCCTGTCCAACGCCCGCAAGATTCCCGACGCGGCCGAACTGAAAGAACTCTACCGCAACATGCTGCTCATCCGCCGCTTCGAAGAGAAGGCGGGGCAGTTGTACGGCATGGGCCTGATCGGCGGATTTTGTCACCTCTACATTGGCCAGGAGGCCATTGTAACGGGCATCCAGTCGGTGCAGGAAAAGCAGGACACGGTCATCACCACCTACCGCGACCACGGCCACATGCTGGCCTGCGGCATGGACGCCAAGGGCGTCATGGCCGAACTGACGGGCCGCGATGGCGGTTACTCGCGCGGTAAGGGCGGGTCGATGCACATGTTCTCGTCCGAAGCGAAATTCTACGGCGGCCACGGCATCGTCGGCGCGTCCGCCTCCTTGGGCACGGGCCTCGCCTTCGCCCACCAGTACCAGAACGACAAGGGCGTCGCGGTCGTCTACATGGGCGACGGCGCGGCCAACCAGGGCCAGTTGTTCGAATGCATGAACATGGCGGCGCTGTGGAAGCTCCCCGTGCTCTACGTCATCGAGAACAACCAGTACGGCATGGGCACGTCCACC
>JAMIFL010000074.1:0-2848 GCA_035906295.1 Alphaproteobacteria bacterium | reverse complement strand
GATTTCTTGGCCGTGCGCGCTTCGTTGATGGTTTTCTGCGCGTCGGCCGTGGTTTTTACGGCGGCCTGGTTCATCTCGACGATGACGTCGCCTTCGGTGAGGCCTTTGCGGGCCGCGTCGGAGGTGGTGTCAATGTCCATGACCACGAGGCCAGAGACGTCGGCGCCGAGGCCGAACTGGCCGCGGATGGCGGGCGTGACGGACATGACCTTGATGCCGAGGTCGGTGATGGCCTCGCCGGTTTCAGGGGCTTCGGGTTCGGCGGGGGTCTGTTTTTCGATCAGGCCCTGTTCCTCAGCGACTTCGAGTTCGCCCACCGTGACCTGCACGGTCACGTTCTTGCCGTCGCGCCAGACGACCATGGGGGCGGCCTTGCCGATTTCGGTGTCGGCCACGACGCGGGGCAGGGCGCGCATGTCGGGGATGTCGCGGTTGTCGAATTTAGTGATGACGTCGCCCGCCTTCACGCCTGCCTTGGCGGCGGGGCCGCCGTCGGTCAGCGATGCGACGAGGGCGCCGCGTTCTTTACCCAAATTCAGGGATTCAGCGATTTCCGGCGTGACCGTCTGGATGCGGACGCCGAGCCAGCCGCGGCGGGTTTTGCCGTATTTGGTGAGCTGGTCGATGATGGTTTTCGTCATGGACGAGGGGATGGCGAAGCCGATGCCCACGGAACCGCCCGAGGGCGAGTAGATGGCGGTGTTGATGCCGATGACTTCACCCCGCAGGTTGAACATGGGGCCGCCGGAATTGCCGCGGTTGATGGAGGCGTCGGTCTGGATGAAGTCGTCATACGGACCTGCGTTGATGTCGCGCTTGCGGGCGGAGACGATGCCGGCGGTGACCGTGCCGCCGAGGCCGAACGGGTTGCCGATGGCCATGACCCAGTCACCCACGCGCAGGGCGTCGGAATCGCCGAAGGGGGCGGCGGAGACGTCGTGCGATTTCAGGTCGGCCTGAAGGAGGGCGATGTCGGTTTTCTCGTCCTTGCCGACGACGCTGGCGTTGACGATGGCGTTGTCGTGCAGGGTGATGCGGATTTCCTGCGCGTCTTTAATGACGTGGTTGTTGGTGACGATGTAGCCCTTGTCCTTGTCGATGATGAAGCCGGAGCCGAGGGAGGTGGGGGGCACCGCCTGCATCTGGTCCTGATGGCGTTTCATGTAGTCGTTGAAGAAATCCTCGAACGGGGAGCCTTCGGGGAATTCGGGCATTTCGGGGCCCTGCGGTGCCGCGCCTTCGCCGGTGTCGAGTTTCTGGGTGGAGGAGATGTTCACGACCGTGGGGAGCAGGCGGTCGGCCAGATCGGCGAAGCTGACGGGCACCATGGTCGGCGGCGCCGAGGGGGCGGCCTGCGAGGGCGTGGTGGCGCTGGTGAAGGTGAAGACGGCAAAAGCCCCGGCGGCGAAGGCGGCGCAGGTCAAAAGCGTGTTGCGGATCATTGGGTAAGCTCCTGTTTCAGGTCGCGTGCTGTCTATTTGGGCGCGTTAATTCTGGCAAAATTTAGTCAGGCTTGATTTTAGGGGTTATTCAGGGCTTTTCAAATACTTCAGGAAGGCGCTGTCCGGGGTCAGCACCAGGGTCGTTTCCGGTTTGGCCAGCGTGTTCTGGTAGGCGAACATGGTTTTGATGAAGGCGTAGAAATCCGGGTCTTCGTTGGCGATGGCGGTTACGGTGCGGATGGCTTCGCGGTCGCCTTCACCACGTTTGATTTCGGCGTCGCGCTGGGCTTCGGCCAGGATGATGGTGCGTTCTTTTTCAGCGGTGGATTTAATCTGCTGCGCTTTTTCCTGACCGCGGGCGCGGGCCTCGGTCGCTTCTTCGCGGCGTTCGGTGATCATGCGGTTGACGGTGGAATCGCGCAGTTGCTCGGTCAAGTCCGCGCGGCCGATGCGGATGTCGACGATTTCGACGCCGCGTTCCTTCATGTCACGGTTCACGCGGTCGCGGATCTGGCCCATCAGGTCGGTGCGGCGGGCTGAGAGGAGCTGCGAGAGGGATGCCTTGCCCAGCACGTCGCGGGTTGCGGCGTTCATGGTGTTTTCGATGCGAACGGCGGCGTTGGTTTCGGTGCGCAGGCGTTGCAGGAACAGCACGGGGTCGACGATGCGGTAGCGCGCGAAGGTGTCGACGATGACCGGGATGGAGCCGCCGGCGGAGCGGGCGGTATCGGCTTTACCTTTTTGGGCGGCATCCACGATGATGCCGGGCATCACGTCGTCGGAGGCGAGGTTGACGCGTTCGGGCGCCGGGTCGACATCAAGAATGCGGCGGTCGAAATATTCCACCGTTTCGACGGGGAAGGGCAGTTTGACCTTGAGACCGGCGGTGGAGTGCACCTTCACCGGGTTGCCGAAGCGCAGGACGATGCCCTGCTGCGTCTGGTCGACCACGAATAGGCAGGAACTGGCCAGCAAGGCCAGAACGGCGGCGCCCAAGATAAGGAACTGGAAACGTGCGCTGTTCATTGTTATTGCCCCATCGAATTGGTTTGTGCAGGCGCCGGTGCCGTTTTCTGGCGCATGGCGTCAAGCGGCAGGACGGGGACGACGCCCGTGGTGCCTGCCTTCTGTTCAATAATCATACGGTTGGCGTTGGAGAGGACCTGTTCCATCGTTTCAATGTAGAAGCGGTCGCGGGTCACGTCCTTGCCGGTTTTGTAGGCTTCCATGATTTCGGCGAAGCGTTCGGCGTCACCTTTGGCGCGGGCGATCACGTCCTGCTTGTAGCCTTCGGCGTCCTGCAAGATCTTGATGGCCTGACCGCGGGCGCGGGGCAGGATGTCGTTACGGTAGATGGCGGCTTCGTTCTGGAAGCGCTCGGCATCCTGCCTTGAGGCTGCGACGTC
>JAMIFL010000073.1:0-2956 GCA_035906295.1 Alphaproteobacteria bacterium | reverse complement strand
AGGAACTCTTTTTCGCCGATGTGAAGCTGGAAGGCATCATCCTGAAGCCCAATATGGTGGTGCCGGGCATGAAGTGCCCCAAACAGAATTCCGTCGCGGAAGTCGCTGAACGCACCGTCAAGGTGCTGAAGCGTTGCGTACCGGGCGCCGTGCCGGGCGTCGCCTTCCTGTCGGGCGGGCAGTCGGATGAAGACGCCACCGCGCATCTGTCGGCCATGAACGCGCTTCAAGCGAACCTGCCCTGGGCGCTGACCTTCTCCTATGGCCGCGCGTTGCAGGCCGCGCCGCAAAAGGCCTGGAGCGGAAAATCGGAAAATGTCGCCGCTGGCCAGAAAGCGTTTGCCCATCGCGCGCTGATGAACTCCCTGGCGTCGCTGGGCAAGTGGAAGAAAGAAGACGAGCAGAAGGCCGCTTGATCGTGCTTCTCCTCCCCCTTCGACAAGCTCAGGGTGAGGCGAAATCCGCATGCAAAGCTCGTCGAAGCATGAGGGTACATTGAGCAACTGCCGCCTCTACCTGATTTCGCCGCCGAAGCTTTCGGCGGCGAATTTTCTGGGTCCGCTGAAGGAAGCCTTGTCGGGCGGCGATGTCGCCAGCTTTCAGTTGCGCCTCAAAGACGCCAGCGACGATGAAATCCGCCGCGCCACCGACACGCTGCGCCCCGTGGTGCAGGCGCATGGCACGGCCTTCATCCTCAACGACCGGCCTGATCTGGCCGCCGAAATGGGCTGCGACGGCGTGCATGTCGGCCAGGAAGACGCGCCTTACGCCGACGCGCGTCAGCGGATGCCGAATGGCATCGTCGGCGTTACCTGCCACGACAGCCGCCACCTGGCCATGGAAGCGGGTGAAGCCGGGGCCGACTATGTCGCGTTCGGCGCTTTCTTCCCGACCCAGACCAAGGAACCCAAAACCAGCGCCGATATCGACCTGCTGAAATGGTGGGGCGAAATGATGGTCGTACCCTGCGTCGCCATCGGCGGCATCACGGTCGCCAACGCGCCCGCGCTGGTGGAAGCCGGCGCCGATTTCCTCGCCGTGGCGGGCGGGGTGTGGGACCACCCGGATGGCCCGGAAACCGCGGTTAAGGCCTTTAACACCCTTTTCACCGCCAGCGCTGGCCAGTAGCGTCTCTCCGCTTATGGGGGATATGCATGCGCGGACAGCACGCCATCATTCTAGCATTCGTCAGCCTTTTGCCACTGTGTGTACAAGCACAAACGCCGGAAGACGACCGACGCATTGCCTGGCAATTATCAATAAACAATTCGCGTCCAGAACTGCTGCAGACCCTCGCGCCCAAAATCATGCCGACATGCGTCATCCGGGCCTCGGAGGAAGATATCGCCAGTTTCTTTCCTTACTGGCGCGAAATGGCCAGGCAGATAGCAACCGACCAGAAGCCGCGCGGCGTGCGCCTCGTTTCAGGTAACAGCCTCTCTCCCGCTGAAGCAGCCAATGCAAATGCCGGTACGCCATGGATGGTCGAGCGCGCCCGCGAACAGATCGAGACTTGGAAAATTTATAGCTGCGTAGCGCGTCAGTTTGGGGCAACGCGGTTCTTCGCGCATTATGGCTTTTTCGGCACCCCCTGGCCTGCGGAATTTCCGGCAACATTTGTCGAGGGCCCAACAACAGAGCGCTCCGTTATAATTCCCGACATGAGCAGTCTTGAACCGCTCGACGCGCTGGGCCGTTTTTTCCATACTGCAAAGAAGCAGGGCCTTTGGGCGGCAGAGCCGGATATCGAGCAATACTTCTTCGAAAGATACGAAACAGACGAATTTGTGAATATGGAACGATCTGGGGAAACGGATCGCTGGTTTGCCACGCCGCCCTGGTTGAAACCTTCCGACCCGTGAAAGCCGCTATTTCATATCTGCAGTACCCACGCCCGCAAAACGGGTGAAAATGACCTTGACGCGGATGTCCCAGATGCCTGGCTGACCCTTGCACCTATTGCCGCTGGAAATAGGCCCTGCTATCACCCGCCCGCTGTTTGAACCTGTTGACGTTTTTCACCCCTCGCGCCCCGAAGGAGCGCAATTCCCATGGCCAAAATTACCGGCAATGAAATCAGCCCCGGCACCCTCATCAATTACGAGGGCGGTCTGTGGATCGCGGTGAAGACCGTCAAGGTGAAGCCCGGCAAGGGCGGCGCCTACAACCAGGTCGAACTCAAGAACGTCACCACCGGCACCAAGCTGAACCAACGCTTTCGCTCCGACGAAGCGGTGGACGAAGCCTATCTGGACAAGAAGGACTTCCAGTTCCTTTATGCGAGCGGCGACATGCTGACCTTCATGGACATGGAAAGCTACGAGCAGATCGAGCTGAACACCGATTTTGTCGGCGACCAGGCGCAGTTCCTGCAGGACGGCATGAAGACGCTGGTCCACATGTATGAAGACAAGCCCATCGGCATCAAACTGCCGGTGCAGGTGACGCTGACCGTGGCCGAGGCCGATCCGGTGCTCAAAGGCGGCACCGCCGCCCCGTCCTACAAGACCGCCGTGCTGGAAAACGGGCTGAAGATTCAGGTGCCGCCCTTCATCGGCGCGGGCGAAAAGATCATCGTCGCCACCGAAGACGGCTCCTATGTGCGCAGGGCTGACTAATGGCGCCCTATTCCTCGCCTGCCCTGAACGTGATGGTGGCCGCCGCCCGCAAGGCCGGCCGCCCGCTGATCCGCGATTTCAACGAGCTGGAGAACTTGCAGATCTCGATGAAGGGCCCGGCGGACTTCGTTACCAGCGCCGACAAGCGCACCGAAAAGATCCTGATCGAGGACTTGTCCAAGGCCCGTCCCGGTTACGGCTTTCTGGGCGAAGAAGGCGGCGGTAGCACCGGCGCCGACAAGAGCCATCGCTTCATCATCGATCCGATCGACGGCACCACCAACTTCATGCACGGCATTCCGCATTTCGCCATTTCCATCGGGCTGGAACGCGAAGGC
>JAMIFL010000072.1:0-13344 GCA_035906295.1 Alphaproteobacteria bacterium | reverse complement strand
GACGCGCTTTTGGCCCTCGATAAATCGCAGGCGATTATTGAATTTACGCCGGATGGCACCATTCTCGCCGCGAATGCAAATTTCCTGACCGCCATAGGATACACCCTGCCTGAGATTCAGGGCAGGCATCACCGCATGTTCGTGGAACCTGCCTATGCCGAATCATCCGAATACGCGGAATTCTGGCGTGGGTTGGCGCAGGGCCACTACAAAGCCGCCGAATACAAGCGCATCGCCAAAGGCGGGCGCGAAATCTGGATTCAGGCCAGCTACAACCCGGTCACGGATGCCAGCGGCAAGGTTTACAAGGTAGTGAAGGTCGCTACCGACGTCACTGCCCGCAAGCTCGAGAACGCCGATACCAGCGGCCAGCTTGCCGCCATCGACAAGTCGCAGGCGGTCATCCAGTTCAACCTCGACGGCAGCATCATCACGGCCAACACGAATTTCCTCAACGCCCTCGGTTACCGGCTGGATGAAATACAGGGCCGCAGCCACAGCATGTTCGTTGAGCCCGCTTACGCCAACAGCCGGGAATACGCCGATTTCTGGGCCAGCCTGAACCGCGGTGAATACCAGGCCGCGGAATACAAGCGCATCGGCAAAGGTGGCCGCGAAATCTGGATTCAGGCCAGCTACAACCCCATTTTCGACATGAACGGCAAGCCCTTCAAGGTCGTGAAATTCGCAACCGACGTGACCAGGCAGATCCAGTTGCTGCAAGACGTGCGCCGCCTGATTGATGAAAACATCGGCGCCATCGACGAAGCCATCGCCTCCGCCGACAACCAGTCGGCATCGGCGGCGCATTCCGCTGTCACGACCTCCGGCACGGTGCAGTCCATCGCCTCGGGCGCGGAGGAGATGAGCGCGTCGGTCCGCGAGATTTCAAGCTCCATGTCCAAATCCATGACCTCGGTGCACAACGCCATAGACCAGACGGAACGCGCCGATGCCGCGACCCAGCAACTGGACAAGGCCGCCAGCGCCATGGGCGGCATTGTTGAGATGATTCAGGGTATCGCGGGCCAGATCAACCTGCTGGCCCTCAACGCCACCATCGAGGCGGCGCGGGCCGGAGAGGCGGGCAAAGGCTTTGCCGTCGTCGCGGACGAGGTCAAGAGCCTCGCCCGGCAGGCCAGCGACGCGACGGAGCAGATTACCCGTGAAATCGAGGCGATGCAGGCCGTGTCCGGCAACGTCGTGACAGCTTTGGCGCATATCAAGCGCGGCATTGAAGACGTGCAGTCTTACGTCAGCACCGCCGCGAGCGCGGTTGAGGAACAAAGCGCGGTGACACAGGAAATCACCGCCAACATGCAGCAGGCCTCCACCGCCGTGACCGGCATCAGCGGCAACGTCACCAACATCGCCGACGCCGTGCGCCGCGCCAACGCCGCGCTTGAAACAACCAAGACCGCCGCGCGTACGCTCGCGCATTAGGGAATTGCAGGGGATGAACGAAGCGGTAAAATCAACCCACACACACTGACAGGGTGTGGGTACGAAAAACCCCTCTCCAATCCCGGAGAGGGGTTTTTGCTTGTCTTCATGACGGGCGCCATGACCGGCAAAGAAAAAGGCCGCGCACCTTTCGGAACGCGGCCCTTTTGCAATCTTCAGCCGATTAGCCGCAGCGGACTTCGGTCACCTTGTCGGTGCCGTGTTCCAGGATGATGTTCACGCGGTTGGCGTTGTAGTCCATCGTGGCCGGGCTGTCCGGGTACAGGACGCGCACGGGTTCCTTGATGGTCGACATGTCGATGTCGCCCTTGGTTTTGCCGACCAGGTCCTGATGCGGGCAGGCCGTGGTGTCGTCGACCGGGGCCGGGAGGGCTTCCGTCACGCCTTCAGCCGGGGAGGCTTCCGAAACGCCGGCTTCACCGGCAGGAGCGACGGCAGCGTCGGAAGAGGCGACGGCATCGGCGGCCGAAGCGTCGCTGGACGTGGTCGTTTCTTCATCGCCGGCAGCCGGGGCGACCGACGGCAGGTCGTTGATCATGCTGGTCTGGTTGGTGTCGACCGGGGCGGTGGTGTCTTCGGCTTTGTTGTCGCAGGCGGCGAAAGCCAGCGTCAGCGCAAGCGCCGGAACCAGCAGCAGGGTTTGTTTGATGGTCATGCTCAAATCTCCGTAACGGTTAGAATTCCTTTGGCCTTAAGCGTTTCCAGCGCAACCGGGCCGGACACATCATGGTCGGCAAGGCTGGAGGCCAGCAACAGGCTAGATATACCCATTCCCATAGCATTGACAAGGGCACGGGAGGAGGGGACCCGCGCGCATCCCACGCGCTTGTCGCGCAGGGTCATGTTCATGCGCTTGATGGCAAGGCCAAGCCGGGTCAGCGGGTCGATGGGGAAGCGGTATTTGCCGGTATCACCCTGCCTTGTGCGGAAATCCTCGGGCGTGATGCCGGGGGGCAGCGCCTCGAACACCAGTATGCCACGGGGGGCGCCGTCCGCCTCTTCGACGAAGGCAAGCGACCACGTTTCCCGTGCGCCCAGCCGGGTGCGGAACATCGCCATGGCCGCTTCCAGCGTCATGCCGTCTTCGATGTCGAAGAACTCGATGCCGCCCATGGCCGGGCGGGTGAGGGCGCTTTGCGCCGAAAGCGGGGTTACGGTTCCCGCCTTGCGGTTGACCTCGTAAACACTGATGCCCGCTTTTTCGGCGATGAGCATGGACATGGTTTTGAATTCATCCCCGTTGCGGGCGATGAAATCCTTCTGGAAGCCTTTGTGGTCGATGTAGATGGACCTTACGCCCGCTTCCGCCAGGTTCTTCGCGCAGTTGGGGCAGAACGGGTCAGTGACGCAGATATGCGCCCCGCGCAACGGCCCGCTGAACCGCAAAAGCGCCGCAAGCTCGGCATGGATGAACTGACTGGACGCGCCGATGCGGGCGTCCCACGGGAAATGCGCCTTCAGGGTTTCGGGCCGCATGTTCATGCTGGCGACGGGCGCGGCCTCCGGGTGGGCGGGGTGGAAGGCGCAGGCGGCCACCTTGCTGGTGTCGTGTTCGGACCCGAGCACGACGTCCACCGCCGATTGCATGTGTTGAATGACGGATGCTGTATCTGCTAAAGCCATCGGAAACCACAGGGAGACGAGAATGTACCAATCACACGAAGTCTATATGCGCCGGGCTTATGAGCAAGCCCTCAAAGGCTATAACGAGGGCGGCTGCCCCATCGGCGGCGTCATCGTCGACAATGAAACCGGCGAGGTTCTGGGCGAGGGGCATAACTGCCTCGTGCAGGAAGGCAACCCCATCATCCACGGTGAAATGGCCGCCATGCGCGCCGCAGGCCGTATGACGTCGCGCCGCGATACCACCATGTACACCACGCTGTCGCCCTGCATGATGTGCACGGGCACCATCATCCAGTTCAAGATCCAGCGCGTGGTGGTGGGCGACACCACCAATTCCGCCGGCAACGAAAAACTGCTGCGCGAACGCGGCGTCGAGGTCATTGAGGTGAACGACCCCGATTGCATCGCCCTGTGCAGAAAATTCATCGATGAAAAGCCCGATTTGTGGCTCGAGGACTGGGGCGGGGCGTAAGCGCCTGCCGATTAAGTCGCAACAGGTTAAAAAACCCCGCAAAACAGGCTGTTTATAACCTGTTCGGCGGGGTTGTCCGTTCGGCGCGACTCTCCTAAAAGTTGGGTAAAGGCAAAACTTTACTTTGCCATAAAACATCCGTATAACCTGTTGTCATAAAAACAGGCGCCAAAAACAAAAAGGCATAGGATGATGGGACATAGGGAATTGGAAATGACGGCTCAGACGCAGGAACCGCCAGCGGATACCCCGGCGAATACCCCAGCGAATACTGTATCAAGCAAGAATATTGCGCACGCGCACCTGCTGGCCACCGCCAACGACCTGCGCGAAATGCTCGAAGGCCGAAAACCCTGTATCACCGACTCGAATAAATGGCTTTTTGACCAGCTGACTCGCCTTCGTGCGGGTTTTTTAATATCCGAAGAGCCGAAATGCCTCGTCACCCTGCCTGACGACAGCCACGAAATCCTGTCGCTGAAAGGCGATACGTCCATCCACCCCATCGGCTATCCGCTGGCGAAAAGCGCATCCGCCCTGCGCGCGCGCCTGACGCATGAGGGGTTGCAGAACCACACCACGCTGGGCTTCGCCCCGCAAAACCGCAATACCGCCGTCACCGCCGCCGAGCTGCAAAAAGGCGAGGGCGCGATGATCCTCTCCAAGGGTGACGTGCACAGCCTGTATCAGGCCGTCCTGCTCATCGCCGACCGCGTCGGCGGCGGCAGCGACCGGGTGCCGCTGGTCCTCAACAGCCATAAGGACCTGTGGGGTCCGTTCATGGGCTATCTGCGCACCCTGAACATCGACCTCATCGGCCTGAACATCCACCGCGCCGATACCTATAACGACATCAGCGACATCGTCTCCGGCTACGGCATCGAGGGCGGCAAAACGCCTGCGCATGACGTCGCCATGGCGGTCCGCCCGGGCGCGACCATTCTGGTGCAGACCAGCAACGACAAGAAAATCCATGAACTGAAAGCCATCCTGCAATATCAGGGCTTGGACGTTCAGGTGCTGCCCTTCAACCTGCTGGTCGACAAGCCGGTGGAAGCCAAGGAATACAGCCGCACCTACGCCGGCAATAATAACGAGAAGCGTATCAACGCCATCGAAAAGGCCGACACGACATCACGCGCGGACATCATTGCCCGCCTCGAAGCCTATGGCGCGGACCCGGCCAACACCTTCATCTGGCTCGACGATCGCGGCCTCGATACCATGCTGTGCCTGTTCGGCTCGGCTGAATTCGCCCGCTGCTCCAACTACCTGAACCATTACCGCGTAAGCCCGGGCGTCGAACTGGGCAACGTGCTCAAATCCATGAGCATCACGGATTTCTACGCCAGCATGAAAGTCGTGGCCGAACAGGAAGGCCCGGACGCCGACCTGACCTCGCACGACGTCACCTGCTACATGATGACGCCGCTGTTCCCGGACGCCAAAGGCGAACGCCCGATTTACACCAGCTTCGGCGCCACGCTGGACGTCATCGGCTTCGAGCCGCGCCCGGCCAACCAACCGCACTATTATTCCGAACACTTCCTGATGCCCGTGGGCGACACCCGCAAGCGCACCAAGATGGAAATTCCGCACTACATCGAGCAGCAAAGCAGCATGGCGCGCGCCGCCGTCGCCATGGCCGCGCTGACCGGCATGGACCAGCACCGCAACCACATGCATCTCGTCGCGGAATCCAGCAAGGTGTTCGGCCATTCGGGCCTGCAGGGCATGAACCAGCACACGGTGCTGACCCACACCAACTTCTTCCCCGAAATGCACGGCCACGGCGACAAGAACACCGCCAAGCGCGTGCGCGCCGACTTCAACCTCGGCACCGGCCGCCACGGCCATTACGATTACCGCCGCGCCGGCACCTACGCCTTCAAGACCCCGGGCGACGGCAAGCGCATCGTCCATTCCGGCCTGAGCGCGTTCCAGAATTACTTCGACGACGCCGACGCCTTCGTCCTCGGGCCGTATTCATCCAAATACGCCGGTACGGACGAAATGAAGCTGCACAAAATGTTCATCTTCACCTCGCTGGTGGTGGGCAAGCAGGTCTTCGACCCGGCGGTGTATCCCAAATTCCTCGGCGTTTTCTCGCGCGAGTGGGATGAATGCAAGGCCATGTACGACGATTTCCACCGCATGGGTTTCATCGGCCAGAAGCCGGAACACATGTTCATGGACATTCAGGACAGCAACCGCCGCGGCATGGCCATGGCGATTACGGAAGCCATGCGCAACCACATGCGCACCTACCGCCGCCTTGAATTCACGGAACCGCAATACATCGAAAAAGGCAGGCGCCCCGAAGGGCTGTTCCGCGCCACCATCTACTGCTCCGCCACCTCGACCGATCAGGTCTTGCGTAAAGAGGCGTTCGACCTGGCCTACCGCCTCGCCGAACAGGGCTTCGCCGTCAAGAACGGCGGCGGTACCGAGGGCCTGATGCGCATGACCAGCGACGGCGTCCACGCCTTCCGCGAAGATGCCGCCAAAAAAGGCATGCAGCGCGTGCCGGTCAACGCCGTCATCTCCGACCAGTATGAATACACCATGCGCGCCGAAGGCCTGTGCGACTGGAACGACCATGTCCGCGTCCACGCCAGCATCTTCCCGCGCATTGAAAAGCTGCAGGATACGGACGCTGAAATCGTCCTCGCCGGCGGGGCGGGGACCATTCAGGAAATCGTGGCTTCCATGATTACCCGTATCAGCGGCGCCAGGCCGGTGGAAAACCGCCCGCTGATTATCGTGAACCAGCAGGTCGGCCGCACCGGCCAGATGCGCGGCGTTTACGACAATTTGCTGGAATACCTGCCGCAATCCCTGATGGACCGCGCCAATGTCAGCGTGGTCAACACCATTGACGAAGCCATCGACATCACACGCTTCGCCCGTCATGCCATGGGCATGGCGCCGAAATACGTCGAAATCGCCAATGACCGCCAGCAGCAGATGACCCTTCCGGGGCTTGTTAAAGGCCTGACGATAAGCTAACTCTTTCGGGGTCCGAACACCCCCGAAAGAAAGCTTCCGCATGTCTGAATCCGCGTCCGAAAAATCTTATGATGTCATCGTCATCGGCGCCGGTCCCGGCGGCTATGTCTGCGCCATTCGCTGCGCCCAGCTGGGTATGAAGACCGCGGTGGTCGAAAAACGCGCCACCCTCGGCGGCACCTGCCTCAATGTGGGCTGCATCCCCTCGAAAGCGCTGCTTTCGGCGTCTGAAAAATACGAGGCGGCGGGCCACCACTTCAAGGACATGGGCATCGACGTCGGTTCCGTGAAGGTCAACCTCGGCAACATGATGGGCTTCAAGTCCAAGGTCGTGGGCGAGAACACCAAGGGCATCGAATTCCTGTTCAAGAAAAACAAGATCGACTGGCTGAAGGGCGAGGGGCAAATCCCCGAAGCCGGTAAAGTCAAAGTCGGTTCAGAAACCTATTCGGCCAAGCATATCATCATCGCCACCGGCTCCGACGTGGCGCCGCTGTCCGGCATCACGATTGATGAGAAACAGATTGTCTCCTCCACCGGCGCGCTGGAACTGGAAAAAGTACCGGGTCATCTCGTCGTCATCGGCGCGGGCGTCATCGGCCTCGAACTCGGCACCGTGTGGCGCCGTTTGGGCGCGAAGGTCACGGTCATCGAATATCTCGACCGCATCCTGCCGGGCATGGACCTTGAAACCGCGAAGGCCGCCCAGCGCATCCTCGAAAAACAGGGCATCGATTTCAAGCTCGGCCACAAGGTCACGGGCGCCGAAACCGGCAAGAAGGCCGTGGTGCTGAACGTCGAACCCGCCGCAGGCGGCAAGGCCGAAACCATCACCGGCGACGTGGTGCTGGTGGCCGTGGGCCGTAAGCCGCACACCGACAGCCTCGGCCTTGGCGGCGCGGGCGTGAAGCTCGACAACCGCGGTCGTGTCGAAACCGACGACCATTTCCAGACCAACGTGAAGGGCATCTACGCCATCGGCGACGTCATCAAGGGCGCCATGCTGGCGCACAAGGCGGAAGACGAGGGCGTGGCGCTCGCTGAAATGCTGGCGGGCCAGTCCGGCCACATCGATTACGACGCCATTCCCGGCGTGGTCTACACATGGCCCGAAATCGCCGCCGTCGGCAAAACGGAAGAGCAACTGAAAGAGGCGGGCACCGCCTACAAGGTCGGCAAATTCCCGTTCATGGCCAATGGCCGCGCCCGCGCCATGGGCTCGACCGATGGTTTCGTCAAAATCCTGGCCGATGCGAAAACCGACCGCGTGCTCGGCGTCCATATCGTGGGGCCCGAAGCGGGCACCATCATCGCGGAATGCGTGCTGGCCATGGAATTCGGCGCTTCGAGCGAGGACATCGCCCGCACCTGCCACGCCCACCCGACGCTGAACGAAGTGGTCAAGGAAGCGGCGCTGGCGGTGGATAACCGTCCGCTGCATATCTAATTTGCATATCTGACCTGCATAAACAGATTTGGTATTCCCGGGGGCGCAGGCGTAAGTCTGCGCCCTCAACTTTGGGACATACCCCACATGAACATGCATGTTCAGATTAACGCGGTGGAGGCCTTCGCCGCCGCCGCGAAGCCGGAAACCGAAACCCTGACCACCATGGCGGCCGAACTGGCCCGGCGCATCCCCGCGACGGACACCAGCAAGTCGCCTTACTACAAGGTGCATCACTGCATCACCGGCGCGCTTGGCACCGCCATGTGCTGCGAGGCGCCGGAAGATCTCGGCGTTCTCTACAACAACCTCGGCGGCTACGTATTCCGGCTTGAAGCGATGGAACATCAGGTCGAGGCGGAACTGCGCCCCTCCGCCCATATCGAGGCCATGCGCACCAAGCTGGCGGGCTTCCTGCCGTCCTGACGCATACGGCCACGACGCATACCACCCCCGACGCATACCACCTATGCGCACGCAAATGTTGCGCCGCCGCAAGGTCGTGAGGTATCAACCGGGCATGATTTATGACCAAAAACCCGATTGCCGCGTCGTCCAGCTTTTCCGTGATGCCACCGAGCCGCTTGGCAAGGAACTGGTGGCCATAGCCGCCCGTCTCGACGACCACGATAGCCAGGCGCACGCCGATGTCCGCGAGAAGCTGGCCGACACCATCAGGGTGGTTGCCGCAACCGCCACGGTGGCGGACCTGCAGACACTGGCCGACACGCTGAACGCCGATGCCGCCCGCGTCCGCCCGGTTGAAAGCGACGTGGACCACCACCTGCGCCCGTCGCTGTGGATCGACGCCATGAACAGCACGCTGCGCGTCGTTCTTTCGTAACCGCGCCGTTTCGTAAGCCGTTTACGCCATCGTTTTTATGGTACGATGTGATTTGTTGAATCGAACAAATCACCCTTAAAGCCTGCCATGATGATGACCGACCAGAAGACCCCGCAAAGCACCCCGACCGAGAAGGACGTTGTCGCCTGGCTCAAGGCCAACCCGAACTTCCTGCAAAAATACCCCGACGTGCTGGAACACATGGTGCCGCCCAAGGAAGACATGGGCCGCAAGGTCGCTGACTTCCAGCACTACATGGTCCAGCGCCTGAAGAAAGACAAAGACGCGATTACCGAGACCACGCGCGACCTCATCGAAGTCTCCCGCGTCAACATGAACAGCGTCACGCGCATCCAGCAGGCGACGCTCAAAATCCTCGAAGCCCGCAATTTCATCCAGTTCATTCAGGCCGTCACCATGGATATGGCCACCATTCTGGACGTCGACATGTGCGTGCTGGTGGTTGAAAGCAACGGTCAGGAAATGGCCAATATCCACGCCTCCGGCATCAAGGTCGTACCCTCGGGCACCATCACCCAGTGGATGCAGGGCCAGACCGCGCTTCTGCAGGGCGACATCAACGGTTCCGACGCCATTTACGGCGGCGGCGCACGCCTCGTGCGTTCGCAGGCCGTTTTACGCGTCGATATTTCCATGAACACGCCGCCCGCCGTGCTGTGCTTCGGCTCCCGCGACCCCGAGATGTTCCGCGACGGGCAGGGGACGGAGCTGGTCAGCTACCTCGCCCGCGTCGTCGAACGCATGTTCCGCCTGTGGCTGGACATACCCGCCTGAAAAACGCCGCAGCCCTTGAGGGCTGGTGCGCGGAAGACACGCAAGACGCCGTGAAGGCGTGGCTGAGCGCGCTTGAAAGCGAGCGCCGCGCCTCCCGCCACACCATTCGCGCCTACACGTCGGACATCCGCCAGTTCATGACCTATCTGGGCGAGCATCTGGGTGAGCCGGTGGCCCTGCGCCACATCTCCGACGCAGCCTTGCGTGATTTTCGCGGCTACCTTTCCAAAAAAGCCATGGCGGGCAACGGCAACACCACCCGCGCCCGCGCGGTCAGTTCCTTGCGCACCTTCTTCAAATGGCTGGATTTCAACGGCATCCTGCACAACCCCAACCTGCGCCTGATGGCCACGCCCAAGCTGCCGCACAAGGTGCCGCGCCCCATGGAAGCGGGCCGCATTTTCGAAATGCTCGAAACCCTCGACCACGCCGACTGGACGGAAGCGCGCGATCAGGCGCTGTTCGGCCTGCTCTACGGTTCCGGCCTGCGCATCAGCGAGGGGCTGTCCCTTAACCTTGCCGACATCGAAGCCCGTCCCGACATGCTGCGCATTACAGGTAAAGGTAGCAAGCAGCGCGAAGTGCCGCTGCTGGTGCATTCCCTGAAGCTTATCGACCGTTACCGCGCGGCCTGCCCCATTGTGGAAACGCCGGAAAGGCCGGTCTTCGTGGGCGAAAGGGGCAAGCGCCTCAACCCCGGCATGCTCCAGAAACGCATGCGTAAACTGCGTGTCGATTTAGGTTTGGGCGAAAGCGCCACGCCCCACGCCCTGCGCCATTCCTACCCCACGCATTTGCTCGGCGAGGGGATGAACCTGCGCGAAATTCAGGAATTGCTGGGCCATTCGTCGCTGTCCACCACACAGCGTTATACGGAAGTGAACTACGAAGAACTGCTCAAGACCTTCCGCGCCGCGCATCCCCGCGCGCATGACGAAGGCTAGGGCACATAGGTCGCCGCCACCGCAAGGTTGGGAATGCGGTTGAAATACCGCAGGGCTGCATCGGCCAGTTTCGGCTTCATGAACCGCAATGCGTCGAGTTTGATTTGCGCGGCGTCGCGCTGCATCGGTGTCTCGGCATCGCGCAGAGCCTGCGCGTAAGCCCCCACCTGCGTGGTGAACACCGCGCGCATGACGCCGAAGCGCCGGGTCATGGCAGGCAGCAGGCGGGGCGCCGCATGCCGCGCATCCGCATTCACGGTCTGTATGGCTGCCAGCATCTCGCGGGCAGGGGGCAGGGGCTGGTCTTTCAGGCGATAATGCAGGGCAAGGCCGTTCTGTTCGGGCCACAGCGCCAGCACGCGCAGAGCCATCACGGTTTCGGCGATGCGGCTTGCCGGGTTGCGGGCCAGTACAGCGGCAATGCCTTTGAAATCCGCCTCGCTCTCATAATCCATCATCGTGCGACCGCGTATGTTTTGCCCGCAATGCGACGCTTCGTGGAAGAACGTGAACTGCGCCAGTTCCTGCGCGGAAAACACGGAAGGGTCCTC
The DNA here is from genome assembly GCA_035906295.1 of Alphaproteobacteria bacterium. Classification (GTDB taxonomy): domain Bacteria; phylum Pseudomonadota; class Alphaproteobacteria; order Micavibrionales; family UBA1664; genus UBA6145. Next base: position 2,192 of record JAMIFL010000072.1, on the reverse strand, counting down.
GAACGCCGTCGCCAGCGCCCCCTGATAGCTTTCAAGCAGCCCTTCGGCCCGGGTGATGGAAAAGATGCGACACGCCTCACCCGCCTTTTGGGGGATGAGGGCGAAATCGTTGAACGGCAAGGGCTGCATGAGCTTTGCGCGCGCATCTTCCGGCACGGTATCGTGGGGCGTATCCGGCGCCAGCATCACCACACGGGGCAGGCGGTTGAGAATGGCGCGTTGCCCTTCGGACGCGCCGAGCGCATCCAGCGTTTGGGTCAACGCGCCGGAGCTGATGGGGTCGGTGGCGAGGCCTGGCTGCAAAAACAGGGCCACGCCCGCGAAGGCGGACAAGGCCCGGTGGGACGGGCGTATCATTGGAAACCGGGCCTGTTCGGTATTTTTTTGAATGCTTGGGAAAAGCTTAGTCCCCCGATCCCGGAAAGCGCCATGGAAAAATGCCGCGGCGCCGCTATTTACCAATTAATCCTTCCCCCCAAGCCCAATCCCGCTATCATCGGCCCCATGAAAAAAGTCACCGTCGCCAACGTCTCCTTCTCCAACACCATGCCCTTCGCCCTGATGGCGGGGCCGTGCGTCCTCGAAAGCCGCCAGCACGCCTTCGACATGGCGGGCAGCATCAAGGAAGTGTGCTCAAAACTGAACATCGGCGTCATTTACAAGACGTCGTTCGACAAGGCCAACCGTTCCTCCCTCGGGTCCGAACGCGGGCCGGGGCTTGATGACGCGCTGAACATCTTCGCCGATTTGAAGCAGCAGATGGGCCTGTCCGTCATGACCGACGTGCATGAGCCGTGGCAATGCGCCGAAGTGGCCAAGGCCGCAGACATCCTGCAAATTCCGGCCTTCCTGTGCCGCCAGACCGACCTTCTCATCGCCGCCGGCAAGACCGGCAAGGCCATCAACGTCAAGAAAGGCCAGTTTCTGGCCCCTTGGGATATGAAGAACGTGGCGGCCAAAATCGCCTCCACCGGCAACGAAAACATCATGCTGTGCGAACGCGGCGCGAGCTTCGGGTACAACACGCTTGTGTCGGACATGCGCGCGCTGCCCATCATGGCAGAAACCGGCTACCCGGTTATTTTCGATGCTACCCACTCGGTCCAGCAGCCGGGCGGCCTTGGCACCAAGTCGGGCGGCGACCGCCGCATGGTGCCGGTGCTGGCGCGCGCGGCGGTGGCCGTTGGCGTCGCCGGCCTGTTCATGGAAACCCATCAGGACCCGGACAACGCCCCGTCCGACGGCCCCAACATGATCAAACTGACGGATTTCCCCGGCGTGCTCGAACAATTGCTCGAACTCGACCGCGTGGTGAAGAAGTAAGGTTCAGGGTTTAAGCGCGCAGGCGGCGTTGGCGCGCCCCTGCAATACAGGCGACAGGACACCTTCCGCCCATCGCACGTAACGGCAAAGATTGGCCCGGCCTTCCGGCGTGACGATGACGTTGCGCGCCAGCGCCTCGGTTGCGATGAAGTAATGCTCCACCACCCGGGCCTTCTGTTCCATGTTGAAATCGCCGTATTGCGCGCCGGGCTTCAGCAGTTCGACCCTGTAGGCATTGTCGTAGTTGAACCCGCTGGACAGGAACAGCCCGACCGCATGGGCCTGCACGTTCATGCCTTCCACGGCGTACTGGTACACATGCATCGCCTCATGCCCGAGATTGCCGTTGGTGCGGATGTTGACGGTATAATCCTCCTGCCATTCGCCGGGGTGCAGGACGTCGATGTAAGGCCCGGTGACACGTATGCGCGCGGACGGGGCGAAGGGCAGCGTCATGGGCGTCAGGCGCACGCGCATCGCGTCATAGGGCAACTGGTCGCCGAAAACGGTTTTAAGGCTTTTGCGTTCCCGCACCGTCAATGCACGGCAAAGCGTAATGCCCGTGCAGGCAGGATCGGTTGCGATGTCGAAAGTGCCCGAAGGCTGGGGCAGGGGGATTTTGGCCGTCTCGGTCATGCAGCCGGCCAGCAAAGGCCCCGTAACGGCAAGCGCCGCGAAAAGACGGGCCGGTTTCATGGCGGTCAGGACATCCGGAAGCGTTGGCAGGCCGGTTCGACCCGGTCGCCCAGAACGTCTTTGAGCACGCGTTCTTAAATCAGGATGGACGGGCACAGCTTGCGTTCCGATTCCGCGACCTGGCCGATGGTGTTCTGCAGCAGCGGTTCGACGGCGTAGGGCAGCTTGTCGTC
>JAMIFL010000071.1:0-17684 GCA_035906295.1 Alphaproteobacteria bacterium | reverse complement strand
CCAACAACGTCAACAAGGTCGGCGGCGCCATCGCCGTGCTGCCCACCACGCTGACGGCGGCTGCGGAAGCGTTCGACATGCGCTTCTACACCATGAACGCGGGCGCGGCGGCCACCGAGGCCATGCGCATCACGGGCGATAACAGCGTGAGCATCGGCGGTATCGTGCCCACCCCGGCCACGACCAAGCTGCAGGTGGAGGGGATTGACGTGCGCTTTACCAGCGGTACGCGCGGCATCCATTTCCGCACGGATGCGTCGAACAGCTACATCAACAACATGAACGGGTTCGTTTCCAACGGCTCGTCCGCCAACGGTGGGCTTTTCATCACGGGCCAGACGGGCGTAAACCTCGCCTACGGCAACGTCGGCAGCACGGGGACCACGGGGCTTACCCTGAACGCCAGCGGCAACGTCGGCATCGGCATCGGCACGGGCACGCCCACGTCGCGCCTGCAGGTGGCGCAGGATGATGCGACGACCAACAGCATCCTGTACCCGCTGCGCGTCACGCGCACCACGTCGGGTGCGGCGCCCGCGGCCAATATCGGCGTGGGCATGCAGTTCGAAGTGGAGACGACCAACAACAACAACGAGGTGGGCGCGGCCATCGCGGTCATCCCGACGACGCTGACGGCGGGGACGGAAGCGTTCGACATGCGCTTCTACACCATGAACGCGGGCGCCGCCGCCACGGAAGCCATGCGCATTTCGGGCGACAACAGCATCGGCATCGGCGGCATCGACCCGCCGTCGGGTATCAAGGTCGATATTGCCGGCAACACGCGTCTCATCAACGGCAACATGATTATCCAGAACAGTGCTACGGAAGGGGCGCAGCTCATCATGTCCTATGCGGCGCAAAGCACCATCGTCGCGGAGCAGGCCAATACCTGGAACATCGACGTGGACTCTGCCAACAAGCTGCGCTTCTTCCGCCGCAACGCCAGCAACGTCGCGGCCACGTCTATGACGCTGGCGGAAACGAACGGGTATGTGGGTATGGGAACCGCCACCCCGGCATCGCCGCTTTCGGTCGTTGAAATCGCGCAGGTGGGCACGCCGGGCACCACGGGGGCGCAGCAGGCGCAACTGCAACTGGTGACGCTGGCGGGCGATACATCGTCCCTGACGGGCAGCGGTGCGCGCGGGTGGACCATGTATGCGCGCGGTAACGCCTACAGCACCGCCGCGCAGCAAAACGACTGGGGGCTTTCGTACTGGACCGGATCGGCGTGGGTCAGCGCCCTGTCCGCCGACTCCGTCAACGGTTATGTCGGCGTCATGAACGGCGCGCCGACGCAGGCGCTGACGGTCACGGGCAACGTGCTGGCCACGTCATATCTGTATTCGTCGGATATCCGCCTCAAGAAAGACGTGCAGGACCTGCCGTCGCAGCTTGAGAAGATTTCGGCGCTGCGCCCCGTGTCCTATAAATACAAGGCGGACGAGAAGGGCGAGACCAAGCTGGGCCTGATTGCGCAGGAGGCCGAGAAGGTTTACCCCGAAGCCGTGACCACAGGTTCCGACGGCATGAAGGCCATCGACTACCCGGCCCTGATTGCGCCGCTGATTTCGGCGGTGAAGGAGCTGAAGGACGAAAACGCGGCGCTGCGCGCGGAAATCGATGCGCTGAAGGCTAAAAGCCAGTAACGGATCAAAGGGAACGCGAAACCGATGAACGACATGCGCTACAGCCGTCTTCGCCGCGCGATGTTCGCGCTGCTGATGCTGGTGTCGTTCCTGTCTTCGTTCACGGCGGCTTATGCGGCGACGTCGTATACGCTGACCTATGCCAGCGATACCACCATCACCGAGTTTGCGACCTGCCGCCTCGTTTCCAACAACAACGAATTCCAGAAAAGCCTGTTCGTCGGCACCAAGACCGCCACTGAATGGCAATCCTTCTACGAAGGGCCGCCGAACGGGGTAAGCGCGGTTTCGTGCACCATCGGTTCGGGCAATGTCATGTCCACCGGCCTGTCCTTCTGGGGCGGGGTGGGCGACGGGGCTGAAACCTATACGGCGGCGCCGACGCCGCTGCCGGTCACCGGCGGGTGGAAGACCGCTGTGTGGAAAAAAATCGCCAGCGGCTATTACACAAGCTGCGGCATCATGAACGATGACACCATCCGCTGCTGGGGCTGGAACAACTACAGCACCGTCGGCGACGCCACGAACACCAACAAAGAATTTCCGACGGCGCTCGGCGGTGGGTTCGCGGCCACAACATGGAGCGACATTTCTTCAGGCGGGCAGACGACCTGCGCCATCAGGAAGACGGACAGCTACATTTATTGCTGGGGGTATAACATTTACGGTCAGGTCGGCGACAATACGGCTTCAACCCGCAACATACCTACGGCGCTGACCGGCGCATTCGGCACCACGGCATGGAAGGCCGTCAGCGTGGGGGCCGAATATGCCTGCGCCATCCGCACGTCCGACAGCCGCATCTATTGCTGGGGGCGGGATGATTTCGGCATGCTCGGCAACGGGGTCGGGGACAGTTCGACGCGCGGGGTGGGGTCCACCCCTACGGCTTTAAGCGGCACATTCGGCACCACGGCGTGGAAAGCGTTGTCCGCAGGCAGTTACCACGCCTGCGCCATCCGCACCTCGGACAGCTACATCTATTGCTGGGGGCGAAACTATATCGGCCAGATCGGCAACGGCACCACGGTTACGGACGAAGACGGGGGGCAGCCCATTCCGGTGGCGCTGACCGGCGCGTTCGGCACCACGGCGTGGAAAGACGTGAGCGCCGGGGGCAACCATACCTGCGCCATCCGTACATCGGACAACGCCGTTTACTGCTGGGGCCATGGCGGCAACGGGCGTATCGGCAACGGCGCGGCGGCCAGCGTTTCAACCCCGACCGCGCTGGTCAGCCCTTATAATACCACCGCATGGACGATGGTGAGTTCCGGCGTCAACAACACCTGCGCTATCCGTACATCCGACAGCCGCCTTTACTGCTGGGGGTATGGTGTGTTCGGCACCATGGGAAGCGGCCTTTACACCTCCACCAATTCCACCCCGACCGACCTGACCGACCAGGACGGCTGGTCCGCCTCCGCGTGGAAAGACGTCAATTCCGGCAACAACTTCGTCTGCGGGCTTAAGACCGACGGCACGGCCGCGTGCTGGGGCGTGGGCGCGTATGGCCAGCTTTCCAACGGTATTTTCACGCGTACCATTCCGACCGGCCTTACCGATGAAGACGGGTCGGCCTCCACGGTGTGGAGCATCGTTGCCGGCGGGGAACGGCATGCCTGCGCGTTGCGTGCGTCAGACAAGGTCATGTTCTGCTGGGGGGAAAACAATTACGGCCAGCTTGGCGCCACGTCCGCCAGCGGGTCGTTCAAGCCCATACCGTTGACGACAAGCAGCGGCTACAACACCACCGCGTGGAAACAGGTCAGCCCGGGCGCCAGCTTTACCTGCGCGCTTCGCAACAGCGATTCCGCCGCATTCTGCTGGGGGTATGATGGCGACGGGCGCCTTGGCGACGGGATTACGACCAACCGCGGGGTGCCGGGCACGCTGGAAGCGACGTTCGCCAGCACCGCATGGGAATCATTGGCTGAGTCCACCGGCTCCGGGCATATGTGCGGTATCAGGGCGTCGGATTACCGGATGTATTGCTGGGGCGATAACAGTTACTGCCAGCTTGGCGTCGGCACGGCGGATCTGTTCCTGTCCACCCCGACCGCGCTGGGCGGCGGGTTCAACACGACGCAGTGGAAGGCGGTCACGGTCAGCAACCGCAACACCTGCGCGCTTCGCCGCGCCGACAGCCGCATGTATTGCTGGGGCGACGGCAGCGGCTATGGCAACGCCACCTCCGACACGAGCGACAAGAACATTCCCACCGCCATCACCTCCACCGGCGGGTGGGACGCGGTTGCATGGAGCAAGGTTTCCGTCGGCTATCTCTATGGCTGCGCCACGCGCACCAGCGACAGTTACCTGTTCTGCTGGGGCACCAATACCTACGGGCAACTGGGTGACGGCACCACGACCAGCAAATCCGTGCCTACCGCACTCAGCGGCACGTTCGGCACCTCGGCGTGGAAAGGCATTACGACCACAACGACGGGCTGGACGTGCGGCATCAAAACATCCGACAGCCGCATCTATTGCTGGGGCGACAACCGTTACGGCCAGTTCGGCGCCGGAAACACCACGTCTTCCCTGACGCCGGTTGGCCTGACCGCGACCAATAGCTGGAGCACCACGACGTTCAGCACCATTTCATCCGGCATCGCCAACCTGTATGCTATTCGTCAGTAACAGGGGGCGTCGTTATGAAACACCTGTATTCCATTTTTCGATGTCCGGGTTTCGCGCTGCTGATGTTGGTGTCGTTCCTGTCATCGTTCACGGCGGCTTACGCGGCAACGTCGTATACGCTGACCTACGCCAGCGAAACCACCATCACTGAATTTTCAACCTGCCGCATCGTCACCAACAACAACGAATTCCAGAAATCCATGTTCATCGGCACCAAAACGGCGGCCGAATGGCAGTCCTTCTACGAAGGGCCGCCGCCGGGGGTGGGGGCCATCGCCTGCACCATCGGGGCGGGCAACATCATGTCGACGGGGCTTGCCGTCTGGGGCGGGCTGGGCGACGGGGTGCGGACCTATACCGGGGTGCCGACCCTGCTGCCCGCAACGGGGTCATGGAAAACGACGACGTGGAAAAAACTCTCGGCAGGGTACATGTCCACCTGCGGCCTGCTGTCGGACGACACCATGCGCTGCTGGGGCCACAACAATTACGGACAAATCGGCGACGGCACCAACATCTCGCGGGAATTTCCGACCGCGCTTGGCAGCGGGTTCACCACCACGACATGGTCGGACGTGTCGAGCAGTTATTACGGCACGTGCGCCATCCGCAAGACGGACAGCTATCTTTACTGCTGGGGATACAACAATTTCGGCCAGGTCGGCGACGGCACGATCACGACCAGGTACTTGCCGACGGCGCTGGCCGGCGGGTTCGCCACCACGGCGTGGAAATCGGTCAGCATGGGCATCAACCATGTCTGCGCCATCCGCACGTCCGACAGCCGCATTTATTGCTGGGGGCGTGACGACATGGGCATGCTGGGCGACGGGACGGCCACTGTCGTCGAACAGAGCACGACGCCGTCCACGCCCACGCCGCTGGTGGGCGCGTTCGGCACCACGGCGTGGTCGTCGCTGTCCGCCGGGGCGTATCACAACTGCGCCATCCGCACGTCCGACAGCCGCATTTACTGCTGGGGACGCAATTACATCGGCCAGGCCGGGAACGGCACGGTCGTGGCGGACATCGATGGCGGTGAACCTACACCGGTCGCACTTGCGGGCGCCTTCGCCACCACGGCATGGAAAAGCGTCACCGGCGGCACGGGCCATACCTGCGCCATCCGCACATCGGACAATACGGTTTTCTGCTGGGGGCATAACGGCAACGGGCGGCTGGGCAACGGCAACGCCTCGCACCAGTATTCGCCGGTCGCGCTGGGCGGCGGGTTCGACACCACCGCGTTTTCAATCGTCAGCGCCGGTGAGGCCGCGACCTGCGCCATCCGCACTTCCGGCTCGCGCCTGTTCTGCTGGGGGTATGGCTATTACGGGACGATGGGGAACGGCTTTTACGCCAACAACTACACCACGCCCACCGACCTGACGGAGCAGGACGGCTGGGACGCGACCGTCTGGAAGGATATTTCACAGGGGCGGCATTTCAGCTGCGGCCTGCGTTCCGACAATACGGCGGCGTGCTGGGGCATGGGGGCTTACGGCCAGCTTTCGAACGGCATCTTCGCGCGCATCATTCCCGGCGGCCTGACCGACGAAGACGGGATGAACAGCACGGTGTGGAGCGCCGTTTCCGGCGGCGACATGCATGCCTGCGCCATCCGCGGGTCGGACAAGGCGTTGTTCTGCTGGGGCGAAAACAATTACGGGCAACTGGGGGCGGCTGCGACCAGTGGCTCCTTCAAGCCCATCCCCCTGACGACGACCGGCGGTTACAATGCCATGGCGTGGAAACAGGCCAGCGCGGGGGGCAGTTTCACCTGCGGGGTGCGCAACACCGATTCCACGGTGCATTGCTGGGGCTATAACGCCGACGGGCGCCTGGGAGACGGCACGATCGTCAACCGCACGAACCCCGCGCCACTGGCCGCCCCGTTCGCGGCGACGGCGTGGGAATCCATCGCGGAAACATCTTCGTCTGGGCATATGTGCGCCATACGCACGTCCGATTACCGGATGTATTGCTGGGGCAGCAATGTATACGGCCAGCTCGGCGTCGGCACTGCGGACCTGTACCTGAGCGACCCCACCCCGCTGGGCGGCGGGTTCGCCACCACGCAATGGAAGTCCGTCGCGGTGGGCAACCGCAATACCTGCGCGCTGCGCCGGGCGGACAGCCGCATGTTCTGCTGGGGCGAGGGGGCGACCTACGCCAATGCCTCCTCTGACCAGACGGACAAGGACATCCCCACCGCCATCAATTCCACCGGCGGCTGGGACGCCGTGGCGTGGAAAAGCCTTACCGTCAGTTACAGGGGCGGGTGCGCCATCCGCAATGCGGACAGCTACCTCTTCTGCTGGGGCAGCAACGGCAGCGGCCAGATCGGCGACGGGACGACGTCTCACAGGACCGCGCCGACGGCGCTGACCGCGACGGGCGGTTTCAGCACGGCGGCGTGGAAATCGGTTTCGGCCACGTCGCTTGGTTATGTCTGCGCGGTCAGGCAGTCGGACGGCAGGCTGTTTTGCTGGGGCAACAATTCGTACGGGCATTTCGGAACGGGCGACACCACGAACACCAACGCGCCGGTTGCCCTGACCACGACCAACGGGTGGAACGCTGCCGCCTTCTCCATGGTGTCGGTCGCCAGCCGCAACGTTTACGCCATCCGGCAGTAAGCAGGGCCCCCAAGAAACGGATTGGCTTTTGGCGCCGGCATGCCCATGTTTGGGATATGCAGACGCAGGAACAGACCATCACCCACGCCATCGACTGGCTTGTCGCCAACTGGGAGGCGCAGCCCTCGCTTGAGGATGCCGCAGCCCATGTGGAGATGGAGCCGACCAACTTCCAGAAAGTGTTCACCGCGCGGGTAGGGTTAAGCCCCAAGCGCTTCGTGCAGGTGATGACGCACAGGCATGCGCGCGACCTGCTGGCCGGGGGCGCCACCACCACGCTGGACGCCGCCTATGCCGCCGGGCTTTCCGGCAACGGGCGGCTGCATGATCTGTTCGTGACCATCGAGGCCGCGACGCCCGGGGAAATCCGCGCGCGGGGGCAGGGCATGGCCATCGCCTACGGTTTCGCGCCTTCGCCGTTCGGGGAGTTGATTGCCGCCCGCACGCCGCGCGGGCTTTGCTGGATGGGTTTTCGCGTGGGGGACAGCCGCGACCAATGCATGGGGCGCATCCGCGCCATGTGGCCCCTGGCGACGCTTGTGCATGACGACGCTGCTGTGGCGGGGGATTGCGCGGCGGTTACCGCCATCGTCACGGGGGCCGAAACCCCGCGCAAAATTCCGCTGCATTTGTACGGCACCAATTTCCAGATGCAGGTGTGGCAGGCGTTGCTGAAAATCCCGACGCGGCATTTCCTGTCCTACGATGCGCTGGGGCGGGCCATCGGCAAGCCGGGCGCGGCGCGGGCGGTCGGCGGGGCGGTGGGGGCCAACCCCATCTCGCTGCTCATTCCCTGCCACCGGGTTATCCAGAAGGCGGGGGTGCTGAACAATTACGAGTGGGGTTCGGCCCGCAAAAAGGCCCTTTTGGGGATCGAGTGCGCCTGATACCGTTGGGGCATGACGAAAATCTGGACGTTCCTGCGCGGTATCCTTGTGGCCATCGGCTTCTCCGTTGTCCTGCTCGCCTTCATCGGCGCGTGGGCGCTGAAGGGGGAGGAACGGCGCCTGCCGGACCAGATCGTCCTGACCTATACCTTCTTCGGTTCGCCGCCTGACGACGGGGGCGACCGATCCATCCTAGCGCAGTTCATGCCGACGGAACCGAGCCTGATGGAAGTGACCGACGCGCTGTACCGCGCCGCCGGGGACAAGCGGGTGAGCGCGCTTGCCGTGCGCCTTGCCGCCGGCAATTACGACTGGGCGGACGTGCAGGAACTGCGCGCCGCCATCGCCGCCTTCCGCGCGGCGGGCAAGAAAACCTACGTCTACGCCGAATCGTACGGCGAGCTTTATCCCGGCATGGCGGAATACTATCTCGCCAGCGCGTTCGAAGACATCTGGATACAGCCGGTGGGCACGGTCGCCATCACCGGCTTCCAGGCCGAGGTGCCGTATTTCAAGAAAACGCTGGAGATGGTGGGTGTTTCGCCCGACATCATCCAGAAGGGCGATTTCAAGACCGCGCCCGAATCCGCGCTGCTTGAGCATATGAGCGACGCGCAGCGCGAAACGCTGCATGACATTCTTTCCAGCATGATGACCGATTTCTTCGAGGGCGTTTCGGCGGGCCGCAAAATTCCGGCCGCGCGTATCGGCCAGCTGGTGGACGCGGCGCCCTACACGGCTGAGGAGGCCAAGGAACGCGGGCTTGTCGACCATGTCGGCTATCTGGACCAGTTGACCGACATGCTGATGCCGGAAGACGCGGGCGACGATAAAAGCGCCAAGGGCGGCAAGGCCAAACCCTCACGCGAGCTGGTGGACGCGGTGGATTATCTTTACGCCGACAAGGGCAGCCCCATCGACAAGGTGGTGCGCGGCGAGGAAAAGGCGCTGAAAAAGAAAGACACCGGCGACAACACGGTCGCGCTCATCTACATCGGCGGGCTTATCGTGTCGGACAGCGGGTATGACGGGGGCGGGGCCTTCGGCGACCGCATGGCTTATGCGTCCGACATCGCCCACGCCATCGACGACGCCACCGAGAACGACGACGTAAAGGCCATCGTGCTGCGCGTCACGTCGCCGGGGGGCAGCCCCTCCGCGTCGGAAACCATCCGCCGCGCGGTTGAGGTGGCACGCAGCAAAGGCAAATACGTCGTTGTTTCCATGGGGGCGGAGGCCGCTTCCGGCGGGTACTGGGTGGTGGTGAACGCCGAGCGCATCTTCGCCCAGCCGGGAACGCTGACGGGGTCCATCGGCGTATTCGGTGGCAAGGCCAGCTTTGCGGGGCTGTGGCCCAAGCTGGGCGTCAACTGGGACAGCGTGACCCTTGGCGGCAATGCGGGCCTGTGGTCGCCCAACCAGCCGTATAACGCCGAACAGCGCCAAGCTATTTCCCATATGCTGGACGACGTGTATGACGGGTTCATCGACCGGGTGGCCAAGGGCCGCAATTTTGCGCCTGAAGTGGTCGAAGCCATGGCGCAGGGCCGGGTGTGGACGGGGCGGCAGGCAAAAGAACGCGGGCTGGTGGACGAAATCGGCGGATTGCGCCAAGCCCTTGAAGACGTTGCAAAAAAGATTGGCGTGGCTGATGTGCAGGACCTTGACGTCATCATCCTTCCCGATGCACCGTCGCCCATCGACGGGTTAATGGAACTGGTTGGCCAGAACGTGCAAGCCTTTGGTCCGGTTAAGGATTTTCTGCATATGGCCATTATGGCGCGCCACCCGGAATGGTCGGTCGTCAGGGCGCCTTCATTTGAAATCCGCCACTGATGGGTGTATATTGAAAGGGTAGCCCGATGAACCGGGCTTATGCGTTTGACAGGATGTCGACATGGTAAGCACCAATCCGCAGCTTCCGGTTTACACCAGCGCCGTTGTGGCCCATCTGAAGGCCCGCACGGCGGATGCCGCACGTCCGTTCACCAACAAAGCCGTCAACACCAGTGCGCCGACCGCCGATGACAGCCCGGTTGCCGCCGCGCTCAAGCGCCAGTCCATCGACGCGGCGAAGGCCGCGGGTACGTATGTCACCCCCAGCGTCATCGACGGGGATGAAGACGCCAGCGACGACAGCCCGGTCATCGCCGCGCTGAAAGCCCGTAAGGCCGAAGTGGCAGGCCGCACCGCCAAGTACGAGGAAAACGAAGACTTCCTGCGGATGAAGGCGTTCGAACTCAGCAACCGCATCAAGACCTTCAAGAATCTCGGACAGACCGAGCAATACCAGATCGCCCAGCGGGAGGCCGCGCAGGTCATCCAGAAATACCAGGCGCTTTTGAAGAAAGCGCCGAGTACGGATACGAGCGCATAATTTCCGGCGGCTTAAACGCCCCGCTGCATGCATCGCAGGCCTTTAACGGGCCAGTCAGAAATGGTCAGGCCGCGAGGCCTTTTTTCATGACCAGATGGCGCAGGGGGCCGGGGAGGGAGAGGGCGCGCAGCGTCAGGCGCCTGAGGGCGCGGACAAGGCCCCTGTCGTCGGCGACGAGGCGGTTGGCGGCGTCGATGGCGAAGCTGCGGGTGGCCACGTCGCCCTTGCGTGCGCGGGCGTAGCGGGCCAGCACGCTGGGCGCGCCGATGTCGAGGCCCAGCGCGTGCGATTCCAGCACAATATCCGCCAGGTCGTTCACGTCGCGCAGCGACAGGTTCAGCCCCTGCGCGCCGATGGGGCTGATGACGTGGGCGGCCTCGGCTGCCAGCGCCACGCGCGGGGCTACCAGCACCGGCGCGCGCAGGAATTCCAGCGGCCACGACACGGGATCGGATTGCAGGGTCACGCGGCCCACGCGGTTGCGGGTGCGGTCGTCCAGCGCTTTTTCAAACGCCGGGCGGGGCAGGCGCAGCAGGTCCTTCGCCACGTCGTCCTTTTCCACCCAGACGATGGCGGAGCGGTTGCCCTGGGACCTGTTGCCCTGCATGGGCACGATGGTGAAGGGGCCGCCGGGGCGGTGGAATTCGACCGAAGTGTCGTCATGCGGACGCGTGTGGTCGATGAGGCAGGTCATGGCCATCTGGCCGTAGGCGTGGCGGGCGGTGGCGAGGCCCGCGCCTTCGCGCACGGCGGAATTGCGCCCGTCGCAGCCGACCAGCAGTTTCGCCTTCAGCGTGGCGTCGCCCGTGTTCACGGTTACGCCGTCTTTGCCCACGTCGAAGGATTGCAGCTTCGTGCCGTGCAGGAAGGTCACGGTATCAAGCCCCGCAAGCACTGCGCCCAGTTCGGCCCTGAGGGCCGCCAGCGGCAGGTTCCAGCCGAAGGCATCGCGGCCAAGTTCCTGCGCGTCGAACATCTGTTCGACCATGGCGTCCGGTTCCGCCGGGAAGCGGCTGTCGTCCACCACGGCCATGCGTTTGAGGGGGCTGCCGTGCTTCTGCGTCCGGGGCCAGATGCCCGCGCGGGCCAGCACGTCGGTCGAACCGCCCATAAGCGCGGCGGTGCGGGTGTCGGCGGGGATATTGTCCGGTTTCGGCGGCGGGGGGCCGGGGTCGATTATGCAGGCGCGCATGCCGCCGCGGCCCAGAATGGCGGCCAGCGCCAGCCCCGGCGGTCCGCCGCCGGCGATGATGACATCGTAAGGAGTATCGTTATTGGCCATGGCAAAACTATATGAACCCGTCTATCAATTCATACAAGGAGAACCGTCAATGTCCTCTCAAGCCAAAGTCGATATCTACGTCACCCAGACCTGCCCGTATTGCGTGCGCGCCAAGCAGCTTTTGCAGCGCAAGGGTGTCGCCTACAGCGAAATCGACGTGAGCCATGACGACGAAGCGCGCATGGCGCTGGTGAAAAAGGCCGATGGCCGCCGCACCGTGCCGCAAATCTTCATCAACGAACAGAGTATCGGCGGCTGCGACGACCTGTACGCGCTGGACGCCGCAGGCAAGCTCGACCCCATGCTGCAACAAACCGCATAAAGGAACCCCATGCCACAAAACGCCCGCGACCTGCCCCCTGTGGGCGCCTCCGCCCGCAACCTGTTCTTTTCGATGGACCGGAACCTGGCGCTGGAAGTGGTGCGGGTGACGGAAAGCGCGGCGCTCGCGGCCTCGCTTTACGTCGGACGCGGTGACGAACACGCGGCCGATCAGGCGGCGGTGGACGCCATGCGCACCACGCTCAACACCCTTGCCATCGACGGCACCGTCGTCATCGGCGAAGGCGAGCGGGACGAGGCGCCGATGCTGTATATCGGCGAACGCGTGGGCATGGGCGACGGGCCTAAAATCGACATCGCGCTCGACCCGCTGGAGGGCACCACCATCTGCGCCAAGGGCGGCATGAACGCGCTGGCCGTCATCGCCATGACGGAACAGGGCGGTTTTTTAAACGCGCCCGATACGTATATGCAGAAAATCGCCATCGGGCCGGGTTTTCCCGCCAGTTTCCTCGACATCGACGAGCCTGCCGACGCGTTCGTGCAACGCCTTGCCAAGGCCAAGGGCGCACGTCCCGAGGAGTTGATGATCTGCGTGCTCGACCGTTCACGGCATGAGGATTTGATTTCAAAAGTACGCGCATCCGGCGCACGCATCACGCTCATTCAGGATGGTGACGTCTCCGGCGTCATCGCGGCGGCGGAGGCTGACTCGCCCATCGACGCCTATATGGGCATCGGCGGCGCGCCGGAAGGCGTGCTGGCGGCGGCGGCTTTGCAATGCACGGGCGGGCAGATGCTGGGGCGCCTCATGTTCCGCAACGACGGCGAAAAAGTGCGGGCCGAACGCATGGGTATTTCCGATTTCAACCGCATCTACACGCATGACGACATGGCCTACGGCCCCAACGTCATGTTCGCGGCCACGGGCGTTACGGATGGCGCGATGCTGCCGGGTGTGCGCCGCTACGCGGGCGGGGCCACCACGCATTCCATCATCATGCGATCCAAGACCGGCACCATCCGCCGTATCGAGGCCACGCATAATTTCGAGAAAAACCCGAAGTGATTTTCAGGCAAAGGTAACGGCGGGCTTGAGCGTGCCGCTGCCGTTGCGCGGGTGGTGGCAGGAAAGCGCCGCGCGCGCCATTTCCACGTCCGCGCGGGTCATGCCAAGGCCGGGCGCGAGGTGGCGGATCATGTCGGCACGGAAGCGGTCCAGCGCCTGCGCCTCGCGGCGGTGGTCGAGACAGGCGTCTGCCATACGCTCGAACGCGCCGGCGCGCAGTTTCATCGCGGCTTTATGAATGGCGGGCAGGCTTTCCAGCACGGTGTTCAGCCTGTCGATGTTACCGAGGCTGCCGAACGGCCCCACTTCCAGAATATCGAGCCAGAAGGAAAACCGCGGGTCCTTCACGCCGTTCATGCGTTCATACGCGCTGAACAGCGCCGGGTTTTTGCGGCGGTGTTCGCTTAAGGCTTCAAGGCTGCGGTTCAGCGTTTGAATGGAGTCTTTCGCCTCTTCCGTTTCCGCGTAGGACAGCAGGTTGATACCGGCATTGTTACTGAAGGCGTCCGCCCATTCCCAGTTTTTCGCTTCGCCGCTTTCCTTCGCGCAGGCTTTCAGCGCGTGCAGCACCGCGTCGACATGCGCGATGCTGGCGCGGTGTCCCTGCCACAGCGTCTGGCTGTTGTTCAGGTGCTGCCGGTAGGCGCGGAATTCGGTGAGCTGCGCCAGGTCGGTATCCGCCAAGTGATCGTGGATGATGGGGTCGAAGGTGGCGACGGTCCGGCTATAGGCCGCCTTGCCGAGGCGGGCGGCATGGGTCTTTGCGCCGCGATAATCGCGGAAGGTGGGGCGCAGCGCCACGCATACGGCGAAACGCTGTTTCAGCCAGCCGCCCACGCCGTGCACGGGCCCGCGCATTTCGCCCAGCCTGTGCAGGCAGCTTGCGGCGTTGCGGCCCGACAGGACCTGATGGGTCAGCATGTCGGTGGTGGCGGCGCGCCAGTCGGTCAGGGTGGGGTGCAGGGGGCGGGGCAGGGTCGGTGTCGTCATGCCGTGGTCTTACCATAAGGACAGGCAAACACGCTGCAAATTTGTGGTTTTAGCAAAGAGAACAAATATAGAACATTGGCGCGGTTTGTGCTTCACTGGGCGTATGGTCGATGCTCTCAACAAAATCATCGCGCGCGGGCGGGGCGCGCTGGAAAACCCCGCCGGGCGGTTCGAGCCGCAGCAGCGCGTGGTGGACGAAGATGCGTGGATAGAGCCGGAGGCCGAGCCGTGCGACGAACGCCGCATCGAGACGCAGGTGTTCATCGACAGCACGAAATCCATCGTCACCACCAATGACTCGCCGGACACCCCCAACGCCACGGTCAACCCGTACCAGGGGTGCGAGCATGGGTGCATTTATTGCTTCGCGCGGCCCGGCCACGAATACCTGGGTATGAGCGCGGGCATCGATTTCGAAACCAAGATATTCGCAAAGCCCGAGGCGCCGCGCCTGCTGGCCGAAACCTTCGCCAAAAAGAACTACGTGCCACGCATTGTGATGATGAGCGGCAATACCGACTGCTACCAGCCGCTGGAAAAGAAAATGCGCATCACGCGCGGCTGCATGGAAGTGTTCCGCGATTTCCGCCACCCCGTCACCATCGTCACCAAGAACCACCTTGTCACGCGCGACATCGACATACTGAAGGACATGGCGGCCAATGAATGCATCGCGGTCTACCTTTCCGTCACCACGCTGGACGGCAAATTATCCCGAACGATGGAGCCGCGCGCGAGCCAGCCGCAGATGCGCCTTCGCGCCATCGAGGCGCTGGCGAATGCGGGCGTGCCGGTGGGCGCTATGGTCGGCCCCATCGTGCCGGGGCTGACGGACCATGAAACGCCGAACATCCTGAAGGCCGTGGCCGATGCCGGGGCGTGGGGGGCCGGGTATACCATCATGCGCCTGCCTTACGGCGTGAAGGACCTGTTCCAGACATGGGTGCGCGAACATTACCCGGACCGGGCCGAGCGCGTGCTGGCCCGCATCCGCGACATGCGCGACGGCAGGCTCAACGACGCCGAATTCGGCACGCGCATGCGCGGCACCGGGCCTTTCGCCGACCAGATCGCCCAGATGTTTGCGAGCTATAAGAAAAAATACGGCCTGACCCGGCGGCCCGTGGTCAACGCCAGCCGTTTCAGCCGCGACGCTTATGCCGCGCAGGGCCGGCTTTTTTAGGGTTTTAACTGCGGGATGATGACGGTGACGGGGCCGCCCAGCGTGGGCGATACCTTCACTTGCGGGAATTGCTGTTTCATCACCTTGCCCATGATTTTTTCAGCCTGTTCCAGCACCGCTACGGTTTCGCCCTTGTCGAGCCTGCGCACGGGTTTGTTGTCGGCGTCCACCTCGGACGCGTTGAGGACGAGGGTGAAGTCGCGGTTTTTTTCGCGGAAGTCCGGCAGGATGAAGCCGTCGAGCTGCACGTTTTCGGTGTCGATGCCAAGGCGCAGGACAACCGTGCCCTTGCGGTCGCCGATCGATTGGCTCACCAGCGCGCGTTCGTTTTCGTTTTTGATCTGGGTGCTGACGTTGATGCACAGGTATTCGTGCGGTTCGGGGGCGGAGAAGGCCAGTTCACGGGGCGTCTGTTCCGGGGATGCGTCGCTTTTGATGGCGTCCAGCGCCATGGCCCCGCCGCGGCCCGCAAGGTCGTACCAGAAAGACCGCGACAGGTTCGGAATGTCTTTCGCGGTAATGACGTGGGCATCGAAGCCCGATGCGATGCCGGTGGCTATCTCACCCAAAACCTTGTTGGCGGTGCCGAGGTTGCGCAGTTTCGAGGGCAGCATGGTGTTTCTTTCCTTGATGAAATCCCGGCTATTGTTTCACATAATGTTTAATAAAGTCTTTTACGGATAACGGTGACCGGGCAACGAATCGGTTAGCGTGGGGGCATGTCCGCCCTGCCTGAACCTTTACTGCCCCGTACGTATTACGTGGATTCGCCCTCGTTTCGAGGGCGGATGTGGCGCAGGCCGGATTATGACCGCGGCCTCGCCAACCGCATGGCGCAGGCCCACGGCCTGCCGGAAATGGTGGCGGCGCTGCTGACGTCGCGCGGCATAGCGCTGGACGGGGTGGGCGGCTTCCTCAATCCCGGTATGAAAGATTTCCCTAATCCGTCCGCGCTGAAGGGCATGGATGACGCCGCGATGGACATCGCGCAGGCCATCGTCGATGGCAAGCGCATCGGCATCCTTGCCGATTTCGACGTGGACGGGGCCACCTCCACCGGCATCCTGACACGGTTCCTGCGCAGCGTGGGGCAGGCTTATGCGCCGCTTTACATCCCGGACCGGCTTTCGGAAGGGTATGGGCCGAATAACAATGCATTTGAATGGCTTGCGGCACAAAGTTGCGACTGGGTGTTAATTGCTGATTCCGGGACAACCGCGTTTAGCCCGTTGCAGCATGCTACTGATTTACAACTGAAAACCGTTATCCTCGACCACCATGAAGCGGAGGCGGTTCTTCCGGTCTGCACCCACATCGTCAACCCCAAAAGGCGGGACGATACATCGGGCTATACCATGCTGGCGGCCTGCGGGGTTTCGTTCCTGTTCTGTGTTGCGGTCAACCGGGCGCTGCGTGGTCTTGGTTTTTATGCAAATGGCAAAACGGAACCTGATTTACGCGCGTGGCTCGACCTCGTGGCGCTGGGCACCATCTGCGACATGGTGCCGGTTACGGGTCCCAACCGCCTGTTCGTCAAGGCCGGGTTTGCCCGCATGGCGAAAAGGGAGAATGCGGGCATCCACGCGCTTCTGACGGTCGGCAAAATCACCGATGTGCCGGACCCCGGGCATGCCGGGTTCGTTTTAGGCCCGCGCATCAACGCCGGGTCCCGCGTCCACCAGTCGGACCTCGGCGCGAAGCTCCTGTCCACCGACGACGCCGAGGAGGCGCTGCGCCTCGCATGGCTTTTGGACGACTGCAACATCAAGCGCCGCGCCATGCAGAAAGACATGGTGGCCCACGCCAACGCCCGGGTCACCGCCTTCGGGTTCGAGCAGGACCCCGTCATCGTGCTGGACGACCCGGAATGGCACCCGGGGCTTGTCGGCCTCGTCGCGGGCGACCTTAAAGAGCGTTTCGGCAAGCCCGCCTGCATCATCGGCTATGCCGACAGCGACGTGGGCGTGCGGGAAGGGCGCGGCTCGGGCCGGTCCGTCACCGGGATCAACATCGCGGAGGCGCTGATCGCGGCGCGGAACGACGGCATTCTTGTCAAAGGCGGGGGGCATGCCATGGCGGGCGGGTTCACCGTGCTGCCCGAACGCATCAAGGATTTCCGCGAGTACATGAAAACCGCTATCGGCCGTCAGGCCGAAAGCCTGCCGCCGACGCCGGAAAGCGCGGTGGACGCGGTCATGAACGTGCGGGCGCTGACCATCGACCTCGCCCGGCTGGTCCACGGCTCCATGGGGCCGTACGGCGCGGGCCATGCCGAACCGGCCTTCGTGCTGGCGGACGTGCTGGTTTTGCATGCGGACATCGTGGGCACGTCCCATGTCCGCTGCACCATCCGCGATCGGGACGGGGGGCCGAGCGTGAAGGCGGTGGCGTTCCGGGCCACCGAAACCCCTTTGGGCAAATTCCTGCTGTCCGCCGCGCGGGATTCCGCCGTGCCTGTCCACCTCATGGGGCAGGTGCATGTGAATAGCTGGCAGGGCCGCGAGACGGCTGAATTCCACATTTCAGACGGGGTCGTGGGGTATCCGTGAACCGGGTGTCGTGCATCGCCTCCATCCTCTGGCATGCCCTGTGGGCGCCGGCGGACGGAGTGGCGCGCGGCGGGACTTTGGGCTGGAAAATTGCGCCGCGTTTCGGGTTCTGGATGGACATGCTGTCAGGC
>JAMIFL010000070.1:0-9834 GCA_035906295.1 Alphaproteobacteria bacterium | reverse complement strand
TGAAACTCAAAGGAATACGGACCGCCATGGCATTTGCGACGCTCTTCACCCTGCTTGACGACATCACCCTCATCATGGATGACGTCGCCGGCATGACCAAGATGGCCGCGGGCAAAACCGCCGGCGTCGTGGGTGACGACCTCGCCCTCAACGCCCAGCAGGTCATGGGCACCCCCGCCGAACGCGAACTGCCCGTCGTCTGGTCGGTCGCCAAGGGCTCGCTCATCAACAAGGTCATCCTTGTTCCGGCGGCCATCCTGCTCTCGGCGTTCTTGCCCATGCTGGTAACCCCGCTGCTCATGCTGGGCGGCCTGTATCTCTGCTTCGAAGGCGCCGAAAAACTCCTCCCCCACCATAAGGGCGAGGCTGAACCGAAACAGATGACCGAGGCTGAAAAAATCAAGGGCGCCATCCGCACCGATTTCATCCTCTCCGCCGAAATCATCATCATCGTCCTCGGCGTTGTGGCCGAAGAAATTCTCGCCACCCGCATCCTCACCCTCACCGTCGTGGCCTTGGGCATGACCGTCTTCGTCTATGGCCTCGTCGCCGCCATCGTGAAGCTGGACGATTTCGGCCTCTACCTCTCGCAAAAGGCGGGCGCCCTCAAAACGCTGGGTATCGGCATTCTTAAAACCGCGCCGTGGCTCATGCGCAGCCTGGGCGTCATCGGCACCGCCGCCATGTTCATGGTCGGCGGGCAAATTCTGGTTCACGGCATCCCGCCCGTCCACCACGCGCTTGCCGCATGGTCCGCCGGTCTTATGGGCATGCTCACCAGCGGCCTGTTCGGCCTTGCCTGCGGCATGGTTGCGGCCTGTATCATGAAACTCTTCACCGCTCTGGTCGGAAAAAAATAATCGGTTTTTTGCCGGAACATTCTGCCGCTTGTCTTGGTTCTAAAAGCATGGATGGCGGGAAGCCGCCGTCCATTCCCAACCAAAGGAGAAGACCAATGAACAATGACCAGCAAAACAAGCAATCGGAACAACGCCGCGGCGGTTCAGGCAACTTCGCTCACGACCCGGAACGCGCCCGTGAAGCCGGTCGCAAAGGTGGCCGCTCCAGCCGCTAACCCCGGCCTGCTGACCCAATAAGGCGCCGCGCTGAAAAGCGCGGCCCTTTTCTTATGTGTGGTTTTTAAGCTGACGTCTTCAGCTCTTCCAGCTCGACCCACCGCGCCAGCGCGGTCTCAAGGTTCTTCTTGGCGCGATCGAGGTAACGGGTCGCCTGCGCAAACCCGTCCTTGTCCTTCATATAGAATGCGCTGTCCTGCAACTTGCCGGTCAACTCCGCAATCTCGGTTTCAAAGCCCTCGATTTTAGCGGGCAAATTATCCAGCTCGTATTGCAGCTTGAACGATAATTTTTTGCCCTGCACCGGCGCGGCAACGGCAACAGGCGCGGGCGCAGCCGCCTCCATCTTCTTCTCCGCCTTGGCGTCTGCCTTTTTGGGCGGCGCCTTCTGCTTGTTCTTCATCTCAAGGTAATCGGAATACCCGCCGATGCACGCCTCCACCTTCGCATCCCCCTCGAAAGCGAGGATTTTTGAAACCGTCTGGTCAAGGAAGTCGCGGTCGTGGCTCACCACGATAAGCGTGCCCGTATACGCCGAAAGCACCTCCTCCAGCATGTCCAGCGTCTCCATATCAAGGTCGTTGGTCGGCTCGTCGAGGATGAGGAAATTACCCGGGTTCGCCAGCACCCGCGCCAGCATCAACCGGTTCTTCTGCCCGCCTGAAAGCGACCCCACCGCCTGCAACGCATCCGCCGGGTCGAACAAAAAGTCTTTCAGATACCCGCACACATGCCGCGTCTTGCCCATGACGTTGATGTAATCGCCCCCGTTGGGCAAAAGCGTGCGCCACAGCGACCAGTCGGGCCGCAGCTCCTTCCGCTGCTGGTCGAAATACGAAAGGTTCATGTCCCGCGCGCGCTTGATGGTCCCGGCATCCGGCTCCATCTCGTTCACCAGCATCTTCAGGAAGGTCGATTTGCCCGACCCGTTGCGCCCCAGAATGCCGATACGGTCCCCGCGGATGATGCGCAGCGAAAACCCGTCCAGAATCTTCTTCTCGCCGAAGCTTTTATACACTTTCGTGAATTCCGAAATAACCTTGGACCCCACCTCGACATCCATGGTGTCGATCTCGACCCGCGCCACCATCTTCTTATACGCCGATACATCCGACTTCAGCCGCGCGCGTTCCGCGCGCATCATCTCAAGCCGCTTCTGGTTGCGCTTGCGCCGCGCGGGCACGCCGCGCGACGCCCACTCCTCTTCCATCTCAAGCCAGCGCTGCCGGTTCTTAAGCTCCCGCGCTTCCTGCTCGATAAGCGCCGTCTGCCAGTCCTCGAACTCGGCAAACCCCTTGGGGCAGGTCCGCATGCGCCCCCGGTCCAGCCAGAACACCTTGTCCGACATGTTGGCAAGGAACGCCCGGTCGTGGCTCACGCACACCACCGCGCCGCGGAAATTCTTCAGGTAGTTTTCCAGCCACTCGATGATGTCGAGGTCGAGATGGTTCGTCGGCTCGTCCAGCAGCAGAATGTCCGGGTCCTCCACCAGCGCCCGGCCCAAGGCCGCGCGGCGCAGTTGCCCGCCTGAAAGGTTTTCCATCTGCCACTCGGGGTCCAGGTCCAGCGGGTGCAGCACCGCGTCGATGCGGTAATCCACCATCGTGTGCTCTTCGTTCGCGCGCACATGCTCCTGCACGAATTCGCGCACGCTCTGCCCTTTACGCAGGGGAATGTCCTGCTGCAGGTATCCGATGGTCGTGCCTTCAAGCTGCCAGCGTTCCCCGTCGTCAAGATCCCGCGTGCCGGTGATGATGTTCATAAGCGTGGTCTTGCCCGCGCCGTTCTTGCCCACCAGCGCAATCTTGTCCCCTTCGAGAATGGAAAATTCCAGATTCTCGAACAGCGGCTTTTTGCCGAACGCGACCAACGCCTCGCGTACATGGAGTAACAGTTTCTCGGGCATGGCCGGTGTTATGCCACAGCCATGCGCCGTCTGCGAAGCAAAACCATCAGGCAGAACGCCGTATTGGCCACAATCAGCGTCACGGGGTAAAGAACCGCCGTCAGGGAATAGGTTTCAACCGCGAAAACCCCCACCCCGTAACTGACCAGCCCCGCCACAAAGGCCGTCAGCCCCTCTTCATGCGGTTTGGCCCATGTCTTGCGGCAGGTCGGCACCAGCCCCGCAAGGTCGATGAAACACAGCAATATGACCGACCACAGCGGATTGTCCGTCGCAATCCACAGCGGTATGGCCGCCATCGCGCCCACGAAAAACACCCAGTCGCTGCGCGTAATCCCCTTTTCCCCGTACCGGACCGAAAGCGCCGCCACGCAAAGGCACAATAACCCCCCGGTGATTGAGGGGTATGCCCCGGCCCCCGCCCCCGCGCTCAGTTGCGCCGCCGCGTTGATGCCCGCAATCGTCATCCAGATGACCCAGCTGAACCCGTGCGGGCGCACCCGGCCCCGCAACACGTCCCGGATATACGGCACCATCCCGCAAACCCCGATAATGGCGGCCAGCGCGCCTATGCTTTCGTTCGTTATCATGGCGGGCAATCTACAGCCCTTTCCGCCCTTCCCACACCCCTTTCGAAGCAGTATCCTCGGGGTTCCATGTCGGGGTTTCTTTCCTTCCTTACCGGCGGCTCCGCCGCCCGCGCCGAAAAACGGCGGCTTGAGGCGTTCTTTTCCGCCCTCCCCCTCGAATATTGCGGCTGGGCGCGTAACGCCACCGGCGGCGGTACCGGCGCGCTGCTCTATTCCCGCGGCTTCACAAAGCTGCTCGGCATCGACCGGCTGACCTCCATCCACGACATCGAAAACGCGCTGGCCCCTTCGGACGCCGCCGCCATCGAGGGTCTGGCCCTCGCCCTCGCCAAAAACGGCGATTCCTTCTCCACGGATGTCCGCACCCTGTCCGGCGACCGTATCCTGCGCCTCTCCGGCCTGCGTGGCCGCGATCTCGCGGGCCATGACGCCTACGACATCCTCTGGCTTCAGGACATCACCCCGCTGGCGCTGGAAGCGGACGACCTGAAAGCCGACCTCGAAGGCGCGAAAGCCGAAATCGCCCGCCTCCGCTCCACGCTCGACGCCTTCCCCATGCCGGTCTGGATTTCCGACGCGCTCAACGACATCGCATGGGTCAACGCCGCCTACGCCCGCGCCATGGCCAAACCCGCCTCCGAAATTCTGGAGGCGCAGGTCTGGCTCCCCCTCACCATCCCCGGCGCCAGCGAAGACGCCACCACCCGCCTGCGCACCCTCATCCGCAATGCGCGTGCGCAAAAGGCGCAGCAATCCGTCCGCGCCCGCCTCATCGTCGGCGGCCAGCGCCGCGTGGTCGAATTCGTCATGTTGCCGGTGGAAGGCTCCGACCTCGTCGTCGTGCAGGCCTCCGACGTCACGGTGGAAGAAGACCGCGCCGCTGAACACAAACGCTACGTGGCAGCCCAGGGCAAACTGCTCGAACAGCTCCACACCGCCGTCGCCATTTTCGCCGCCGACCACCGCCTCGAATTCCACAACTCCGCCTTCGGCCGCCTCTGGGGCGTTGAGGATTCTTACCTGAACGAGCGTCCCAAACTCGGCGACCTCATGGAAAAACTGCGCGAACACCGCCGCCTGCCCGAACAGGCCGATTTCCGTGCCTTCAAAAAATCATGGATAGACATGTTCACCGGGCTGCTCCACCCGCACGAAGACATGCTCTACCTTCCCAACGGCGCCGCCGTGCGCATGCTGGTCGCCCCCCATCCCATGGGCGGCCTGATGATGACGTTCGAGGACGTGACAAGCCGCCTCGCGCTCGAATCCTCCTACAACACCCTCGTCGCCGTGCAGCGCGAAACGCTTGAAAACCTCGCCGAAGGCGTGGCCGTGTTCGGCGCCGATGGCCGCATCAAGCTCTACAACCCGCGCTTCATGAACCTCTGGAATTTGAACCCGGAAGACCTCGAAGGCGAACCGCACGTCACCCAGCTCGTCGAAAAACAGCGCAAATTCTTCCGTCTTGGCTGGAAGGAAGTCGAAAAAATCCTCACCAATCAGGGCCTCCAGCGCCGCGAACAGACGCAGGTGCTCGACCGCGACGACGACACAGTTCTGGAATGCCTCTCCGTCCCCATGCCCGATGGCGGCGTCATGGTTACTCACCGCGACATCACCGATAAAATGCGCGTCGAAACCGCCCTGCGCGACAAGGCGCAGGCTTTGGAAGAAGCCGAAAAACTCAAAACCGACTTCCTCGCCAACGTCTCCTACCAGTTGCGCACGCCGCTTTCGGCCATGACCGGCTTCGCCGAAATTCTCTCCAACAATTACTTCGGCGAACTCAACGCCAAACAGCTCGAATACACCAAGGGCATCATCGACGCCGGCGCCAACCTCACCACCCTCATCGACGACATCCTCGATTTGACGCAGATCGAAGCCGGCGTCATGAGCCTGCGTTTAAGCGAAGTCGACGTCGCAACCCTCCTGCGCGACGTGTTCGACCTCACCCGCGAATGGGCGGGCCGCGAGACATTGCAGGCCACGCTGGACTGCCCCGCCGACATCGGCGTCATCCGCGCCGACCCGCGCCGCGTGAAACAGGTGCTGGTCAACCTCATCCGCAACGCCATCAGCTTCACGCCCGGCGGCGGCAGCATCGCCCTCTCCGCCCGCGGCGATGGCGACGCCGTCAAAATCACGGTCAAAGACTCCGGCATCGGCATCGCGGACGATGAGCAGGACCGCGTCTTCTCCCCCTTCCAGCGCGCGGGCAACGCCACGCCGCAATCCAAGGGCGGCCCCGGCCTCGGCCTCTCCCTCGTGCGCGACATCACCCGCATGCACGGCGGCGACGTCACCCTCCACTCCCGCACCGGCGAAGGCACCACCGTAACGCTCACGTTACCGCGCACCGGCCCATCACAATAAATAATAAGCTGAACCACAGAGGCACGGAGGCACAGAGAATTTCTTCCCTCTGTGCCTCCGTGCCTCTGTGGTAAAAAAACCTTAAGCAGCAATCGTCTTGATATCCGAGCCTTTTTCACCCGGCACGCCCTTGGCCGTGGAATACTCCATGTGCAAAGCCTTGCCCGGATTCATATGCGCATACGCCGCATGCGCGGCCCCCGCCGCTTCCGCAAACCCCGTCGCAATCAGCTTCAGCTTGCCCGGGTAATTGGCAATATCACCCACCGCAAACACGCCCGGCACGCCCGTGGCCCCGGTTACCGGGTCCACCTTGATGTGGTTGCCCTCAATGGTCAGCCCCCAATCCGCAATCGGCCCCAGCTTGGCGGCCAGCCCAAAGAACGCCAGCAGCGCATCCGCCGGCAGCGTCTTCACCTCACCGTCCAGCGTCGCCGCCTGCACCGCATGCAACTGCCCGTCCACCCCGTCCAGCGCTTTCAACTGATACGGAATAATCATGTCGATGGTCCCGGCCTCTGCCAGCGCCTTCATCTTGGCCACGCTATCGGGCGCAGCCCTGAACTGGTCGCGCCGGTGCACCACGCTCACCTTCGCAATGCCCGAAAGCGCCAATGCCCAGTCCACAGCAGAATCCCCGCCGCCCGCGATAACCACGCGCTTGCCCGCGAAATCCTGCGCCCGGCGCACCATGTAGAAAACCGACTTGCCCTCATACCCGGCAATGCCCTCAAGCGGCGGCCTGTTCGGCCCGAACGCGCCTGCGCCCCCGGCAATAATCACCGCGCCCGCGTCCACCGCAACACCGTTGGCATTGGTCACCAGAAACCGCCCGTCCCGGCGCTCCAGCCCCGTAACGGCGGCGCCAAGGTGGTAAACCGGCGAGAAAGCCCCCGCCTGCGCCTCAAGCCCGGCAATCAGCTCCGCCGCCGCGATTTTCGGAAACGCGGGAATATCGTAAATCGGCTTTTCCGGGTACAGCGCCGTGCATTGCCCGCCAATCTCCGGCAGCGCATCGAAAACCGCACAGCGCAGCCCCAGCATCCCGCACTGGAACACCGTAAACAGGCCCGCTGGCCCCGCGCCGATAACCGCGACATCCGCTTTGTTGTCCATAAGCTTTGTGTTACCTAGTTTCCATGCCCTTTGCCAAGCTGTTTCACGCGACCACCGAAGCCGACATGCCCGGCATCGCCGCCGACATCGCGGCACACCTCGCCCCCGGCATGCTGGTCGCTCTTGAAGGCAATCTCGGGGCAGGCAAATCCACCCTCGCCCGCGCCCTCATCCGCCATCTGGCCGCCGACCCCGCGCTCGACGTCCCCAGCCCCACTTTCACGCTGGTCCAGACCTACGACACCCCCGCAATGCCCGTCTGGCATTTCGATTTCTACCGCCTAAAATCCCCCGACGAAATCTTCGAACTCGGCTGGGAAGACGCGCTGGCCTCCAAAGCCCTGCTGCTCATGGAATGGGCCGAACGCATCGGCCCCTATTTGCCGCAGAACACATTGCACATCGTCATCACCCCCACCACCGACGGCGGCCGCGACGTTTTCGTCCACGACCGCGACTACCTGCAAGGCGCCCGCGCATGAACACCATCATCGAACAGGCCATGATTCTCGCGGCAGGCAAAGGCGAACGCATGCGCCCCCTGACCGACCATCTGCCCAAACCCATGGTCCCCGTCCTTGGTCGCCCCATCATCGACTACGCCATCGACGCGCTGGAAGACATCGGCGTCGAACACATTCTCGCCAACACCCATTACTGCGCCGATAAAATCGAACCGCATTTGAAGGCGCGTGGGCTGAAAACCGTTTACGAACCGCAGCTCCTCAACACCGGCGGCGGCATCAAAAACGCCCTGCAATTCTTCGACCGCGACAAACCGCTGATGGTCCTGTCCGGCGATTCCATCCTCGCAGGCCCCGCCACGCTGCACGACATGGCCGCCGCGTGGGACCCCACCACCATGGACATCCTCCTCCTGCTCCAGCCCCTCAACACCATGGTCCTGACACCGGCGGTGGGCGATTACACATTGGAAGATGGCCTCCCCGTCCGCACGCCCGACCAGTCCGGCGAATACATGTGGACCAGCGCCCGCATCCTCAACCCCCGCATTTTCGACGACGCGCCGGACACCCCCTTCTCCTTCCTCGAAACCCTCGACCGCGTGGAAGCGCAGGGCCGCCTTGCCGCGCAGGTCCACAAGGGTATCTGGCATCACCTCACAACCCCGGACGATGTAACCCGCGTCAACGAAGCCTGACATGAACGTTTTCACCATCCCCGCCACCACTTCCTTCGTCGACGCATTGGCGGCGGGGCTTCTGGCGCGCGCGAATGGCGACCCCATGCAACTCGCGGCCATGACCGTGCTGCTCCCCAACCGCCGCGCCGTGCGCGGCCTGCGCGAAGCCTTCCTGCGCAAATCCGGCGGCAGGGCGCTGCTGCTCCCCGCCATCCGCCCCATCGGCGACGTGGATGAAGACGCGCTGGCCTTAGGCCCCGGCATGGACATGCTGGATTCCCGCGTCGCCATCGACCCCTTCCGCCGCCAGCTCATCCTCGCCCAATACCTGCACGCCACCGATAAAGACCGCTTCACCATCGAACAGGCCCTCCCCATGGCCGCCGAACTGGGCCACTTCCTCGACAGCGTCCACATGGAAGGCTTAAGCCTCGAAAAACTCGATACACTGGTGCCCGAACAATACGCCGCCCACTGGCAGGACGTGCTGGGCTTCCTTAAAAAAGTCCTGCGCACCCACTGGCCCCGCCAGTTGGAGCGTGAAAACGCCATGGACCCCGGCGAACACCGCCGCACCGTCATCGAACGCTTCACCGAAAACCTGGTCGAAAATCCCCCCGCCGGTCCCGTCATCGCCGCCGGCTCCACCGGCTCAATCCCCGTCACCGCCGACCTTTTGAAAGTCGTGGCAAACCTGCCCAACGGCATCCTCGTCCTCCCCGGCCTCGACATGACTTTGGACGACGCCGCATGGAACGACGCCATCGAGGAAGGCCACCCGCAGGCAGGCCTGCAAAATCTCCTCAACCATATCGGCATCACCCGTGCGGACGTAAAAATCTGGGACGACATCGCCCGCGCCCCCCGCGAACATCTCATCAGCACCCTCATGCGCCCGGCAGCGACGCTGGAGGACTGGATTAAAAACCCCGTCCCGCCCGAAGCCTTCGAAAACCTCACCCTCATCGAAGCCGAAAACCTCGATGCCGAGGCAGGCGCCATCGCCGCCATCATGCGCAAACACGCAGGCGATAAAGACGCAACCGAACCCTGCGTCCTCGTCACGCCTGACCGCACCCTCGCATCCCGCGTCGCCCACATCCTCACCCGCTGGAATATCGCGATTGACGATTCCGCGGGCCAAAAACTTTCGCACACGCCCCTCGGCGCATGGCTCCTTCTGCTGGCCGACGCGCTGCACGGCGGCCTGCCTCCCGTGGCCCTGCTGGCCCTGCTCAAGCACCCCCTCGCCGCGGGCGGGAAAGACTGGCCCGCCGACGCGCCCCCCTACCGCACCTTCGTCCGCCTGCTGGACCGCCACCTCCTGCGCGGCCCCCGCCCGGCGGAAGGTTTCGACGGTCTCTACGCCCGCCTCTTCTCGGCCCGCGTCAGCGAAGAAACGCGCAAAGGCCTCAAAGTCGGCCTGCGCGCCCTGCAAAAGCTTTTCGCCCCCACCGTCATCTGCCCCGACACGCCCGCGCGCCTGCGCGCCGTTGTCACGCTGGCCGAAGACCTCGCCGCCACGCGCGAACAAACCGGCGCCAGCCGCCTCTGGGTCGGTGACACCGGCGAAGCCGCCGCAAGCCTTCTCGCCGCCCTGTTCGAACAGGCCGACGTCATGCCGGA
>JAMIFL010000069.1:0-17705 GCA_035906295.1 Alphaproteobacteria bacterium | reverse complement strand
GGTCGAGAAACTCGGCGGCCTGCATAAAATGATGGTCTGGGACGGCCCCATCATGACCGACTCGGGCGGCTTCCAGATTTTCGTGATGGGCTATGAAGGCCAGTCCGACGAAATCAAGCACCGCGGCAAAAGCCAGACCAAGAAATCCCTCATCAAAATCAACGAGGAGGGGGCGTGGTTCTACTCCTACCTCAACGGCAGCAAAATCCACCTGACGCCCGAACGCTCCATGGACGTGCAGCGCGCGCTGGGCGCCGACCTGATTTACCAGTTGGATGAATGCACCTCCTCAGCCCACGGCAAGGACTACCACGCCAATTCCATGCGCATGTCCCTTCGCTGGGGCGACCGCTGCATCAAGCGATTCTCGGAAACGAATGACGGCAAACAGGCGCTTTACGGCATCGTGCAGGGCGGCAACTACCTCGACCTGCGCCATGAAAGCACAGACCGCATCAACGAGCAGGATTTCTTCGGCATGGCCATCGGCGGCTATTTCGGCAAGTCCACGGGCGAACTGCACGACATCATCGGCCTGACCATGGAACGCGTGCGCCGCGACCGCCCGGTCCACATGCTGGGCATCGGCCACGTGGAAGACATTTTCAAAGGCGTGCGCGACGGCATCGACACGTTCGACTGCGTGGAACCCACGCGGCTCGCAGGCCACGGCACCATGCTGCTGAAGGGCCAGCCCCGCATGCGCATCAACCTGCGCAACTCGAAGTATCGCGGGGACGATACGCCGCTGGACCCTACGAGCGACTTCCACATCTCCCGCCAGTACACCCGCGGCACGCTGCACCATCTTGTGCAGGCGCAGGAACCGCTGGCCGAACATGTTCTTTCCATGCACAACGTCAGCGTCATGATGCAGCTTTTCCGCGAAATCCGGCAGGGCATTGCCACCGACACGCTTGACCAGGTCGAAAAAGAATGGATTGCTTGAAGCCATGAAAAACCTGCACGTTTCAAGCCACCCCGTCGTCTTCGACCGCCTTGCCAAGCTCCGCGACAAGGACGCGCCGGTCCACGCCTTCCGCCAGTACGTGCACGAAATCTCGCAGGCCTTGGCCTACGAGGCGTCGGCGGACCTGCCGACCCGCGAAACCACGGTCACGACCCCCTTGGTCCAGACCACGGGCCGCATTCTGGCGCACGACAACGCCGTGCTGGTGGTG
This sequence comes from Alphaproteobacteria bacterium, assembly GCA_035906295.1. GTDB lineage: Bacteria > Pseudomonadota > Alphaproteobacteria > Micavibrionales > UBA1664 > UBA6145. The sequence goes on along the minus strand of JAMIFL010000069.1, from coordinate 16,524 downwards.
CCCATCCTGCGCGCGGGTCTCGGCCTCGTCTCCGGCTTCCAGACGCTGTTCCCGGACTATCACATGGGCCATATCGGCCTGTACCGGGATGAGGAAACCAAGCGCCCGGTCCAGTACATGACCAAGCTGCCGCGCGACCTGAACCGTGCCATCTTCCTGGTGGACCCCATGCTCGCCACCGGCCATTCCACCGCCAAGGCGGTTGAAATCCTGCTCGAAGCCGGGGCCAGAATGGCGGATATTCGCGCCGTAACCCTGATTGCCGCGCCCGAAGGCGTCAAATACGTCCACGAAGTGTACCCCGACCTCGCCATCTATACCGGCGCGCTCGACAGCCATTTGAACGAGCACGCCTATATCGTGCCGGGTCTGGGCGATGCCGGGGACCGCCTGTTCGGAACACTTTGATATTAGTCCGAAAATCCCGTAAAATACTGAAATGTCGTCCAAAAGCATCTTCCAGCGCCTGTTCGAGGGCTGGCCCGATCCGCGCCTGCTGATCGAGGGCGACGGCACGTCCTTCCACGTCCTGCATGCCAATAACCCGGCCTGTGACTATTTCGGCCAGCCGCACGGCTCGCTTGAAGGTAAACCGCTGGACGCGTTTCTGGAGGCCGCCAACAAGCAGCACATCATCCAGTCCTTTACCGTGGCGTTTCGCTCCGGCCTGCCGTTATCCGTGCAGGTTATCCCTGTTTTACCGGGCGGGGTACGCCTGCGGTCCTTCTTCCTGAACCCGCTGAAAGACGAAAATGGCAAGGTCACCACGTTAGACATGACCGCCCGCCTCATCGGCGACAACGAAGACGCCATGCGCCGCGAACGGGATGACGCGCTTTCCATCTTCACCAGCATCTTCGACGCCAGCGACGTCGGCATCCTCGTCACCGACCACCACCGCCGCATCGTGCGCGTGAACGGGACGATGTGCACCACCTACGGCTATCAGGCCATCGACCTCGTGGGGCAGGAATTCACCATGCTCATCCCCGAGGATGAACACGACATCGCCCGCGCCCGGCATGACGATTTTCTCGGCCGCACCTTCACCGAACGCGCCCGCGAACTCAAAATCGTGCGGGCTGACGGCAGCCTCGCCAACGTGCTGGCCTCGTCCGGCGTCATCGAACTTTCCGACAACCGCAAATTCCGCATCTCCACCGTCGTCGACATCAGCCAGCTTAAAAAGGTCGAACGCGACCTGCGCCGCGCCAAGGAAGAGGCGGACGCCGCGAACCACGCCAAATCCTCGTTCCTCGCCAATATGAGCCATGAACTGCGTACGCCGCTGAACGCCATCATCGGCTTCAGCGACCTGATGATTTCAGGCACGCTGGGGCGTATCGAAAGCGACCTGTACCGCGAATATCTCGGCGACATCCATTTCTCGGCCACCCACCTTCTGGCCATCATCAACGACGTACTCGACATGTCGAAGATCGAGGCCGGGCACATGAAAATCCACACGCAGGTCTCCGAAGTGCCGCTGTTGCTGGAGGAGGTCACCCGCCTCATGCGCACCCGCGCGGGCGAGGCGGGGATCGTCATGGACCTGCGGGTCGAAGGCGGCCTGAAACCCGTCAGCGTCGACCAGCGTTTGTTCCGTCAGGTCATGCTCAACCTGCTCTCCAACGCCATCAAGTTCTCGCATACCGGCGGCACCGTCTGGCTGGATGCCCGGGCCGAGGGCGAATGGCTCAAAATCGACGTCCGCGACGAGGGTATCGGCATTCCCGAAGACAAGCTGCACGACGTGATGCAACCCTTCGGGCAGGTCAGCGACCCGCGCATCGCCAAGGGGCAGGGCACGGGGCTGGGCCTGCCGCTGGCCCGCGCCATGGTGGAGCTGCACGGCGGCACCCTGTCCATCGTCTCCCGCCCCGACCACGGCACCACGGTGACGTGCCGCTTGCCTCTGGGCGCCTGAACCCTTTAAGGTCGGGGCATGCACCTCGACCGCGACACGTTCGAACAGCTTGAAGCCAAATGCGCCGCCGCCGGCGTTAAAATGACCGGCCAGCGCCGCGTGGTGCTGCAGGTTCTGGCCGAAGCCGCCGACCACCCGTCGGTTGAATCCGTCTTCGACCGCGCCAAGGCGCTGGACCCCAGCATTTCCATGGCCACCGTCTACCGCACCCTGAATTTGCTGGATGAGATGGATTTGGTGAACAAGCGCGAATTCAAGCAGAACTTCGCCCGCTTTGAAGTGAACGCCGAACACCATCACCACCTCATCGACCTCGATACCGGCGCGGTCATCGAATTCCAGAACGAAAAACTGGAAAAGCTGAAAGAGGAAATCGCTCGCGAATTGGGCTATGAGCTGGTGGACCACACGCTCGAACTTTATGGCCGCAAGCTCAAGAAATAAGCGTCATGTGTGATTTTCGTACCATTGATTTCGACGGCGCCAACAATGCCGACCGCTGCGTCTGCAAGCCCCATGTGCTGAACGCCTACCAGAACATGATGGAGCACGGCGCAAACCAGAAACAGGCGCTGGAAGCCGCCTACCGCGTCTACCGCAACTACCACCCCGATGACTCGAAGGAAGACAGCAGGCTCACGGTCGAACGCTGGGTCCTCGCCACCACGGTGCACTGATGCTCAGGAAAATCTACGACGCGGCCGCCCGGGTGTTCCGCTCCGACCTGCAAAACGCCTTCGGCGACGTCTGCAAGGCGGATACGGACTTCCCCGCGAAATTCGTGCAGGCCATCGCCATCGTCCGCCAGTCGCACGAAAATTTCAACGCCGTGGCCCCGCGCTGGAAACGCGACGTCACCGAAAACGGCGCACTGGCCTACATCTACGGCAACGCCGTCATCCTCGTGCCGGAACGGCAGGGCGCCTACTGGCATTTCCCCACACTGGCGCAATCGCTTGAAAAAACGGTCAACGGCATCGTCGAAACCGGCATACGCTTCACCGACCCCGGCGAGGTTTTGAACACGGTGCGCCGCATGGACCGCGCCGAAAAACTGCGCGGCACCATCGGCTACACCTTCGGGATTTTCCGCTAAACCAGCGTCGCCGCGTCGTAATCTTCCGCCGTGAACGCCTTGCGCACAAGGCGGTGCGTATTGCCGTCGATAAGCACTTCGGCAAGGCGGGGCCGCGCATTGTACTGGCTGCTCATGGCGAAGCCGTAAGCCCCCGCGCAGCCGATTTCGATGATGTCGCCGCGCGCAATGTCGCCCGGCAGCATGCGGTCGCGCGCGAAGATGTCGGAGCTTTCGCAGATAGGTCCGACAATGACGCACGGCGCTTCCTGCGCCTGTGAGGGGCGGGCCAGCTTGATGGGATGATACGCCTGGTAAAGGGCAGGGCGGATAAGGTCGTTCATCGCCGCATCGACAACCACGAAGCGGTAACCGCCGCTGTCCTTCACATACAGCACTTTCGTCACCAGCGTGCCTGCCTCGGCGGCCACGAAGCGGCCCGGTTCAAGCTGGATGCGCACGCCGCGGGCCTGCAAGTCTTTGGTCACCTCATGCACCACCGGCGCGAAATCGCGGGGGCGCGAATAGGCGTCGCCCTTGTAGGATACGCCGAACCCGCCACCGAGGTCGAGGCGGTCCAGCCCTTCCTGCTGGCGGAACAAATCCGCCATCACCTCATACCCGCGGCGCAGTTCTTCCACGTCATGCACCTGGCTGCCGATATGGCAGGACAGGCCCACCCATTTCAGTTCCGGGCGGGACGCGATGATGCGCTTAACCTCAGGCAAATCCTCAGCCAGAATGCCGAACTTGTCGCTGCGGCGGCCGGTGGCGATGTTGGTGTGTGTGCTGGCCGACACTTCGGGGTTGATGCGCACGCCGATGGTGGCGACGCGGCCTATGGATTTGGCGATATCGGCGATGACCGTCAGTTCCGGCACGGATTCAACGTTCAACTGGCCTACATCGTTCTCAAGCGCGAAACGTATGTCGGCGTCACTTTTGCCCACGCCGTTCATCAGCATCATCTCCGCCTTCATGCCCCCCGCCAGCGCCCGGCGCATTTCCCCGGCGGACACAAGGCATGCCCCGATGCCCGCTTTGGCGGCGATGGCGATGACGGCGGGGTTGTCGTTGGCCTTGACCGCATAATGCAGGCTGATGGTCTGGCCCTTGAAGGCGTCCGCCAGTTCGGCGACGCGCTCGCGGATGACCGCGGCATCATAAGCATAGAAGGGGGTCTGGTAATCGTGGGCGAGGGCGGCTTTATCCATGGCCCTTATTACGACATTTCCATTTTGGGGCAAAGCCTGATAAAACCCCCGGCACCATGTCCCAGAGCGAACAAATCCAGCGCCGGCGCACCTTTGCCATCATCGCCCACCCCGATGCCGGTAAAACCACGCTGACCGAAAAACTGCTGTTGTTCGGCGGCGCCATCCAGCTCGCGGGGCAGGTCAAGGCCAAGGGCGATGCCCGCCGTGCCAAGTCCGACTGGATGAAGGTGGAGCAGGAGCGCGGCATTTCCGTCGTCTCCTCCGTCATGACGTTCGAATACAACGACACCATCTTCAACCTGCTCGACACCCCGGGCCACGAAGACTTCTCGGAAGATACCTACCGTACGCTCACCGCCGTCGACAGCGCCATCATGGTGCTGGACGCCGCCAAGGGCATTGAAAGCCAGACGCTGAAACTCTTCGAAGTTTGCCGCCTGCGCGACATTCCCATCATCACCTTCATCAACAAGATGGACCGCGACACGCTGGACCCCTTCGACCTGATTGATGAAATCGAAAAGAAACTGGCGATGGACGTGACCCCCGCCACATGGCCCATCGGCGGCGGGCGCGACTTCAAAGGCGCGTATGATTTGACGCATGACCGCCTCTCGCTGTTCGAGCGCGGCGGGCAGGAAGGCATTGAATGCAAGGGTCTCGACGACCCGCAGATTGATGCCATGGTCCCCGCGCATCTGGCCGAGGCCATGCGCGAACAGGTGGAAATGGTGCGCGGCGCGTGCAAACCGTTCGACCGTGCAAGCTATCTCGAAGGTCACATGACGCCGGTGTTCTTCGGTTCCGCCGTCAATAATTTCGGCGTGCGCGAACTGCTGGAAGGCGTGCGCGAACTGGCGCCCACACCGCGCCCGCAGCCCACCGCAGCCCGCAAGGTCGAGCCGGCCGAACCCAAGGTTTCCGCCTTCGTCTTCAAGATTCAGGCGAACATGGACCCCAAGCACCGCGACCGCATCGCCTTCGCGCGTCTGGCTTCGGGTACGTTCAAAAAAGGCATGAAACTCAAACACGTGCGCAGCCAGAAAATGCTGACCATGCACACGCCTTTGATGTTCTTCGCCAATGAACGCGAAACGGCCGTGGAGGCATTCCCCGGCGACATTATCGGCCTGCCCAACCATGGCGGCCTGCGCATCGGCGACGCGCTGACCGAAGGGGAGGACCTGGTCTTCACCGGCATCCCCAGCTTCGCGCCGGAACTGCTGCAACGTGTCCGTTCGGAAGACCCGATGAAGGCCAAGCACCTTGAAGCGGCCCTCATCCAGCTTGCGGAAGAAGGCGTGGCCCGCGTGTTCAAGCCGAAGATGGACTCGGGCTGGATTGTCGGCGTCGTAGGCGCCCTTCAGTTCGAAATCCTCGCCGACCGCATCCGCACCGAATACAACATCCCCGTGAAGTTTGAGGAAGCGCCGCTGCACACCGCCCGCTGGGTGGCCTCCGATGACGCGAAGAAACTGAAAGAGTTTCTTGACGCCAACCAATCCTCCCTCGGCGACGACCACGACGGCGACCCCGTCTTCCTCGCGCGCAATTCATGGCACCTCAACGACACGCTGGATAAATACCCCGACATACGATTCACGGCAGTGAAATGAGTTTCTTCGACTGGCTCAGGGTCAACCGCCTCAAGTTCTTTTCGTTCTGTGCGGTGGCCGGCGACATGCTCACCGGGCTCGGCGGCGCCAGCATGATGGTGACGGGCGAGGGGGCGTATGGCTGGCTGCTGATGGCCGGCAGCGCGCTGGCGCTGGGCGGGCATGCGGTGCTGCTGTTCTGGGGCAGGGGCGCAAAGGATGCGCGTATCGGCCATGTTGATGGTGCCATGGCGCCCATCTGGGCGCGGCCCTTCGTGCCGTGGCACTACCCGCTGGATACTGGGTTCCTGACCTTTTCAATCTCGGCCCTTTGCTACACCGTGTGGGGTGCGCAGGCGGGCAACATTCCCATGCTGCTGGTGGGCCTGCTGCTGATGTCGGCCTCGCTGCTGGGGTGGCTGTGGCCGCAGGAACGAAGCATTTTCGGCCTGAGCGCGGTGCAGGTCACGGCCTCCATGTACCTCATGGCCAGCGTCAACACGCTGCTGGCGGGCATCGTGGCGCATAACCCCTTCATCATCGCCTCCGCCTGCATCTACGGCCTCGGCAACGCGGTTCTGTTCACGACGCGCAAGGAACACCAGTCATCCTACACCCAAAGCCATAGCTAACCGCCGATTGCGCCGGGCCGCCCGGTTCGCTACCCTTCCGGCATGACGCATTATTTCCTTTCCGGTATCGGCGGCTCGGGCATGCTGCCGCTCGCGCAAATCCTCAAAGGGCTGGGCCATACGGTGTCCGGTTCCGACCGTTCGCGCGATCAGGGCCGCAGCCCGGAGAAATTCGAGAAGCTGGAAAAAGATGGCTTCAAACTGCACCCGCAGGACGGCAGCGGCGTCAAAGGCGTGGATGCGCTGGTCGTCTCCACCGCCGTGGAAGACACGGTGCCCGATGTAAAAGCCGCGAAGGATGCGGGGCTGCCCATCATCAAACGCGCCCAGCTTCTGGCTGATTTGTTTAACGCTTTTCCCAAACGCATCGCCGTCGGCGGCACCTCGGGCAAAACCACCACCACCGGCATGATTGCGTATATCCTCAAAGAAGCGGGCCTCGACCCCGTCGTCATGTGCGGTGGCGTGATGAAGAACTACGGCGCAACCGCGCTGACCGGCAGGGGCGATGTGTTCGTCACCGAAAGCGATGAAAGCGACGGGTCCATCAGCCTCTACAACCCTGATGTCGCGCTGCTCAACAACGTCTCCGTCGACCATAAGGGGCTGGACGAGTTGCGCGACCTGTTCGCGGCCTTCATTGCCAAATCCCGCGTCAGCGTCATCAACGCCGACAATGCCGAGGCGCTGGCCCTGAAAGGCCCGCACAGCGTGACGTATTCCATCCGCGATACGGACGACACCTACGCCGCCAGCCATGTCTACCACCTTGAGGAAGGCACAGCCGCCATCGTCAACGGCGTGGCCGTGTCGCTCGACGTGCCGGGCGACCACAACCTCTCGAACGCCATGGCCGCCATCGCGGCCTGCGCGGCGTATGGCGTGGACCTCGAACAATCCTGCGACATACTGGGCCGCTTCGCGGGCATCAAGCGCCGCATGGAATGGGTGGGCGAGGGGCGCGGCGTGACCGTCATCGACGATTTCGCGCACAACCCGGACAAGATTGCCGCGACGCTCTCAACCCTCAAAAAACACGAAGGCCGCCTCATTATCATCTTCCAGATGCACGGCTATGGCCCCCTGAAGCTGATGTGGCAGGAACTGGCCGAAACCTTCAAAAGCCACACGGACGAGGACGATATCATCCTCATGCCCGACCCTCTCTATCTGGGCGGCACGGCGGACAAAACCATCGGCACCAAACAGGTGGCGGACGCCATCGGCCCGCGCGCCCGCTGGTGTGAAACCCGCGAAGCCTGCGGCCTTTCGGCCCTTCTGGAAGCGCAGGAAGGCGACCGCATCGTCGTCATGGGCGCGCGGGACGACACCCTGTCCGACTTCGCCGCGGGGCTTCTCAGGCAATTGCAGGCTTAACCCCGCGCTTTCGCGCGGAGATGGCGTACCGGCGAACCCGGGGCATTTCAGGGAAATGCCGTAAGAATGCGAACCATTCGCAAGCCTTTTCAAAGGCTTGCAATCGCTTGATGAAGTGTCCTATATAAATAGCACTGAAAATGTACGAATTCCGCGAGCCTTGGGAATGATTAAACTGTCGCGCATGAGCGATTACGCCGTCGTGGTGCTGGAGATGCTCTCCCGCGCCGGGGCCGCGCCGTTGTCGGCTTCGCAGATTGCCGAAGGCACCGCCCTGCCTGAACCCACCGTCGCCAAGGTGCTCAAGCAGATGGCTAGCGGTGGTCTCGTCACGTCGTCGCGCGGCGTCAACGGCGGCTACGTCATCGCCCGCGCGGCGGAAGACATCAGCGTCTTCGACATCGTCTCCGTCATCGAAGGGCGCCTGAGTCTCACGGCCTGCGTCGAAGGCCATGAAGAACCCTGCGCCCTGCACGGCGCCTGCGCCATGACCGGGCGCTGGAACGTCGTCAACGCCGCCGTGCGCAAGGCGTTCGAAACCATCACCCTGGCCGACATGACCAGGAAGGCGGCATAGCATGGCCGTGAATGAAGAAACCGTAAGCCATGTCCGCGCCATGTCCGGCAACTACCCGGCGGGCTTCGTCACCGACATCGAAATGGACGTGGCGCCCAAGGGGCTGAACGAAGATGTCGTGCATTTCATTTCCGAGAAAAAGGGCGAACCCGCGTGGCTGCTCGAGAAGCGCCTGCAGGCCTTCCGCCATTGGCAGGGAATGGATGAACCGCGCTGGGGCAAGCTGTCTTTCCCCGATCTGGATTATCAGGACGCATATTATTATGCCGCGCCCAAATCGGTGAACGACCCGAAGCTCAGGGATGTCTATAACACGCTGGGCGTACCGGAAGAGAAAGCCGACGCTAAATCCGGCATCATCGTCGACCGTGTGTTCGACAGCGTTTCCGTCAGGCCCGGCAATTACGAAAGGCTGGACGAACTCGGCATCATTTTCTGCCCGATGTCGGAAGCCGTGCGCCGCTATCCCGACCTTGTCCGGAAATACCTCGGTTCCGTCGTGCCTTATACCGATAACAAGCACGCCGCCCTGAACGCTGCCGTATTCAGTGACGGGTCGTTCGCCTATATCCCGCCGGGTGTGACGTCGCCGTTCGACCTTTCGACCTATTTCCGCATCAATGCAGGGAAAACCGGGCAGTTCGAACGTACGCTGGTCATCGCCGACAAAGGGTCCAAGGTCACCTACGTGGAAGGCTGCACCGCCGCCAAGCGCCCGGAAACCCAGATGCACATGGCCGTGGTCGAACTGATCGCGCATGAAAGCGCGCAGATAGACTATGCCACCGCGCAGAACTGGTATTCCGGCGACGCGCAGGGCCAGGGCGGCATTTATAATTTTGTGACCAAGCGCGGGCTGTGCGAAGGCGACAATTCCCGCATTTCGTGGCTCCAGATCGAAACGGGGTCCGCCATTACGTGGAAATATCCCGGCTGCATCCTTAAAGGGAATGGCAGCAAGGGGGAATTCTATTCCATCGCCATCACCAAGGGCCGCCAGCAGGCCGATACGGGCAGCAAGATGATTCATCTTGGCCGCAACACGACATCGCGCATCGTCGCCAAAACCGTTTCCGCCGATTTCTCGAACGCTACCTATCGCGGCAAGGTGCGTATCGGTTCCAAGGCGGACCGCGCGCGCAACTTCACCCAGTGCGACTCGCTGCTGATCGGCGATAAATCCGGCGCGCACACGATTCCGTACATTGAATGCAAAAACAGGACCGCCACCCTAGAGCACGAGGCGACGACCGGCAGGATCGGCAGGGACCAGTTGTTCTACTGCATGCAGCGCGGCATGCCGGAAGAAGAGGCCGTGGCCCTCATCGTCCAGGGTTTCTGCGCGCCCATCATTGAAAAAATGCCGAGGGAATTCAGGTTCGAGCAGGAAAAGATATTCCAGCTCAAACTGACGGGAGGAGTAGGGTAATGGCCGCAACCGCAGATACCATCAAGCAAGTCCAGATGATGTCCGGCACCTACACCGCCGGCTTCACCACTGACATCGACATGGAACTGGCCCCCAAGGGCCTGAACGAAGACATCATCCGCCTCATCTCCAAAAAGAAAGATGAGCCGCAATGGCTGCTGGACTGGCGCCTCAAGGCTTACCGCCAATGGCTCACCATGCCGGAACCGGACTGGGCGAAACTGAAAATCGAACAGATCGATTATCAGGACGCGCACTATTACGCCGCCCCGAAAACCAAAACCGCCCCCAAATCGCTGGACGAGGTGGACCCCAAGCTGCTCGAAACCTACGAGAAACTGGGCATTCCGCTGAAAGAGCGTGAAATCCTCGCAGGCGTCGCCGTGGATGCCGTGTTCGACAGCGTTTCCGTGGCAACCACCTTCAAGGCCAAGCTGGAAGAAGTGGGCGTCATCTTCTGCCCCATCTCCGAAGCTGTGCGCCGCTGCCCCGAACTGGTGCAGAAATACCTCGGTTCCGTGGTGCCACCGGGTGACAACAAGCATGCCTGCCTCAACTCGGCGGTCTTCACCGACGGCTCGTTCGTCTACATCCCGCCGGGCGTGCGCTGCCCCATGGAACTGTCGACCTATTTCCGCATCAACGCCTCGAAAACCGGGCAGTTCGAACGCACCCTTATCATCTGCGACAAGGGCGCCTATGTCTCCTACCTCGAAGGCTGCACCGCGCCGATGCGCGATGAAAACCAGATGCACGCCGCCGTGGTCGAACTCATCGCCCATGACGACGCTGAAATCAAATACTCGACCGTCCAGAACTGGTATCCCGGCGATGAAAACGGGGTCGGCGGCATCTACAATTTCGTGACCAAGCGCGCTTTGTGCGAAGGCAAAAATTCCCGCGTGTCGTGGACGCAGGTAGAAACCGGCTCCGCCATTACGTGGAAATACCCGTCCTGCATTCTCAAAGGGGATGGCAGCCAAGGGGAATTCTATTCCGTCGCCGTCACCAATGGCCGCCAGCAGGCCGACACCGGCACCAAGATGATACATCTGGGCGCCAACACCCGTTCGCGCATCATTGCCAAGACCATCTCGGCGGGCCGGTCTGACAGCACCTATCGCGGCGCCGTCAAAATCATGCCCAAGGCCGCCAACGCGCGGAACTTCACGCAGTGTGACTCCTTGCTCATCGGCGACCAGTGCGGCGCGCACACCGTACCCTACATCGAAAGCAAGAACGCGACGGCGGCGCTCGAACACGAAGCCACCACCAGTAAAATCAACGAAGACCAGCTCTTCTACTGCCAGCAGCGCGGCCTGAACGAGGAAGAGGCCGTGGCCCTCATCGTCAACGGCTTCTGCCGCGAGGTGCTGCAACACCTCCCCATGGAATTCGCCGTCGAAGCCCAGAAACTCGTCGGCATCTCGCTGGAGGGCAGCGTCGGTTGACATGGACCCGTTTTACGTCTCCCTCATAAGCCTGCTTGGCGCCGCCTGTCCGGTATCCATGTACCTGTTGCTGGAAATGGAGAAGGTGGATTCCAAGAGCCTGATGTATTTCGTGGTGAACGGCATCGGCTCGGTCATCCTCATCCTCACCTCCGGCGTGCACCTGACATGGGGCGACCTTGGCGGCATCGCCATGGAAACGGCGTGGCTTATCATCTCCCTCATGGGTATAGGCAAGGTTTTGTATCACCGCCGCGTGGTGAAACTGGTGAAGGAAGGGGGCGAAAATGTTTAGCCTCGACATGCTTCTCGCTGCCATCGGCCTTATCGGCGCGCTTTGCCCCGTCACCATGTATTTCATGCTGGAGATGGAAAAGGTCGATGCCCGCAGCCTTCTCTTCTACATGCTCAACGCGCTGGGTTCGGTGCTCATCATCACGGCCTCCGCCGTGGATTACGACCCCGGCAATATCGGTATTCTGGTGATGGAAGGGGTATGGCTGCTCATCTCCCTCAAAGGCGTCGCCAAGGTCATTCGTCAAAGGAAATCCGCCAATGCTTGAAATCAGCAACCTGCACGCCGCAATCGACGGCAAGGACATTTTGAAGGGCATCAACCTCTCGGTCCCCAGGGGGCAGGTGCATGCCATCATGGGTCCTAACGGCTCGGGCAAGTCCACGCTCTCCTACGTCATGGCTGGGCGCGAGGAATATGAGGTCACCAACGGCTGCGCCGAACTGGACGGGAAAGACCTGCTGGAACTGGCGCCGGAGGAACGCGCCGCCGCGGGCCTGTTCCTCGCGTTCCAGTACCCCATCGAAATTCCGGGCGTGCAGACCACGACCTTCCTGAAAACCGCCGTCAACGCCATCCGCAAGCAGAACGGGCAGGGGGAGATGGACGCGCTGTCCTTCCTCAAGATGCTCAAAGCCAAAGCGGCGCAACTGGGCGTGTCCGACGACATGCTTAAGCGCCCCGTCAACGTCGGCTTTTCGGGCGGCGAAAAGAAACGCATGGAAGTCCTGCAGATGGCCATGCTGGAACCCAAATTCGCGGTGCTGGACGAAACCGATTCCGGCCTCGACATCGACGCGCTGAAAATCGTGGCCGACGGCGTGAACACGCTGCGCGGGCCGGACAGGTCCTTCCTCGTCATCACCCACTACCAGCGTTTGCTGGACTACATCGTGCCTGATGTGGTGCACGTGCTGGCCCATGGCCGCATCGTCAAATCCGGCGGGCCGGAACTGGCGAAGGAACTCGAAGCGTCCGGCTATGCCGGGGTACTGGATGCCGCATGACCGCGCTTCCCAACCGTTACCGGCCTGAAAGCGCGCACGGGTTCCTCCAGAACCCGACCGACGGCGCGCAATGGCGCAACGAGGCGCTGGCCCAGTTGAAGGACCGCGGCCTGCCCACGCCCAAGCTGGAACGCTGGCGCTACACCAACCTCGCAGAGTTCGAAAAAGCCGCGCCCGCCCCGGCGGAAAAACCGGAACTGAGCGTGAACCCCATCACCCTGCCGTGGATGGTGCAGAATTCGCGCAAACTGGTCTTCGCCAACGGCCATCTCGTCTTCGGCGATGCGCGCCTGACGCTGGGCGGCCACCTGCTGGAAGTGCCGTATGAAACGGCGCCGATGGATAAATTCCAGGACGGCATGCTCTGGGCCCTCAACACCGCGTTCCTGGCGGACGGCCCGTATCTGCTGCTCAACGAAGACGCGACCGTCGAAATCATCCATATCGGGCAGGGCGGCGAACAGCCGCAACTGGCATCCCCCCGCACGGTCATTGAAATCGCCCCCAACGTACACGCCACGGTCATTGAGCAATGGATTGCCGAAGGCGCGGCCCCCGTGCACACCAACGCCGCCACCGAAATTGAAATCGCGCAGGGCGGCAACCTCAAACACATCCGCGTGCAGGAAGAGGGGCGTGACCGCACGTATCTTTCCACCACCCATGTCCGCGCCGCGCGCGACGCGACGTATGACTGCACCTTCCTCAACGCCGGTTCGGCGCTCTCGCGTCATGAATACTGGGTCGAACTGCTGGAGCAGGGCGGCCACGCCGCCATTCGTGGCAGCCAGCTTGTCTCAGGCCGCCAGCATATGGATACGACCATCCTGATTGACCATGCGGCCGCCAACTGCACCTCCAACCAGACCGTGCGCAACGTGCTGGCGGGCAATGCCGTAGGCGTGTTTCAGGGCAAAATTCACGTCCATCAGGTGGCCCAGAAAACTGACGGATACCAGTTGTGCAACACCCTCATGCTGTCCGACCGCGCCGCCATGAACGTGAAGCCGGAACTGGAAATTTACGCCGATGACGTCAAATGCTCGCACGGCACCACCACCGGCACGCTGGACGAAACGCCGCTGTTCTACCTGCGGTCACGCGGCATCCCTGAGGTTGAGGCGCGGCGCATGATGCTGTCCGCCTTCATCGCGGGCGCGTACGACCATGTGGACGGTAAAATTCAGGAAACGCTGCTGGCCCGCGCGGGCGCATGGCTCGACCATGACCTTGCCTGACCCCGCACGCTGGCGCGCCGATTTCCCCGCGCTGGAACAACTGGTCCACGGCAAGCCGGTCGTCTTCCTCGACAGCGGCGCCAGCGCGCAGAAACCGCGCGTGGTTATCGACACGATGGCGAAGGCGCTGTCCGGCCATTACGCCAACATCCACCGCGGGCTTTACGAATTCTCCCAAAAAACCACGGCGGATTACGAGGCGGTGCGCGGCAAGGTCGCACGCTTCCTGAACGCGAGCGAGAACGAAATCGTCTTCACCCGCAACGCCACCGAAAGCATCAACCTGGTCGCCGCCACATGGGGCCGCGCGAACCTGAAGCCTGGTGATGAAATCATCCTGACCGAGATGGAACACCACGCCAACCTCGTGCCGTGGCACATGCTGCGCGACCAGCTGGGCGTGACCATCAAATACATACCCGTGACCGATGCGGGCGAACTTGATCTGGCGGCACTGCCCGGCCTTTTGACCGACGCCACGAAACTCGTGTCCTTCGCCCATATCTCGAACGCCCTCGGCACCATCAACCCGGCCAAGGACATCGTGGCCCGGGTGCGCGCCCACAACCCGGCCATCCGCATTCTCGTTGATGGCTCGCAATCCGCCGTACACATGAAAATCGACGTGGCGGATATTGCTGCCGACTGGTTCGTGCTGACCGGCCACAAGCTCTACGGCCCCACCGGAATCGGCGTGCTGTGGGGCAGGGCGGACGTGCTGGAAACCATGCCCCCCTATCAGGGCGGCGGCGACATGATAGAGCGCGTGCAGCTTTCCGGCACCACTTACAAATCCGCCCCCCACCGCTTCGAAGCAGGCACGCCCGCGATTGCCGAGGTCATCGGCCTCGGCGCCGCCATTGATTACATCACCGCCATAGGCTGGCCCGCCATCACGGCGCATGAAAAGGCGCTGGGCGACACGCTGTTCAAGCGCCTGTCCGCGCGTAAGGACATCCGCATCATCGGCACCGCCAAGAACCGCGCGGGCATCGTCTCCTTCGTGCGCGACGGGGCCGCCACCGCCGACCTCGCCATGATTTTGGACCAGTGCGGCGTGGCCGTGCGCACCGGCCACCATTGCTGCCAGCCGCTGATGGACCGTTTCGCCATTCCCGGCACGGTGCGCGCCTCGCTCGCGCTCTACAACACGCCGGACGACATCGCGGCCCTTGAAGACGCGCTCGATAAAGCCGCAAGGCTGCTGGGATGAGCTTCAAACCCGGCGACCTTTCCGACACCTTCGACCCGGTCTGCAACCCGCCGCAACTGGCCGCGCCCGACCATCCCCTCTGGCCCGCCGTGCGCGCCGCGCTATGTAGCGTCTACGACCCTGACATGGACTCCATGAACATCTACGAACTGGGCCTCATCCACGCCGTGCGCATCAACGACACGGCTGAGGGCGCGGTGGTGGAGGTGGACATGCACCTGACATCGCCCGCTTGCCCCGTGGCGGGTGAAATGCCCATGTGGGTTTACGGCGCGCTGTCCGCGGTGCCCGGCGTGGCCGACAGCGATATCACCGTCGCCTTCGACCGTATCTGGACCCGCGACGAAATGGCCGAAAGCGCCCGCATCGCCCTGAACCTGTGAGGAGAAAATGGAACACGTAGCCGACAAGACCATGATTCAGAACGCGCTGGGCGACCAGTACGATCCCATGTCCGAACCCCCGCGCACGGAACATTCGGACCATCCCCTCTGGCACCCCATCCGCGCCGCCCTGTGTGAGGTGTACGACCCCGAAATCCCGGTCAACATCTACGAGCTGGGGCTGTTCTACAAAATCGACATAACCGAGACCGACGGGGTAACCGACGTGTTCCTCGAAATGACGCTCACATCCCCCAATTGCCCCGTCGCGCAGGACATGCCCGGCATGGTGCAGGGCGCCATCATGCCCATTCCCGGTATCGGCGAAGTGAAGGTGGACATAACCTTCGACCCGCCATGGGACAAGTCCTTCATGGCTGAAACCGCCAAGCTGCAACTGAATATGTTCTAATTCCGCTCATCCACGCTATATAATGGTTCCATGAAGCCGCTTTTGACCGTATCCGAAGACGCCGCCGCCTTTCTGGCCCCCAAGCTGGCCGGGTATGAAGGCGTGCGAGTGAGCGTCAATAAAAAGGGCTGCGCCGGCGGGGAATATGAATTCAAGCCCGTGCTGGCCGCGGACGTGACGCCGGACCTCGACATGACCGAAAGCAACGGCGTCAAAATCTACTTCCCGAAAATCATGCTGCTGTCGCTTATCGGGTCCGAACTGGTCCTGAACCGCGACCATTTCAACACGCGGCTGGACTTCCGCAATCCGAACGAGCTTTCACGCTGCGGCTGCGGCGAAAGCATCCAGCTTCCCCCCAGCCTCAAGGCTTAGGCGTTTCTTTTTATCAGGACATTTCGTGGCGCGGCCATTTGAAGCCAGCCAGCTGGCGGGATTCGCCCACGGGTTCCACGGTCTCGTGTTCGCCCAGCATCGGCATCTTCTCGTGGTCGAGGTATTGCGCGCGCACCGCGCCCGCGTTCTGCGCCACTTCCGTAAGCGCGCCCAGGCGGTCGAGCTGCCACAGCGGCTGGGCCGAGAACCACTCGGGAATGAACTGCATGATGGCGAAGGGCGTTGCGCCTTCGGCGAAATCGGCAACCGGGTGGCCGTTTTTGTAAATGCCGTTCGCTGTGGTGATGGTCAGCAGGTTGT
>JAMIFL010000068.1:0-4318 GCA_035906295.1 Alphaproteobacteria bacterium | reverse complement strand
CCGCCAGGGCAGCGCCGGAGAAGGAAAGGCAGGCCGCAGCGGCCAGCAGGGCAAAACGCATCATAAGCTCCATGAAAGGGCGTTTAAGGATACGTCGAAACAGATGGGTTGGTTACAGCGAAAAGTCGATCTGGCTGCCCGTGCGCGACAGGGTCGTCGTGCGCTTGAGCTGGTCATAGGTCTTCATGAAGCTGCGCGTATCGTCCCGCACGGCCTGAAGCTTGTCGGCCAGCGCCAGCGTATCCTTGGCGTTCTTGACGCTTTGTTCGATGCGCGCAATACCGCTCGCGCTCAGTCCCTTCATGTTGAAAAGAACCGGCTTGGTCGTATCCATAAACGTGGTCGATGAAATGGCCATCCCCTTACCATACCACGAAATTGGTTAACGCCGCCCCATTAATGGGTGCTGGTAGGCCGATTGCGGCGCACTGGGCCACGCCGCCTGTATGAACAGCGCGGCAAACGTAATGATGGCGGCCCCGCACAGAATGGACAAAACACCCCCGACCCGCGCCAGCACACGGTCGGACGCGCCCGCAAGCTTCAATATGCCGCGCCGCGAATGCGCCGCCGCAACCGCGATGACGCCCGTGGTGATGCCCGTCCCCACCCCCATGGCCAGCACCGCGCCCATGCCGGCCCATACCTCGCCCAGCAGGCAGGCGAAGAACATCAACAGCAACGCCCCGCTGCACGGGCGTATGCCGATGGACAGCACCATCATCGCCATGGTGCGAAAATCATGCACCTGCGCCAGCGCTCGCGCATCAGGCCCGTGCGCATGGCCGCAATGTTCGTCATGCACATGCCCGTCGAACGCCCGCAGCCCCCGCACCACCAGCACGGTGCCGACAAGGCCGATCAGCCCGTAGCTCGCGCATTCAAGCCACGCCGCCGCATATTCCGCCTTGTCCCGCGCAAGCCCGAGACCGTAAAAAACCACCAGCACCAGCACGATGGCGACAAGCGCCTGCATCAAAGCCGAAAGGCCGACGATTGTAAGCCCGCGCTTCAACGTCCGGTCGTCCGCCATCATGTAGGCGCCCACCACCATCTTGCCGTGCCCCGGCCCCGCAGCGTGCAGGATGCCGTAAACGAACCCGGCGCCCGCCAGCGTCAGGAATGCCGCCCACGACCCGCCCTCATGCAGCGCGCGCAGGTCGAAGGCGATGCGGTCGTGAAACACGCGCTGCCAGTCCTGAATGGCGAGGATGAAATCGGCCATCATCGGCAGGTCACCGTTACGGTTTCGGCGAAGTTGCGCCCGAGATCGTCCGGCGCCGTCGCATTCCGGTCCAGCCCCTGCGCCAGCGTGACCCAGACGGCATCCGGCTTGGGGCGGTTGATGGCGTAATCGCAGCCCGCGCGGTCGATACGCACCGGCTCCGTCTTCTGGTGCAGCATGGCGATGTAATAGCTGGGGTCGAAAATACGGTAGCTGACACTGCTGCCCCTGGGGTCGATGCCCTTGCCCAGATTCAGCGTGAAGCTTAAGAACACGCGGCCTTTTTCCAGTCTGGAATCAATGTCCCCGACACCCGCGAACGCCGTCTTCGCGCCATTCACCGTTACCTCGGTGAAATAATCATAATCCTTGAGATTGGCGAGGTTCTCACGGGCCAGCGTCATCAGCTCGTCATGGTCCAGCACCTTGTTGCCGTTGGCATCGAAATCCGGCAGCGACAACTGGCCGTAATAATCGTCGAACAGCCATTCCTGATGAAGCGCCACCACATGCCCCGCCGCGTCGAACACGGGGGCCGATCGCATGTCGATCCATTCATGCGGGTGGGCCAGCGCCGCGCGGGGCATGAGCGCCGCCAGCGCCAGCACGGCCATGGCGGCCCGCCGCCACATCACTGCGCCAGATGGCTGCGCACGCTGCGATAGCGCCCAGCCAGAACCGAGAAAACGCACAAACCGCCCGTGACCATGACCACCGCAGGCCCCGCAGGCAGCGACGCATGATACGACACCAGCAACCCCGCATAAGCGCCCAGCGCCGCGATGCCGATACCCAGCGCGATGGCCTTGTCCAGCGACCGCGTCCAGAACGGCGTGGCAATGGCGGGCAGCAGAATAAGCCCCAGCGCCATCAGCGTCCCCAGCGCCTGGAAGGACGCCACAAGATTGGCGACCACCAGCACGAAAAACGCCTGCCCAACGAAAGAGCGCCCGCGCAGCGTGGCATGCAGGAAACCCGGGTCCATGCATTCAATGACCAGCGCGCGGTAAATCTGGCTCAGCGCCACCACCGTCACGCTCGCGACAATAGCCGCCAGGTACAACGCCGCGTTGTCGATGCCAAGGATGTTCCCGAACAAAATGTGCAGCACGTCCACCCCGCTGCCCGCCCGCGAAATCATGATCATGCCGGTTGCAAGGCATAAAAGGTAAATCAGCGTGAAGCTGCCATCCTCGCGCAGTTGCGTGACGCGCGTCAGCACCACCGCCACGCAGGCGACCGCGATGCCCATGGCCAGCGCCGCCAGCGTCATCGGCCATACCGCAAGCCCCCAGATGGTGAACGCCAGCGCCACGCCCGGCAGAATGGCGTGCGACATGGCATCGCCCAGAAGCGCCATGCGCCGCAGGTTCAGGAACACGCCCAAAGGGGCGCCGCTGATGGCGAGAATGATACACGCCGCCAGCGCCCGGCGCATGAAGCTGTAATCGACGAACGGCGCGGCCAGCAGCTCATATATGGTCATGGCTGTGTCCGTCATGGTTGCAATGGGTGTGATCGCCGCGCGCATGCGCGTCGGCGACATCGCGCTCCGTATGCAGCGACGCCATGTCGAGGTCGAACGACAAAAGCTTTTGCCGGAACATGTCGTGCGTATGCCCGCGCCCGATGCACTGCCCCGCCAGCACCACCGATTCCGGGAAGTATTTATGAATGAGCATCAAATCATGCAGCACGCAGATAACCGTGCGCCCCTGCGCATGCCAGTCCATGATGATGCGGATAAGCCGCGCCGTCGTCTCGCCGTCCACCGCCGCGAACGGCTCGTCCAGCAGGATGATCTGCGCATCCTCTATGACCGTGCGCGCGAACAGCATGCGCTGGAACTGCCCACCCGAAAGCGTGCCGATCTGGCGTTTTTCAAGGCCCGCAAGCCCCACTTCTGCAAGCGCCGCCCGGGCGCGGTGGCGCATGTCCCGCGTAATGGCCCCGCCTTCGCCCGTCACGCGCCAGAACCCGGCGCAGACAGCCTGCAACACGGTAATGGGAAAATCCTTGGCCACTTCGCTGCTTTGCGGCAGGTACGCCATGCGCAGGCCGGTATTCACCTTAATCCGCCCCGACGAAGGTTTCAGAATGCCCGCGATGCTTTTCAGCAAGGTGCTTTTACCCGATCCATTGGGTCCTGCCACGGCGGTCAGCGAACCTTGCTCGAATACGGCATGCACACGCTCTATGGCGGTGGTACGCCCGTAAAGAACGCTGACATCCTCGACCGTGACGGCAGCCTCGCTCATGCTGCCAGCGCCCAGAACGCGACAGCCCACACAATCGCGCATGAAACCGCGGCGATGCCCAGGCGTTGAAGACGGCTCATATAGAACATGTGGCTGTTTTATTGGGTCGGGGGCGGAATTGACAAGTGTTAAGTTATAACATAATGGTAAATCCATCACGCAAAGGAATATGGATATGCTGAAACGATTTCTGGTCGCCCTCTTCGCCTTCGCCCTGTTGTCCGCGCCTGCCTTGTCCGTACCTGCGCGCGCGCAGGAAGAAACCGCGAAACCCGACACGCCCTTGCCGGTCGTCGCCAGCTTCAGCATTCTGGGCGATCTGGTGAAACAGATAGGCGGGGAAGACGTTTCGGTCACCACCCTCGTCGGGCCGGACGCCGACGCCCACGGCTACCAGCCGACGCCGGACGACATCAAGGCCGTAAGCGCCGCAAAACTGGTTTTCCTCAACGGCCTCGGCTTCGACGACTGGATGACCCGGATGACCGAAGCTGCGAAATTCGCCTATCCCGTCATCAAGGCCAGCAACGGCGTCGTCCCGCGCTTCACCACGGACGGCCATGACCACGACCACCTGCACATGAACAGCGAAAAGCCGAACGGCGCCGCCATCGACCCCCACGCATGGCAGAATGTCGCCAACGCCCGCGTCTACATCCGCACCATCACCAACACGCTGGTAACCCTGATGCCGGAGAAGGAAGCAAAAATCCGCGCCCGCGCACTGGCCTACGACAAACAGTTGGAAGCGCTGGACGAATGGATCAAACAATCCATCGACGACCTGCCCAAATCCAAACGCAAGGTCATCACCAGCCACGACGCATTCGGTTAC
>JAMIFL010000067.1:0-15206 GCA_035906295.1 Alphaproteobacteria bacterium | reverse complement strand
GACAATCTTTAAACATGGGGTGCTGCGTGTGCAGCTTATCGGTTTCATTCGTGCGGTATGCCAATTCCATCCGCAGCACTTCCAAAAAAGCATGATGTAATTTTCGACCAAACCGCAATTCGATATCCGAATAATCGTGGAAATCATAACCGCGCCACTCCGCCAGTTGTCCCGCGAAATCGGCAAAGTCCTCATAAATGTGGGATTCCAGCGTTTTGGTGCGTGAAGTTTGCAGCGCATTTTGAAGTTGAACGAGACGTTCTTTTTGGCTTGCCCCATCGTGTTCCGGGTCTGTCCAAGCGCCCTCGTCCCAGAATATCTGGTCCGCGTAGATACGACCCTCTGCGTCCAAAAGCATCTTTTCAAAATACACTTTTGCCAATTCGGTGGTGATATCGTCCGTTAGGTCCGGCATAGCGGATAATTTATTAAAAAAGCCGTCCCAACGGTAGCTGAAAGATGTGGCCAAGGCCTTGGCCCGGGCCAAATCAGCGTTTTTCAAGGCAAGTTTGATTTCGCGGCGTTTCATCGCGGCTCTAAATTTAGGGGGGATTTGTTTTCTAAAATAAAATACGCCTTCATGGGCATATAACCCACGGCAACTCGCTAAAGCCTGCATTTGGCCTCCATTGTACAAAGTTCTGTACAGCGGCAATGCCCGTTACCTGTTTTCCGGCATCGGAAAACTAAGCAATCTGCGGTTTTGAAGGGAAAGTCTGGAGCGGGCGACGGGATTTGAACCCGCGACATTCAGCTTGGGAAGCTGACGCTCTACCCCTGAGCTACACCCGCATGGGGCAATACCTAGCCTGATGGCACAAACCCCGCAACAGGAAAACAGACAACTGGCCCATTGAGGGCCCGCGGAACGTAAGTGAAGCGAGCGGGCGTGTGCGAAGCACACGGCGGGGGCGGCGGATGAGCCCCCAAAGAAAAAGCCGGCTTTCGCCGGCTTTTTTGAAATTAGAAGTGGTAGGCGAGGCCCACGCGGATGTTGTCTTCATCCGGGTCCAGACCGTTCTTTTCTTCGTAGAAGGTATGGGTGTAATCGAGGCGCAGGCCGACATTGCCCCACGCGACCAGTTCCGTACCGATACCGAGGTCGAAGCCGCTGTAATCTTCATCGGAGCCGGCGGCTTCGAAGTTCGTGTTGCGGTAACCCAGAATGGCGTAGGGGTTGATGGTCTCGGAAATGGAGATGCCCGGGCGGAAATTGATGCCCCACTCGTGGTCTTTCTCGACGCTGACGCCAGCGACATCGTCGTCCTGCCCGGACCAGCCGTAGAAGGCTTCGATGGCGGCGTTGATGCCCATGGAGTTATCGAGCAGCTGGTCGAACTTGTAACCGGCGAAGATGCCGTAATCGGCGCCGTCCATGTCGAACCCGCCGGCGGCGGTGTCGGCATCGGTCCAGCCGTAGCCGCCGTAAACGCCAAGGTAAGCGCCGGTCAGCGCGCTGGTGCCGCTGTCATAGCTGGTGGTCGTTTCGGTCTGGGCCGGGGCGCGGTACACCGGGGTCGGCGCTGCGGTGCTGGCTGCCGCCGGTTGCGGGGTGTAGGTGGTGCCGCTTTTGTCCTGGGCCATTGCCGGGACGGTCAGGGCCACCAGGGCCGCTGTGGTAAGCAGGGTTTTGGTCATGTGCGTGGTTCCTTGTTCTGGATGGTCAACGTAATCCGGGTATCGGCAGACTGTGGTTAACTGATGGCACGGGGCCACAAAGCAAGCCGCAACAGCCGAAATAATTTCACATAGATGTCTTTTTGCGGCGGGAACTTTTTTGAAAAAACCGTGCGGGCCGACAAAACAAAAGCCAAAAACAAAAATGCACACGGTCCGGTAATCGTAACGTGTGCATCCAAAAACATTGTCCGAGGCTGGAGCGGGTGACGAGGCTCGAACTCGCGACCCCGACCTTGGCAAGGTCGTGCTCTACCACTGAGCTACACCCGCATTGCCTTAGAATGGCCCCTGTAATAGCCAAACTGGCTTGTGAAGGCAAGCCCCATCTGATTAAAAGGTGAAATGACCGACGAAAACGCCCAAAATCAGCCCGAAGCCCCCCTCCCGACCTCGCCCGAAGCCCTGATGGAAAAGCTGACCGGCCTTGGCATTGCCTATGAACTGCACCGCCACCAGCCCGTTTTCACGGTGGAGGAAGCCAAGGCGCTGGAGCAGGACATCCCCGGCGTGCACATCAAGAACCTGTTCCTGCGCGACAAGAAAGAGAACATGTGCATGGTTGTGGTCCCGCACGATTTCGCACTCGACCTGAAGGCGCTGGCCCCCGCCATCGGGCTTGACCGTATCTCCTTCGGTTCCCCCGAACGCCTGTTCCAGTATCTGGGCGTCCGCCCCGGTTCGGTGAACCCGTTCGCCGCGATGAACGACACCACGAACGCGGTAAGCGTCGTGCTGCACGCCGAAGTGGCGAGCGCATCGGTGGTGAGCGCGCACCCCATGCTCAACTCCATGTCGCTGGCGCTGTCGGGGCCTGATATCGTCCGCTTCCTTGATTCTGTCGGCCATCCGCCTAAGATTCTGGACCTCGGCGCCTTTTGCCGTGCCGCGGCATAACGCTTGAAGCGTGCGCCATACGGGTTACATGGATTTTTAAGATGCACCTGCGCAACCTGTCATTCGACGACCTACCCGCACGTCTGCCGATTTTCCCGCTGGCCGGGGTTTTGCTGTTGCCGCACGGGCAATTGCCGCTGAACATTTTTGAACAGCGCTACCTCGCCATGGTGGACGACGCGCTGCGCCATGACCGCATGATCGGCATTATTCAGCCGCGCCCTGCGCCGAACGGCGGCATCTACACCACCGGCTGCGCCGGGCGCATCGTCAATTTCTCGGAGGCGGAGGGGGACCGTTACCTCATCACCCTGTCCGGCGTATGCCGCTTCAACATGGGCCGCGAGCTTGAGGCCAAAAGCCCTTACCGCGTCATCCAGCCGGAATGGGCACCGTTTGAAATCGACATGCAGCCGCAGGCGAAAACGGTGGCGGTTGACCGCTGCCGCCTGAACATGCTGCTCAAATCCTATTTCCGGCAGCAGGAAATGTCCTGCGACTGGGACAAGGTGGACATCGCCGCCGATACCGACCTGCTGACCGCGCTGGAAATGATTTGCCCGCTTAAACCCTCGGAAAAACAGGCTTTGCTGGAGGCTGAAAACATCCAGCGCCGCGCCGAACTTTTCTTAGCCATGATCGAAATGGCGGTCAGCCACCCCGTTGCGGTGGACGAGAACGGCGGTTGCTGCCATTAATACCCTATGCCGACCGACCCGAAGCTTCTTGAACTACTGGTATGCCCGCTGACGCACACGGCGCTGCGCTACGACGCGGCGAAGGGTGAGTTATTGTCGGATGCGGCGGGCCTCGCCTACCCCATCCGCGAAGGCATTCCCGTCATGATGACGTCGCAGGCGCGCACGATGGACGAGCGCGAACGCGCGAAAAAATAAGCCTACCAGGCCTGCTTGCGCATCAGCAGCGGCAACACGACGAACCCGACCAGCAACACCGTACCCGCATACCACAACGCCAGATAATCCGGATGGTCGTGCGAACAGTGCAGACCGTATGCAAGCGCGCCCAGCGCGCCTGAGAACAACACGGTGAAGAACGCGTGCACCCGGCAGTTCAGCGGCGCCATGCATTGCGTGACCGCGGCCAGCGCAAAACTGCCCGCAATGGTGAATGCCGCGATGAACCCGATGCAGATAAGCGCCGTACCGTCGAACAGGTGCGCGCGCAGCGTTTCAAGCGGCGTCATGAAGAACGAGGCTACGGCCACGGCGCCCAGCAGGGCCGCCAGAAAAACAAGCCCGCGCAGCGCGATTTTATAGTTGCGCCCCGGATGCCCGCTATACCACCACGCAACCCCGCTGCCGATGACCGCGGCCAGCAGGAACGCGTATTTGAACGCCATCATCCACTTGCCCGTGATGATGCCTTCGAGATCGTTGCGGAAACCCAGCAGCACCGCGCTTACGCCCGTAAACACAGCAAACAGGGCAGCCACCGCCGACCAGATGATGACGTTGCGCTTGTTGCACGAACAGGGCGGGTTTTTCGCCATCATGCAGATCAGTTCATCCGTGCGCATGCACTTCCTTCTCCTTGGCCAGAACGCCCAGCTTTTTAATGGCGCGATGCAACGCGACCTTCACTGCCGGGATACTGAGTTTCGTTTCGTTCGCGATTTCCGCCATCGACTTCCCGTCGATGCGCGCCAGCCGCACGATGGTCTGTTGTTTTTCCGGCAACTGCGCCAGCAGGGTGTTGACGCTCAAAGACGCGTCCTGCCCCTCGTCCGCCGCAGCCGTCGTTTCGGCGATGTCTTCGTCCAGCGGCACGGTGCCGGTGGCCTTGCGCCGGCGCACATTGTCCACCAGCTTGTGATGCGCGACCGCGCGCAACCACGGCAGGTACGGCAAGGCCGGATTGTAACTGTTGTATTTCAGGTGCACCGCCAGCAATGTCTCCTGCACGATGTCCTCTACATCCGCGCGCATGGGCCCGCCGCCGATTTTGGCCAGCAGGTAACCCCGCACCAGCCTCGCGCTGGCTTCCAGCAGGCGGCGATAGGCGTCGGCATTGCCTGCCGCCACGTCGCGTACCATCTGGTCGAGGTTGTATTTATCCATCAAAGACTACGCACGGCGCCCGTTCGTGGTTACACTGCCCTTATATAATTTTTGGCTGTAACCCGGGGGCCGATCCCTTTCGTACCTTGCGGTGCAGCCTAAACAATACCGCACCCGGCAACAAGGATTACCCATGACCGCACCCGCCACGCTGGCCCTGGCTTTTGCCGAAGGCATCGCCCTCATCCTTTCGCCCTGCGTCCTGCCGGTTCTGCCGCTGATGCTGGGCGCCGCGCTGGACGGCAGCCGCGCGCGGCCTTTGGGCATCGTCACCGGCTTCGTGCTGGCTTTCACGGTTTTTGCCCTCGTTTCCCGTCAGGCCGTGCTGGCGCTGGGGCTGGATGCCGAAATCATCCGCTATCTGGCGCTGGTGATGCTGGCCGTGTTCGGCCTGGTCCTGCTCCTCCCCCGCCTGTCTGAAATCTGGACCGAAAAACTCCGCGCCCTCGGCGGCGGCGGCAACGCGCTGATTGACCGTATCAACGCACAGGGCTACTGGGGCGGCGTCGGCATCGGCGCGCTGATCGGGCTGGTCTGGACACCGTGCGCCGGCCCCATCCTCGCCGCCGCCATTCTCCAGACCGTGCAGGCGGATTCAGGCACCGGCGCACTGGCCACCATTGCCGCCTTCGCGCTCGGCGCGGCCATTCCCATGGTGGCGCTGGCCCTGTCGGGCCGGGCATTGGCCGACCGTCTGGGGTTCTTCAAAAAACATGGCGAGGCCATCCGCCGCGGCGTGGGCGTGCTGATGATAGCGGCGGCGCTGGCCATCTTCACCGGCCTCGACCTGAAACTCGTGGCATGGCAGGCGCAGTATCAGGCGAAGGACGACGTGCCGGTCCCCGCCGCTTTCCTCAAGCATCCCTACCCCGCGCCTGAAATTCGCGGCGTTACGGGCTGGATAAACAGCCAGCCGCTTACGCTGGAACAGTTGCGCGGCAAGGTCGTGCTGATTGATTTCTGGACCTATTCCTGCATCAACTGCATCCGCACCATGCCCTACATCACCCGCTGGTACGACCAGTATAAGGACGCAGGTCTGGTGGTCATCGGCGTGCACGCGCCCGAATTCGCGTTCGAGAAAAAACGCGGCAACGTTGAAAAGGCCGTTCGCCAGTACGGCATCAGATATCCCGTTGCGCTGGACAACGATTTCGCCACGTGGCGCGCCTATGAAAACCGCTATTGGCCCGCGCACTACCTCATCGACCGCGAAGGCCGCATCGTCTACACCCATTTCGGCGAAGGCCAGTACGCCCAGACCGAGAACAACATCAGGAGCCTGCTGGGCATCACCGGCATCGCCACGGTCAAACCCGTCGCCATCAGGACGGACGGGCAAAGCCCCGAAACCTATCTGGGCTACCAGCGGGCCGAAAATTTCAAAAGCCCCGAAACCATCGAACGCGATACCGCCGCCGAATACACCTTCCCCGCCGCACTGGAACCCAATGAATGGGCGCTGAACGGCCAGTGGACGCTTGAGGCGCAGCACGCCGTATCCGGCGACAGCGCGGCCATGCGCTTCCATTACAAGGCGGGCAAGGTCTATCTGGTGCTGGGAACCGCCGATGGCGCCCCGCTGGATGCCATGGTCACGGTGGACGGCCGCAAAATCACCGGCGGCGACGTGAAGGACGGTGTGCTGACCGTCTACGGCGAACGCCTTTACACGCTGGTGGATGGCCGCATCATGGGCCCGGGCAAAGGGGTCATTGAAATCCGCCCCCGTCGCGCGGGGTTGCAGGCTTACGCCTTCACCTTCGGAAAATAAAAAAACCGCCGGGTCGCCCCGGCGGTTTTTTCAATACGACAGGCCTTAGAAATTAAGGCGCTTGATGCTTTCGGCCTGCGGCAGCTTGGCCAGCTTGGCGTAAGTCTCGTCATTCACCGGCTGGTCGATGGCGATAAGCGAAATGGCCGTGCTGCCCGCAGCCACGCGGCCCAGGCGGAAATCGGCGATGTTGACGCCAGCGTCGGCCAGAATGGTGCCAAGACCGCCGATAAGGCCCGGCTTGTCCTTGTTACGCACCATCAGCATGTTCGGCGTCAGCGCCGCTTCCACCGGGACGTGGTCCACGGAAACGATGCGCGGATGCCCGCCGCCGAACAGCGTGCCCGTGGCTTCCAGTTCGCCCTTCTCGGTTTTCAGCTTCACGGTCACCGCCGTCAGCAATTCGTCCGCCATGTCGGTCTTGCTTTCGGTGATGGCGATGCCGCGCGCCTTGGCCATGACCGGCGCCGAAACCATGTTCACACCCTCAAGCGCGACACCGAGGATGGACGACAGCGCAATCGCCGTCAGCGGCTTCACGTTCAGCGCCGCGGCATGGCCCTTGTAGATGACCTCGATGCCGGTGATGGCGTCGTCCGCGACCTGCCCGGCGAGTTTGCCGAGCTGTTCCACCAGCTTCATGTAAGGCTTCAGTTTCGGCGCATCGTCGGCTGAAATGGACGGCATGTTGACCGCGTTGGAAACCGCGCCGTGCAGCAGGTAATCCGCAATCTGCTCGGCAATCTGCACCGCAACGTTGACCTGCGCTTCCGAGGTGGAGGCGCCGAGATGCGGCGTGCAGATGACGTTCTCCATGCCGAAGAAAATGCTCTCCTTGGCAGGCTCGACCGAAAACACGTCCAGCGCGGCGCCCGCGACGATACCCTGCTCGATGGCGGCTTTCAGGTCTTCTTCCACAATCAGCCCGCCGCGCGCGACGTTCATGATGCGCACGCCCTTCTTCATCTTGGCGAATGCGTCCTTGTTCACGATGCCCTTGGTCTTCTCGGTCATCGGCGTGTGGATGGTGATGAAATCGGCGCGCTTGAACAAATCGTCCAGCTCGACTTTCTCGATGCCCATTTCAGCCGCGCGCGCGTCCGAAAGGAACGGGTCGAACCCGATGACACGCATTTTCAGGCCCTGCGCCCGGTCGATGACGATGGCCCCGATATTGCCGCAGCCGATGACCCCCAGCGTCTTGCCCATCAGCTCGACACCCATGAATTTGGACTTTTCCCATTTGCCTTCGTGGGTGGAGGCGTTGGCCTGCGGAATCTGGCGCGCCAGCGCCATCATCATCGCAACCGTGTGTTCCGCCGTGGTGACGGAGTTGCCGAACGGCGTGTTCATGACGATGACGCCCGCAGACGTCGCCGCCGGAACGTCGATGGTGTCAACGCCGATGCCCGCACGGCCGATGACCTTCAGCGCCTTGGCGCCGGTCAGCACTTCGGCGGAGATTTTGGTGGTGGAACGGACCGCGACCGCGTCGTAATCGCCGATGGCGTTTTTCAGCTCGTCAGGCGAAAGACCCGGCTTGCTGTCGACCTCGACCCCTTTCTGTTTCAGGATCTCGGCGCATACGGCGTCCATCTTGTCGGCAATCAGAACTTTCGGCATTGGGGGGCCCCCTTGTTCGTTAGGCGCCCTACTTTAAAACCGCGCCCGGGCCTGTAAAGGCCCATTTTGCCGCGGCAAACCCGCCTCAGGCCCAGCTTCAGGCGGGTGACGGCCCGCCTCTTTGGTTATTCAGAAGATCCCGCGCCATGGCCTGCAGGTCGCGGAAGAAGCTGGTCTGGAACTGCATGTCTTCCGCCATGCCGAGGTCGAGGCGGCTGATATGCATGGCCCGTTCCCCGAACGCCACGCAAAGCCGCTTGTTTTCGGTATACACGGCGGCCCCCGCCCGCTTCATGGCGTTGATCAGCGGTTCGCGCCAGATATTGCCCGGCCGGGCGTCGCTGATGCGCTCAAGCAGCGCGCGGTCTTTCTCTCGGAACGGTTTTTCACACATGGGTCAGATACAGCAGCGGCGTTGGTTTTTCTGGATTTGGGGGGAACGGATGGCGTCGATTTTGGCCATCGTGGCGATATGCTCGTGAATGTCGGCGGCCATATGGTCATGGGTGCCGAAGCGCGGCGCTTGAGTGTCACACGGCACGAACGGACGGGGCAGGATGGTGCCTTTGAGGCTGGTGGCGACCATGCCGCCCGGCATATCGTGGCCCGCGAATTCCAGGTTCTTTGAACCGTACAGGTCTTCGACGTAACCGACGACCATGCCCTTGTCGCCTTTCTGGCGCGACATGAACCCGTAATAGACATGGTATTCCGGCTTCATCGGGCCTGATTTCATGATCTGCGCCGGTGTCGCATCTTGCGGGACGGGGTAGCATTGCAGCAGGAACAGGCAGCGCCCGTCGGCGGCAGGCTCGGCCCCCTTGATGGGCGCCGCGCGATGAATGTAGAAGCGGCCCATGTAATCGGGCGCGGCTTCCGCTGCGGGTTTGTCTTTCGCGGCGTCCTTCCACATCGGGGTGATGCTGGACTGTTCTTTGATCTGGGTGTTCGCTTGCATTGTCATGTCTTTCTTTTTTACTGGCCGTTTGTCCGAAGTTTTTTGGATAAAAATTTAGCGCCCTGTCGGTGGTTCCTCCGAAGGGCGCTCTTGGCGTGGTATCTGGTCTTTTCTCTGTGTGTGACCTAAACCGCCCGAGCCCCCTTGCCGAGTACGACGAGGAGGTTCGAAAGAAGCACCACAATGTTGGTGCGGATGGTGGCGATAGCACGCATGGGTTTGAGACTATAAAGGAACGGACCCACGCGCAATAAAAATTTGCTGTGAGTCCGATTTTGAAACATTCTTACGCCGCAGCGGCTTTTTCGTGCTGCGCCTTCACCGTGGCGTAGCCGTAGTCCAGCCAGGGCAAGAGCGAAACAATGTCGGCATTTTCGACCGTGGCCCCGCCCCAGATGCGCAACCCGCCCGGCGCGTCGCGGTAGGAGCCGATGTCTTTCGCGACATTCTCGTCATCCATCAGCTTGACCAGCGACTTGAGCACCGCGTCCTGCACGTCCTGCGGCTGCGCGGTGAACCATTGGCATTTCACCTTGAGGCAGATGGACGTGGACGAGCGCGTCGCCGCATCTTCCGGCAGGAACGCAATCCATTGGGACGAATCGACCCAGCGCGTGATGGTGGCGAGGTTGCTGTCGCAGCGCTTGATAAGCGCAGGCAGCCCGCCGGTTTTCTCGGCCCATGCCAGCGCATCGAGGCAGTCTTCCACGCACAGCATGGACGGCGTGTTGATGGTGGCGCCTTCGAAAATGTCGGCCTGCAATTTGAGGCTGCCGTCCTTGTCCTTCTTGGTCATGCGGAAGATTTTCGGCAGCGGGCGGTCCGGCTTGTAGCTTTCAAGGCGGGCGACGGCGCGGGGGGAGAGCACCAGCATACCGTGCGCGGCCTCGCCGCCCAGCACCTTCTGCCACGACCACGTAACGACATCGAGCTTGTCCCACGGCAGGTCGTAGGCGCACACCGCCGACGTCGCATCGCAGATGGTCAGGCCCGCGCGGTCCGCTTTAATCCAGTCCGCGTTCGGCACTTTCACGCCGGAGGTTGTACCGTTCCATGTGAACACCACGTCGCGGTCGGTATCGACCTTGGAAAGATCAGGCAACTGGCCGTAATCGGCGGTGAATTCGCGCACGTCCTTCAGCTTCAACTGGCCCGTCACGTCCTTCAGCCACTCGGTGCCGAAGGATTCCCACGCCAGAATATCCACGCCGCGTTCGCCCAGCATGGACCACATGGCCATTTCAACCGCGCCTGTGTCGGACGCGGGCACGATGCCCACTTTATAGTCGGCGGGAATGCCCAGCAGCTTGCGGTGGCCGTCGATAACGGCCTGCAGTTTCTTCTTGCCCGGCGCCGCGCGGTGCGACCGGCCCAGCAGCGCGCCTTTCAGCGCTTCGACCGTCCAGCCCGGACGCTTGGCGCAGGGACCGGAGGAGAACATCGGGTTATTCGGCTTCGTGGTGGGCTTCGTTGTCATGGTGTCGGCGACCTGTTAGGTTTCGGATGTGCCCTACGTCATCACACTCATCGCCCCAAGCCAAGCCCCTTCTTTTGACCGATTGCCGCAGAAAATTCTGCGTGAATCGGGCCTGAAACCGGGCGAAACGCGCGTTCTGGCGGAAGGCCGCGCGGTCGATATAACGTGCGACGCCCCCGCGCCCGCATGGGTCATGGATAAAATCCGCGAACAATGCCGCATCGACGTGCTGTGCCAGGAAACCGCCACCCGCGCCAGGCGCCTGTTCATGGCCGACATGGACGCGACCATGGTCGAGGAAGAAACGCTGGACGAACTGGCCGCCCACGCCGGCATCAAGGACCAGATTGCCGCCATCACCCGCCGCGCCATGAACGGCGAGCTTGATTTTCAGGCCGCCCTGCACGAGCGCGTGGCGCTGCTGAAGGGCCTGCCGGAAACGGCACTGGCCGATACTGCCGCTAAAATGCACTACATGCCCGGCGGCGAATTGCTGCTGAAAACCCTGAAGGCGCACAACGTGCACTGCGTTCTGGTTTCCGGCGGCTTCACCTATTTCACGGCGCAGGTGGCGAAACATCTCGGCTTCGATGAAAACCACGGCAACACGCTGTTGCTGGAAAACGGCGCGCTCACCGGCAGGGTCGGCCTGCCCATTCTGGATAAAGCGTTCAAGAAGCTCTGCCTTGAAACGACAGCCGCGAAACTGGGTATCCCGTTAAGCCAGACCGTCGCCATCGGCGACGGCGCCAATGATTTGCCCATGCTGCAAACCGCGGGCCTCGGCGTCGGCTATCAATCCAAACAGGTCTTGCGTGACAGCCTGTCCAACCACCTGTTGTTCAACGGGCTGGATGCGCTGGTTTACGGTTTGGGGCTGCCCCACGCGCCGCCCCATATATCGTAAAGCTTGGTCGTGCGCCCGCAACCGCGTTCGAAAAACCGGTAACGCAGCGGGTTTTTCCTGTAATAGCTCTGCTGCCCGATTTCCGCGGCGTAAAAAATACCCGCGGGCAAAATCTGCGCGGTGATGGTGACGTTATTGCCCTGTTTGTCCGCCAGCGCGCTGTTGTCGGTTTCCATCAGCATCTTGGAATCCAAGGTCGCGTTTTTCTGTTCGGGCGTCGTGTAATACACCGCCGTCGTGAACTGCATGCCGCGGTTGCAGAACTGGCCTTCCGCGTCGGCGGGGTCGATATTGTGCCAGTAATACTGCAAAAGCTTTTCGAAATTGGTGACCGCCGGGTCGAAGATGACCAGCACCGCCATGCGGTGCGCGGTCTTGCCCGACACCACCTCGCCGTAGGACGGGTTGGCCTTCTGCCCGCCGATATACCCTGCCACCGTGGCCAGCACGCCGGGGACATTGTCCATCGCTTCCTGGAACGCCCAGAAATGCCCCCCCGCGAAGATGACGCTGGCGGTCGCCTTTTCCGCCCGCATCTTGGCGTCTGCCGCACCGGGCAGCAGCAGTAGGAAGGCAAGAAGGGCCACGAATACGCGCATGTGAAAAATCTACCATAAATCGCCAGCGCGCCATCCACCCCGTGCCAGAATTATCAGCACAAAAAAACACCGCGCGAAAAGCGCGGTCGGAAAACGGGCATAAAAAAACAGGGGCCGCGAAAGCGGCCCCTGCGTATTCGTCCAATCCGTAAGGATTAGAATTCCAGTTGGGTACCCAGGGTAACTTGGGTGCCGTCGGCATCGCCGGCAGCAACGTCGTTCTCTTGGTACTGAACAGCGCCGCGGAAGGTCATGCCCGGGCCCCACTCGTAGATCACGCCAGCGGTGTAGCGGTCAGCGTCGACAGTCGTGACGCCAGCAGCTTCCGTTTCGGTGGTCAGGTAGGACACGCCGAGTTTGTACGGGCCAGTGGTGTAGTCAACGCCAGCAACGATGGTGTCGGATTCGACGTCAGCGGCAGCAGCGCCACCTTCGGAGTCGAGGTACGAAGCACCGATGCCGAACGCGCCGAAGCCAACGTTAGCGCCGACGTTCCACTGATCGAAGTCATCCGAACCAGCCAGATCTTCTTCCAGGGAAGCGTGGCTGTAGCCAGCGCCCAGGGCGAGATCGATCGCATCGAAGGAACCTTCGTAACGGGCAGCAACTTCCCAGCCGTTCTCGAGGTCGCCCGGCGTGTTGGAAACAGCCGAAGCAGCGATGCCGTTGGCGTTGGCGTCAGCGCCCGAGATCGTCGGGGTGAACGAAACACCAGCTTGGAAGCCGTTGAACACCGGGGTGATGTAGGTCAGTTTGTTGCTGTAAAGGAACGGATCTTGAGCGTAGTCAAGCGTACCACCGGTGGCAGCGGCGAAGGTGCCGATGTACGGACGGATGCCGTCGATTTTGTCGTCAGCCGACGGAGCGCCGACTTGCAGCAGGTAAGCAATGCCATCTTCTTCACCGAAGTTGACGCGGCCCCAGCTGGAGGACAGGTACATGTAGGATTCTTGGACGTTGGCGCCATCGCCGCGGTCAGCCAGAACTTCCATGTGAGCACCGGCAGTGATGCCGTTGTCCAGGGCGACTTCGCCGTTCAGGTGGATTTCCGTGTCTTTACGGAAGTCGAATTTCTTGTACTCGGTACCGGTCGGTTCGTCTTGGTCGGTGTAAACGGCGTAGCCGGAAACGTAACCGCCGACGCCCAGTTGCAGGGCCGGCTCATCAGCGCGAGCCGGAGCCGCGGCGACGAGAGCGAGGCCAGCAAGAGCAGCCGTGCTCATCAGAATGTTTTTCATTGATAGTTCCTCCATAAACCCCTGTCAGCGTTTTGCGAGATGCGTTGTGCCGTCAGAGTATTGTGAAAGCCGCGGGCGAACCGCAGCACCGGGGACAAAAATCTCAAAGTTCGGCGGGGGGGTCAACGAAACGGGGGGAGGATGGGCAACACTTTTTTAACGCCTGTTGCAAAACTGCAACATTGGGCCATGCCCACGCCTTATATATGCCATACCCCGCTTCCACCCTCAACCCGCGCCCCGGCCTGCCTTCGGGCTTTTGGGCTTGAGGGCGCGGCTTTTGGATGCTAAATCTCTGAAACTTAAGACGTTCGTGGGGCTTCGGCCCTTAAGGAATAAAGGAAAACAGGTACATGACCGTATCCCGCCTTCATTTGATTGCCATAATGCTTGTTGCCGGTCTGGCCCTCTCGGCCTGCGGCGGTGTCGAATCGGAAGCCAAGTACCCGACCGGCGTCAGCCGCGCGCAAACCGGCAACGACATCTACTCCAAGGGCAACAGCATCTTCGGCGACGGCGGCTTCAAGATTCTGGGCGGCAAGGAAAAGACCTCGACCGACGCCATCACCGTCAACGCCTATCTGTGGCGCGCGGCGCTCGATACCGTCAGCTTCATGCCGCTGGCCAATGTGGACCCGTTCGGCGGCGTCATCCTGACCGACTGGTACGCCAGCCCCGACACGCCGGGCGAACGTTACAAGCTCAACATCTTCGTCATGGGCAGCCAGTTGCGGTCGGACGGTATCAAGGTGTCCATGTTCAAGCAGCGCAACGGCAAGGACGTCGCGGTTGACCAGAAATCCAACACCGACATCGAAGACGCCATCCTGACCCGCGCCCGCGAACTGCGCATCGCCGCCCGCGACAAGGATCAGGACTAAGCACACCTAATATATACATACGCGGATACCAGCGGCCGGGCCTGAGCCCGGCCGTTTTATTTTGGCGTGAATATCGCAAAGAAAAGACTCGGCAAGCTCGGGGGGCTGCGGCATAAGACTCCTCCATCGGAACAATTTTGAAACAATAAAATCGGGAACAACGCCCGCATTCGCGCCATTGGCAAGACATGAAACTGATCGCTGTCATCTTTCTGGCTCTTCTGTGCGCCGCCGTCGGCACGTCCTTCGGCGACAAGGCGCAGGCGCGCGACTTCCTGAAACCCGGCGACATCGAGCGCGCGAACACAAGTCAGGCCATCATCACAATGTCCTCCCGCACCGAGCCGGACCGCATTCAGGCCATTCGTTTCCCCACCGTGCCCGACCTTCAATCCTGCTTCTCGCTGGCTTATTCGGCTGCGGCCCGTTCGGGCGGCGAATCCTCGGCCACATGCATCAACGCGCAGGGCGTGGTGGCCGCCACCTATTTCTGCCGCGGCGGCGATACATCGCCCCAGTGCCAGGCGGTTACGCCTTGAACGGCAATCCGGCCAAACCTTAGCATTTGCCATAAATTTAAACGCTTGGTATGACGAAAGCCTGATTTAGAAAGGATTTCGTCACATGAAATGTTCCATGCTCGCGCTGGTCCTCGGCCTCGCCGCATCCCCCGCCGCCGCCGATTACATCGAGGTGTTCCCCTATCACCTCAACACCGACCCCGGCCGCGTGACCATGGGCATTCTCACCACCGGCGATAAAGGCGCCCTCAACACGCTGGTCGCCAACGAGCAGACCTGCGTCATGCTCGCCTTCACCGCCGCCATGACCCGCCAGACCGCGTCCGTCGCCTGCATGAACGACACAAGCCAGCTTGTGAACGCCTATGTCTGCCGCGCCCAGCGCACCACCGACGAAAACCGCGACCGTGATACGCCGACCTGCTTCCGCTACCGCCCCTGAGAATGGCTTGACGCCGCGCCCCGGCTGTTGAAGAAATACGGGCAGCTCTCAAAATACAGGAAACACACTGGCCGAACGTTACAACATCCGCGAAACCGAAACGAAATGGCGCAAGGTCTGGGCCGATAAAA
>JAMIFL010000066.1:0-6762 GCA_035906295.1 Alphaproteobacteria bacterium | reverse complement strand
CGACTTGACCGATGCTACCGGTTCCCTGTCCGCGACCAACGGTAAACAACTGATCAAAGCGGAAATCACCTCCGGCGGCCAACTGAAACTGAGCGGCCTTGAAGGCGTTAACTTCAACGTTGCTTTCGACTCCGACGGTGACAACGCCGCCGGTGAAACCGCTACGGATCGTGTTGCTGACTTCGGTCTCGCCACGGCACTCGGCTTCGGCCAGATTGCCAAAGCGCAGGCTTCGAACTCCGCGACCCTGTCTTCGGTGGGCTTCACGGCGTCTGCTGGCACGAAACTGACCTCCGGTGTGTTCTACAACGGTACGTCGGGCTTCGCTAACGCGTCCGATACCCTCACCACCATTCGTGACAACGCAAGCGGCAGCGGTAACGCCCGTTTCGTCGCCGCGGCTGGCCCGGGCGGTACGGCCGGTACCATCGATATCACCATCAACGACAAGACGACCCGTACTGTTAGTCTGAACACCTCTCAGACCCTCCAGGGTATGATTGACTCGATTAACAACGACGCCGTCCTCGGTTCGTTGGTTCAAGCCTCCTACGACAAAGAGACCGGTAAATTCTCCATTGAAGCTATCGCCTCTGAAGTCCAGACCATCCGTATCGGTGTTACGGACGGCTCGGCGGCTGGTGGTACGGATGCTGCAGACTTCGACTTCGGTATCAAAGCGTCGTTCGCTCCTGGCGCCGACGGTGCGATCAGCTCGGAAAACTTCGTTCTCGCTACGGCCGCTTCCACGCTGTCGCAGTACGAAAGCGACTACAACAACCTGCTCGAGCAAATCGACGGGATCGTTGAAGACTCCGGCTACCGTGGTACGAACCTGCTGTCGGGTGATAAACTCGATACGTACTTCAACGAAGATCGTTCCAACAAGCTGACGACCAACGGTTCGACCTTGAACTCGTCCGGTCTGGGTCTGCAAAAGGCTGACTTCTCTCGTGTTGACACGATTGAAACCACTGCCACGCAAACCCGCGCTGGTCTTTCGACCCTGCGCAGCTTCGGTTCGACCCTGGCCAACTCGCTCTCGATCATCCAGACCCGTGAAGATTTCACGAAAAACCTGGTGTCGACCCTGAACGAAGGCTCGGACAAACTGACCCTGGCTGACCAGAACGAAGAAGGCGCCAAGCTGCTCGCTCTGCAGACCCGCCAATCGCTGGGTGTTACCGCCCTGTCGCTGGCTTCTCAGGCTCAGCAGTCGGTCCTGCGTCTGTTCTAATATTAAAATCGGAAATGGGACCGGCAGAAGGCCGGTCCCCCTTCCACTTTCCCACCCTTTCCCCAGTCCAAATATCCAAGGAAGTCGTTTTCTTTTGATATTTTGATTGAACCGCCTAAAATCCTGGACAGGATGTCCTTGTATCAACCGAGAGAAGCTCGCCATGGCTTTGGTCATCGACCTTAAACCAAAAGAACGCATCATCATCGGCAACGCCGTTATCACAAACGATAACCAGCGCACCCGCCTGCATATCGAGGGCGACGCCCCCATCCTCCGCGAAAAAGACGTTCTGCGCGAGGAAGAGGCGACCACCCCGTGCAAGCGCATCTACTTCATCATCCAGATGATGTACCTCGCCAACGACCCCACCGAAATCTACGACCAGTATTTCACCGGCGTGCGCGAGGTGCAGGATGCTGCCCCCTCCACCGCCCTGTTGATTGCTGATATTTCCGCCCATATTTTAGGTGGGCATTATTACAAGGCACTGCGCGAAGCGCGGAAATTAATCGACTACGAACAGGAGCTGCTGGCCAATGTCTAACAACCCCTACACGCAGGCTGCCGGCAAGTACGGCAAACAGGCCAAGGAAACCCCGGACCAACGCGACCTTGAAGGCCAGTTGCTGCTGAAAGCCGCGTCCGAAATCCAGAAACTTCACGACAACTGGGATAGCGCGACCCCGGAAGACATCGACAACATCCTCACCTACAACCGCAAGCTGTGGATGCTGTTCTTCGACACCGCGATCGAAAACCCGGACGAACGCCCGGTGGACCTGCGCAACAACATTGTCAACCTGTGCAACTTCATCTTCAAACGCTCCCTCAACATCATGTCTGAGCCGAGTAAGGAAAAACTGCGCGTGCTGGTCGACATCAACCGCCAGGTTGCCGCCGGCCTCATGACCAAGCAGCCGAAACCGACCGACAGCGCCCCCCCGGCCCCGAAAGAATCCGCGGCACAGGGCAACACCTCGACCTCCGCATAAGATTATTTGTCACCAGACGAAATAAGGGCGCCATCCTGACGGAACGGCGCCCTTTATTCATGGATACTCTGTGAAGAGGTAAGCTTTCACGACTCCGAAACCGAAGAGGGTTCCCTTCGTCTGCCGGATAAGGACAAGAGAGCTCACGGCGATAATCGCCGAAAACCTCACGTCGTTTCGTCAATCCCCGCTGTTAGGCGGAAACGACGAGCTGCGTCGTGATCGCGTCCAACCGCGCGGCCAGACTGACGTCCGGTTCAGGGGCGCTGGCGGTAGAAGGTTGCGGAGCGCGCGTTTGCACAGTTTCTTGTGCGGGAGCGTGGTCCGAAACATTCGTAGGCACAGAACCTTTCTGGGTGCCGGATTTTTGGGTCAGTTTGGCGAGCAGTTGCGCCTCTTCTTTTGCCTCCCGCAATTTATACGTGCGGATAGCCTGTTCGGACGGAATCTGTGTCACGATTTCCCCTGACACGGACTCGCGGAATTCCAGGATGGCCATCTTGGTATTTACGTCGACCCGAACGGTCGGGCTGACGTAAGGTGCCTGAGAGACCCCCTGGAGTTTGTCCGGATTGGCGGCAAACGAATTCAAAGTGGACTGTTGGTCCACCTGGCCTCGTTGAAGGACGCTACTAGCGACCGATGATTTAATTGCCTCAATCATATATTCCCCAAGTGGCAAGGATTACTTGCCTTACTATTATCATAGCTTTTT
Organism: Alphaproteobacteria bacterium; assembly: GCA_035906295.1. Taxonomy (GTDB): domain Bacteria; phylum Pseudomonadota; class Alphaproteobacteria; order Micavibrionales; family UBA1664; genus UBA6145. The sequence goes on along the minus strand of JAMIFL010000066.1, from coordinate 3,815 downwards.
CGGGGCTATAAATCAAACTTTTTCCAAGTTTTTCTGCGCGTTAACGCTTTTGTTACACAGGGTTTTTCACCACAACCCACGCGCGAATACAGCAGATTAAAACAACCGTTTGAAAACAAAGGATATATTGTTTTTATCTGACAAATCCGGGCAAATCGCGGCTTTTGGCCGTATCACCAAAGGTTAACGCGCCTGCATGCCGCCCTGCCCTGAAACCGGCTATATGGAATAAGGAAACCACCACCCCGATAGAATCGGACGAGATGACATAACACCGGGAAACGGCGCAATATCAAGGCATTGTTGGACAATAAGTAAAAATTAATGTAAGTTAACAACAGGGATGGCTTGGACTAAAACTCTGTTTTTACAGCGACTTAGTTTCCGCACTCGCGCTTTACAGGCCGCCCCGCCGCAGCCTGTCCGGCGCGGGATGTACCGATAAAACCCTGGGGAATGCTTCACGATGAGCAGTTTTACCGATACCGTCCGTAGCCTGGGGCCCGCCCGTCTGGCCGTTCTGGGCGGCGTGTTCGTGGGCCTTCTGGTCTTCTTCGTTTTCGTCTCCGCGCAAGTCTCCAAACCCTCGCTCACCCTGCTCTACGGCAGCCTGTCCTCCGTCGACTCGGCCTCCGTCGCCGCCAAGCTCGATGAAATGCAGATCCCGTTCGAAGCCTCGCCCGACGGCGCGCAGATCCGCGTCCCGAAAAACGAAATCGGCCGCGCCCGCATGGTGCTGGCGCAGGAAGGCCTGCCCAACGGCGGCACCATGGGCTACGAAATCTTCGACCAGAAATCCGGCTTCGGCACCACCGGCTTCGTCCAGAACATCAACCAGGTCCGCGCGCTTCAGGGCGAACTGGCCCGCACCATCGCAACGCTGGACCCGGTCGACTTCGCCAAGGTCCACCTCGTCCTGCCGCAGCGTGAACTTTTCTCCCGCGAAACGCAGACGTCGTCCGCCTCCGTCACGCTGAAGCTGAAACCCGCCGCCCGCCTCGCGCGTGAACAGATTTACGGCATCCAGAACCTCGTCGCCAACGCCGTGCCGGGCCTCAAGGCCGACCACGTCACCATCATCGACACCGAGGCCAACCTCCTCGCCGGCGGCAACACCGACAGCGGCGAAGCCATGGCCGGCGCCAAGGCCGATGAAATGCGCCGCGACTACGAAAACCGCCTGCAGACCGCCGTGGAAGACATGGTCGGCCGCATCGTCGGTTTCAACAAGGTCCGCGCCCACGTCACCGCCGACCTGAACTTCGACCGCATGGTCACCAATTCCGAATCCTACGACCCCGAAAGCCAGGTCGTCCGCTCCACGCAAAGCACCACCGAAGGCTCCAGCGAAACCGGGGCTGACGGCGGCTCCGGCGGCGGCAACGTCTCGGTCCAGAACAACGTGCCGGGCGGCAATTCCGGCTCGGCCCCCGGCAGCAGCTCGTCCAATTCCAACCGCACGGAAGAAACCACCAACTACGAAATCAGCAAGACGGTGCAAAGCGTCACCCGCGAAACCGGCGAGGTTAAAAAACTCTCGGTCGCGGTGCTGGTTGACGGCGCCATGGTGGCCGACGCCGAAGGCAAAAAAACCTACCAGCCGCGCAGCCAGGAAGAGCTCGATAAAATCTCCGCCCTCGTCAAATCCGCCATCGGGTTCGACGTAAAGCGCGGCGACACGGTGGAAGTGGTCAACATGCCCTTCACCGATGTCGACATGCCGGAAATGGGCGAAGACTCGACCCTCTTCGGCTTCGACCGCAGCCAGCTTTTGCAGACGGCTGAGATGATCATGCTCGCCATCATGGGCATCCTCGTCATCCTGCTGGTGCTCAAACCCATCATGACCTCGCTCTTCCAGGCGCAGAAGGCCGCCATTGAAGAGGCGCGCAGCGAAATGCTGCTGGCGCAGGGCCCCGGCGCCGCGCCCGCGCTGACCGGCCCCTCCTCATCCGGCGGCGGGGCTGATTCCGAACCGCCCGAGGAAGACAGCCTCATCGACATGCAGGCCGTCGAAGGCAAGGTGAAGGCATCGACCGTGCGTAAAGTGGGTGACATCGTCACCAACCACCCGAACGAGACCGTGTCCATCATCCGCAACTGGATGACGCAGGAGTAAGCCATGGCCATTCGTATGCGCGAAGATTACAGGACTCTGACCGGCAAGGAAAAAGCCGCCATCTTCCTGTTGGCACTGGGTGAAGACCACACCGCCAAGCTGTTCGAATTCATGGACGAGGACGAGATCATGGAAATCTCGACCACCATGGCCGTGCTGGGCAAGGTCTCCTCCACCGTCATCGAACGCCTGTTCGTCGACTTCGCCGAACAGATGTCGTCCACCGGCTCCCTCGTCGGCACCCTCGATTCCACCGAACGCCTGCTCGCCCGCGTCCTTAATAAAGACAAGGTCGGCGCCATCATGGAAGAAATCCGCGGCCCCGCCGGCCGCACCATGTGGGAAAAACTCGGCAACGTGAACGAGGAGGTGCTGGCCTCCTTCCTCGTCAAGGAATACCCGCAGACCGTCGCCGTCGTGATGTCCAAAATCCAGCCCGACCACGCCGCCCGCGTCATGACGCTGCTGCCGCAGGGCTTCGCCATGGAAGTCATCCACCGCATGCTGCGCATGGAAAGCGTGCAGAAGGAAGTGCTGGAAGACGTCGAAAAAACCCTGCGCACCGAGTTCATGTCAAACCTGGCGCGCGGCCAGCGCCGCGACAGCCACGAGATGATGGCCGAAATCTTCAACAACCTCGACCGTCAGGTCGAAGGCCGCTTCATGCAGGGGCTGGAAGAATCCGAACCCAACGCCGCCGAGAAAATCCGTTCCCTCATGTTCACCTTCGAGGATCTGGGCAAGCTCGACCCCACCTCCATCCAGTCCCTCATCCGCGCCATCGACAAGGACAAGCTGCCGCTGGCCCTCAAGGGCGCCACGGAAACGTTGCGCGACCTCTTCTTCTCCAACATGTCCGAACGCGCCGCCAAAATCCTGCGCGAGGATATGGGCGCGCTGGGCCCCGTCCGCCTCAAGGAAGTGGAAGAAGCGCAGAACTACGTCGTCAGCGTCACCAAGGACCTCGAAAGCCGCGGCGAAATCAAAATCGCCTCCGGTAAGGAGGAGGACGAGATCATCTACTGATCGCCCCCATGGAAGACACGATGAACAAAAAGGCAGACCTGCCGGGCAAAAAATTCCTCTTCGACCTGAACGATTTCGGGGAAGAAGCCCTGCGCGCCAAGGCCGCCATGTCCCGCCGCCCCACCTTCTCGCAGGACGAAATGTCCGCCCAGCGCCAGACCGGCTACGAAGAAGGCCGCATCGCGGGCCTGACCGAAGCCGTGAACAGCCAGGAATCGCAAACGCGCGATCTGGTGCAGCAAATCGTCATTTCCGTCGAACGCCTCGCGGGCGACGAGGCGGACCGCCTCGCCACCTTCATCGATCAGGCCAGCCTCATCGCCGTGCAGGCACTGGTGCGCACCCTGCCCACGCTGCTGGACGTGCTGGCCGTGGAACAAATCGCCGGTTTCGTCACCCGCGTGCTGGAAGGACAGGCCAAAAGCCAGTCCATCGTCATCCACATTCCCGCCGCGCGCGAAGCCGCCATCAGCGAACGGCTGAACGCCGCCCTCACCGCCATGCGCCGCCAGCAGAACTGGTCCATCTTGCCCGACCCCACCCTCCACGACCTGCAATGCCGGGTCGAATGGTCCGGCGGCGGGGCCGAGTGGAACCCCAATCTGGTCGCCGCAAGCCTGCTCGAAACCATCATGTCCCACCTGCCCGACCATATGAAACCGGCGGTTAT
>JAMIFL010000065.1:0-13914 GCA_035906295.1 Alphaproteobacteria bacterium | reverse complement strand
GCTTACGCCGCAGCCTTCTCGGTCTTCTTGACGGTGTTCCAGTGCGCATCCATCTGTGCAAGGCTGGCTTTCCCCAATTCCTCAGAATTTGCTTTCATTAAATCCTGCACACCATTGAAACGGCGTATGAATTTATTGTTGGCAGCGCGCAGGGCCGACTCCGCGTCTACGCCCAGATGTTCAGCCAGTACACAGGTTACGAACAGGATATCCCCAAGCTCCTCAGCCAGGTTTTCGGGGTCGTTCTGCACCGCCGCCTGCTTCAGTTCTGCGACCTCTTCGTCCAGCTTCTCGAATACGTCCTCGACCTTCGGCCAGTCGAACCCGACCTTTGCCACTTTCTTGTGAATCTTCTGCGCCCGCATCAGGGCAGGGAGGCCGCGTGTGATGCTGTCCAGAAGGTACTTGGTACTGGCGGCCTTTTCCTTGTCCTTCTGCGCGTTCCAGATGCCCACCACGTCGGCCGCGTTGGCCGCTTTCTGGTCGCCGAACACATGCGGGTGGCGGCTGACCAGCTTGTCGGCCTCGGCCCCCGCCACGGCGTCGAAATCGAAAATGCCCTGTTCCTCAGCCATCTGGGACTGGAAGACGACCTGTAACAGCAAATCGCCCAGCTCTTCCTTGAAATCGTTCATGTCGCCGCGCTCAACCGCGTCGGCCACTTCGTACGCCTCTTCAATCGTATACGGCGTGATGGTCTGGAAATTCTGTTCCAGGTCCCACGGGCAGCCGGTCTGCGGGTCGCGCAGTTTCGCCATGACCTCGAGGAGGGACTGGATGCCGGTATGGTCGCGTTGCTGCATGGGAAAACCTTGGTTGTGGATGAACAGGCCCTACAATGCCACAGAAGGGAACCAAAAGGCATCCCCATGCATTGTAAGGATATGGCTGATCCGTTTCATGAATCATACCTCTACAAACTTGGCTTCTACGTCTTCGTGCTGGCGCTGCCGCTGGTGCTGATGGCGGGGGTCGAAACCTTCGCGGCGGACTCGTCCATTTCCGTCAGCAGCGGCGACCCGACACGGTTCCTCGCGTTCCTCGTGTACTTCCTGCCGGGCCTCATCATGACCAAAAACGTGACCGACAGCTGGTGGCGCACGATAGGGGTAGGGGTCGCCTACGCCCTCATCTCCACCGCCTATTACGTCGGCGCGTTGCAGTTTGCCTGCAAATTCGGCGGCCACTGCCTGTCGGTTTAAGCAAACCGCTTAGTGGTGATGCTGCTGGCCTTCATGTCCGCGGTCGCCCGGCGTTTCAACGGCATGGCCCTCATGGTCGCCCATGGCCTGCGGCTGGCTGCCCACAGGCTCCACGTTGAATTTCACGGCCACGTCACCGGCTTTCTCGAAATGCAGCGTCGCGTCATACGTGGCGCCTTCGGTCAGCGGCTGCTTGATGGCCATGAACATCACGTGGTCGCCGTGCGGTGACAGCGCAACGGTCTGGCCCGCCGGCACGGCCACGCCGTCCTCAAGCTTACGCATTTTCATGACGCCGCCGTCCATGGTCATGGAATGAATTTCAGCCGTATCGGTGATGCCCGGCGCGGTGATGGACGTCAGCCGGTCGTCCGTATCGCCGTTGTTCTTGATGGTCATGTAACCGGCGGCGACGGATGCGCCCTTGGGCGTTGCGTTCACGGCAGGGTGGTGCACGAACATCGACCCTTGGGTGTATTCATGCGCCCCCGCGGCAAAACCCGAAAGCATCAATGCCAGCACCGTCATGGAAGCAAACTTCATCATCAGAACATCTCCATCGTTTCGATTGAGCGAGATGTACGACCCCAATGCGGCAATGTCGAGATGAGCCGGGGATACAATCCCAAAACATTAAGGGCGGGCCCAAACCCGGCCCGTCTACCTATACACAAAAGAGTGATAATGTATATTATGGGAAATAAGATATTATCTTTGTATCATAACTGAAACAAAGACTTGGCTTAAACCAGCCGTGCCTGTGCCAGCGCCGCTTTGACGAACGATACGAACAGCGGATGCGGGTCTGCCGGGCGTGATTTCAGTTCCGGGTGGAACTGCACGCCGATGAACCAAGGATGGTCCGGGTATTCGACGATCTCGGGCAGCTTGCCGTCCGGACTCATGCCTGAGAAACGCAGGCCACGGTCTTCGAGGCCCTTCTTGTACTTCGTGTTCACTTCGTAGCGGTGGCGATGACGCTCGGAGATTTCGAGCTTCTGGCCGTAGACCTCCGAAACGCGGCTGCCTTTGTCCAGCGCCGCCGTGAACGCGCCAAGACGCATCGTGCCGCCGAGGTCGCCGGCAGCGCGGCGCTCCTCAAGCTCGTTGCCCTTCATCCATTCGGTCATCAGGCCCACCACAGGCTCGGATGTTTCGCCGAATTCGGTGGAGCTTGCGCCGGCAATCATGCACAGGTTGCGCACGCCTTCGATAACCGCCATCTGCATGCCGAAACAGATGCCGAAGTAAGGAATCTTGCGCTGGCGCGCGAATTCGACGGCCTTGATCATGCCCTCGGTGCCGCGTACGCCGAAACCGCCGGGTACAAGAATGCCGTGCACGTTTTCAAGCGCGTGGATGGCGTCCTGTTCCTTCTCGAAGGTTTCACCTTCGATGAATACCAGTTCGACCGACACGTTGTTGGCGATGCCGCCATGCGTCAGCGCTTCGTTCAGCGACTTGTAGCTGTCCGTCAGTTCCGTGTACTTGCCCACGATGCCGATGCGCACATGGCCTTCGGGGTTCTGGATGCGGTGGTTTATTTCCTGCCAGACGCGCAGGTCCGGCGCGCGCTGTTCCATGTTGAAGCAGCGCAGAATTTGCGTGTCCAGCCCCTCGCGGCCATAGGACAACGGCACTTCGTAGATGGATTTGACGTCCAGCGCCTGGATGACGCATTCCGGCTCGATATTGCAGAAAAGCGCAATTTTCCGCCGTTCTTCGGCAGGAATCTCCCTATCCGCGCGGCACAGCAGGATACGCGGACGAATGCCGACCGACAGCAATTCCTTGACCGAGTGCTGGGTCGGCTTGGTTTTCAGCTCGCCCGCGGCGGCAATGTACGGCACCAGCGTCGCGTGGATGAACAGGGCGCGCGCCTCCCCTACTTCGTTGCCGAACTGGCGGATGGCCTCAAGGAACGGCAGCGATTCGATATCACCCACCGTGCCGCCGATTTCGACGAGCACGAAGTCGGCGGAACCGTCTTTTTCGCGGATGAAGGCTTTGATTTCGTCGGTGACGTGGGGGATGACCTGAATGGTCGCGCCCAGATAATCGCCACGGCGCTCACGCTGCAGCACGTTCATGAAGATGCGCCCGGCGGAGATGGAATCGTTCTTGTTGGCGGAACGGTTGGTGAAACGCTCGTAATGGCCGAGGTCGAGGTCGGTCTCGGCGCCGTCATCGGTCACGAACACTTCGCCGTGCTGGAACGGGCTCATGGTGCCCGGGTCGACGTTCAGATACGGGTCCATCTTGGCGAGGCGGACGGAGTATCCCCGCGCCTGCAAAAGCGCACCAATAGCGGAGGCGGCGAGGCCCTTCCCTAGAGAAGAAACAACCCCGCCCGTGACGAAGATGAAACGTGTCATTCCGTGGAAACCGGCGGTTCAGGGGTGGTTGCGGGCGCGGCGGCCGGTGCATCGGCCGCAGGTGCGGCAGCAGCCGGAGCCGGCGTGACGCCCGGTTCGGTAATGGTGTCTGCGGGCGACGGCGTACCATCGGCGGCGGGGGCCGGAGTGGCCGTATTGTCGTAGGCCGAAAGCAGGCCGCGCGAACCCACGGCGCCCTTGCCGATATACGCCAGCGACAGCGACGTGGCGAAGAACATGAACGCCAGAATGGTGGTGGCCTTGGTCAGCACGTTGGCGGTGCCGCGGGCGGTTGCGAAATTGCCCATGCCGCCCGAACCGTCGCCGATGCCGAGACCGCCGCCGGAGGAGCGTTGAATGAGCACCAGACCGATAATGGTCAGCGCGAGGATAAGGTGAATAACGAGGATGACTTCCTGCATGGTGTGTGCTTACCCGACCGCCTTGATAATCTCAACAAAACTTTCTGCTTTAAGGCTCGCGCCGCCGACCAGTGCGCCGTCGACATCCTCCAACCCGAGGATTTCCGCGGCATTGTCCGGTTTGACCGAGCCGCCGTATATAATGCGCAATTGCGGGCCCTCCGCAAGCCGGTTTTCCAGCAATCCACGGATTTGTGCGTGAACCTCGGCAATCTGGGCCGTGGTGGCCACAAGCCCGGTGCCGATGGCCCATACGGGTTCGTAAGCCACGACGCAGTTAACCCCCGTGGCCGTTGCGGGAATAGCCGCGGCCACTTGCGCGGCAATCACGGAAGCGGTCTGCCCCCCTTCCCGCTGCGCGCGCGTTTCCCCCACGCAGATGATGGGCACAAGCCCGGCTTCGATGGCGCGGGCGGCCTTGTCGGCGATGAGCGCGTCGCTCTCGCCGTGGTATTCGCGCCGCTCGGAATGGCCGACGATGACGTATTTGCACCCCATGTCGACCAGCATTTCCGCTGAAATATCGCCCGTAAACGCACCGTCGCGGCGCTGGGACACGTCCTGCGCCCCGACCGCGCATGTGCCCGTCACGGCGGACAGGTGCACGAACGGCGCGCACAGCACGATATCGGCATTGGGAACCGGCTTGATGGCGGAGGACAACGCGGCGGCATTCGCGCGCGTCCCGTTCATTTTCCAGTTACCGGCAATCAAAGGGCGTCTTTTCATAGGCATAGTGCGCCGTTATAGTGCCCCATCCAATTTTTTCCAATAGACGAATGTGGGACGAACGAAATGCTGAATTCAATGCGCGAAGGCCAGGGTGCCAAAATCGTGAAATTTACCGCGCTGGGCTTTGTGCTTGCCGCAACCGTCGGCATGGTTTTCATGGACGTGGGCGGCTTCTTCCGCGGCGGCCTGACCGGCAGCACCGTTCTGGCCAGCATAGGCCGCACCCGTATCGACCAGCCCACCTTCGAACGCGCGGCAGACCCCGCCCTGCGCCAGCAGAACATGACGCTGGAGGAAGCCTACCGCTTCGGCCTGCTCAAAACCCTGCTGGATGAACTGGTGACGCGCGAAGCCATGCGCCAGGAAGCCAACCAGCAGGGCCTTGTCGTGGGTCGCGGCGACATCGCCGAGAAAATTCACGAACTCATCAAGCTGCAGGTCCAGCCCGGCGAAACCCCGCAACAGGCGCTGACCCGCATTCTGCAGGCGCAGGGCCTGAACGAGAACGACCTCGTGAACAACATCCGTCAGGAAGCCACCACGCGCCTGATTGAAGCGCCGCTGCGCGCATCCGCCAACTTCATGCCGCGCGTGACCGCCGAGGCGCTGGGCCGTTATCAGGGTGAACGCCGCGACATCGTGTTCTTTACCGTCACCCCCGAAGGCGCCGCGCGCGACCTGAAAGCCGACGACGACACGCTGAAAGCCTATTACGAAACGGTGAAGGACCAGTACCAGATACCGGAAGAACGCACGTTCAAGGCGCTGGTGCTGTCTGCCGACGACGTAAAGAACACCGTGAAGATTTCCGACGCCGACGTCCGCGCCGCGTTTGACGAGCGCAAGGACCAGTTCCGCGTCGGCGAACGCCGCCGCATCGAACAGGTCGTGCTGAACGACGAGGCGAAGGCGAAAGCCGCCGCCGAATCCGCGCGCAAGGGCAAGGCCCTGCGTTCCACCGCGCCCGATTCCTACCGCGAACCGGCTGACATCGAACAGACCGGCCTGCCCGCCGAACTCGGCACCGCCGTTTTCGGCGCCCAGAAAGGCACCGTGCTGAACCCCATCAAGACGCCGCTGGGCTGGCACGTCATCAAGGTGATGGCCGTGGTGCCCGCCCGTACGCAGAACTTCAACGAGGTGCAGGCCGACCTGCGCAAGGAACTTGAATCCGACGCCCTGCACACGGAAATGGAATCCCGCATTTCCAAGACCGATGAACTCCTCGGTTCCGGTTCGTCGCTGGAACAGGTGGCGGCTGACCTTGGCCTCGCCATCCGCACCGTCGGCCCCATCGACCGTCAGGGCAATGTGGCGGCGGCAGGTGAAAAAGCCGACCCCCTGCTCACCACCCTTGCCCAGAACAAGGACGTGCTGAACGGCCTGTTCGAACTGATGGAAGGTGAGAACGGCGACCTCTCCGAAATCAACGAAACCACCTACGCCGCCTTCGCACTCGAAAGCGTGCGCCCCACGCGCGACCGCGATTTCGCCGAAATCCGCAACGACATCGAAAAGAAATGGCTGGAAGAACAGCGCAACGACGCGCTGCAGGCGCAGGTCGAAAAACTCTCGGGCGAAATCTCCCGCGGTGAAAAAGCGTTCGAGGAAGCGGCCAAGGAATCCGGCGTGGTTGTCAAAACCGCGCGCGATGTCAGCCGTGAATCGAAAGTGGCGGGCCTGAACGACCCCGTCGCCCTCACCCGCCTGTTCGACGAAACCGACTTCAAGGCCGTGGTGAAAGTACCGACCGAAAACGGCACCATCCTCGCCAAGGTGCTTGATGCCCGCATCCCCGATGCCGGCGCGGGCAGGCTCACGCCCGAACAGGAAAACCAGCTCCGCACCCAGATGCAGATGGCCATCGTCTCCCTGTTCATCACTGATTTGCGCGAGCGCCATGACGTGGAAGTGCACGAAGACCGCCTCGAAAAAGTCTACGGCGCGGGTCAGGGCCAAAACCAATGACCGGCAAACGCCCCCTGATGGGCGCGCTGGGCAATATATGGCCCGCGCGCAGCGACTTTGCGGGGCATTACAAGGCCGGGCGCTCGCAGCTTGTCGGCCTCTCGCTCATCGCCGACACGCTTACCCCCGTCTCCGCCTATCTGCGCCTGACCGGCGGGGCCGATTTTTCGCTGCTGCTCGAATCCGTCACCGGCGGCGAGGTGCTGGGGCGTTATTCCGCCATCGGCATGCGCCCTGACCGCATCTGGCGTTCCACCGGCACGTCCGCCGTGCTGGCCGATGCAAACGGCCTGCAACTGGAAGCCACCGCCGACCCCATCGCACACCTCAAGACGCTGGTCGCCGACGCGCGGCTGGATGTCGTGCCGGACGACGCGCCCCCCATGCTGGCATCAGGCTGGTTCGGCTACATGGGCTACGGCATGATTCATCTGGTCGAACCCGCGGTGCCGGACAGCCGCGCCGACGCCATCGACATACCCGACAGCGTCATGATGCGCCCGACCCTCATGGCCGTGTTCGACAACATCCGCCAGATTGTCCATCTGGCCGTTCCCGTGCGGGAGACTGATGCCGATGCAGATGCCGCTTACAACGAAGCGGTGCGCCAGCTTCACGCCGCGCTCGACACGCTGGTGCGCGGAAGCCTGCCGCTGCCCGAAAAAGGTTCAAAAATCCCCGTCCCGCTGCCCATTGATGCGCATATCGGGGAAGACAGCTACAAAGCCATGGTCGTAAAGGCCAAGGAAGACATCGTCGCCGGTGAAATCTTTCAGGTCGTACTCTCGCAGCGTTTCTCGGCGCCGTTCGATTTGCCTGCTGCCGAACTCTACCGTTCCCTGCGCCGCCTCAACCCCTCGCCTTTTCTGGTGCTGATGACGCTTGACGGCTTCTCGCTCGTCGCGTCCTCCCCCGAAATCATGGTCCGCGTCCGTAAAGGCGACGTCACCATCCGCCCCATCGCGGGCACCCGCAAGCGCGGGGCCGACAAGGCTGAAGACGCAAAACTCGCGGCGGAGCTGCTGGCCGACCCGAAAGAACGCGCCGAGCACCTGATGCTGCTGGACTTGGGCCGCAACGATGTGGGCCGCGTCGCCGCCACCGGCAGCGTGCATGTGACCGAGCAGTTCGCGGTGGAAAAATACTCCCACGTCATGCACATCGTCTCCAACGTCGAAGGCAAACTCAGGAACGACATCCACCCGCTGGACGCCCTGTTCGCAGGCTTCCCCGCAGGCACCGTGTCCGGCGCGCCCAAGGTGCGCGCGATGCAGATCATCGACGCGCTGGAAACCGAGCGCCGGTCCTTCTACGCCGGCTGCATCGGCTATCTGGACGGTAACGGCGATGTGGATACCTGCATCGCCCTGCGCACCGCGCTTTTGAAAGACGGTACGCTCTACGTCCAGTCCGGCGCGGGCATCGTGGCCGACAGCGTGCCGGAATCCGAACACATGGAATGCGTGAACAAGGCCAAGGCCCTCTTACGCGCCGCCGAAGACGCCATCGAACTTTCAAAGGTGCAGTCATGATCGTCCTCATCGACAACTACGACAGCTTCACCTTCAACCTCGTCCAGTATCTCGGAGACCTCGGCGCCGACGTGGAAGTGCACCGCAACGATAAAATCAGCGTCGCGGATGTCATGGCCAAGAAGCCGCAGGCCATCGTTATCTCGCCGGGGCCGGGCGACCCCGACCACGCGGGCATCTGCCTCGACATGATACGCGCCTGCGCCGATGCGAAACTGCCGCTGCTTGGCGTCTGCCTCGGCCATCAGGCCATCGGGCAGGTGTTCGGCGGCAGGGTCGTGCGCGCGCCCCAGCCCATGCACGGCAAGGTCTCCGCCATCCGCCACGGCGGCGCATCCGTGTTCAGGGACCTGCCGACACCCATCGAGGTGACGCGCTACCATTCCCTCATCGTCGAACGCGCCACGCTGCCGCATGATCTGCACGTCACCGCCGAAACCGATGACGGGCTCATCATGGGCCTGCATCACGCAAGCCTGCCCATCCACGGCGTCCAGTTCCACCCCGAAAGCATCGTCACGCAGCACGGCCACGCGATGCTGAAAAACTTCCTGAATACGCTGTGAACCCGGACAGCGAAGCGACATGAACACCGAAGACGCCATCAACGCCATGCTGGCGGGCGACATGCCCGAAAAAGACATGGCCGCCTTCCTGACCGCGCTGGCGGACAGGGGCGAAACCGTGGACGACATCGTGGGTGCCGCCCGCGCCCTGCGTAAGCACGTTACCGGCCTCATTGCACCGGGCGACGCCATCGACGTCTGCGGCACCGGCGGCGACGGGCTGCACACGCTCAACATTTCCACCGCCGTGGCCTTCGTGGTCGCCGCCTGCGACGTGCCGGTGGCCAAGCACGGCAACCGCTCGTCATCCTCCCGATGCGGCGCGGCGGACGTGCTGGAAAAACTCAACGTGCCGCTGGACGTATCGTTCGATGCGCTCGAAGACGCGCTGGACAATATCGGCTTCTGCTTCCTCATGGCGCCGCTGCACCACCGCGCCATGGCGCATGTCGCGCCAGTGCGCCGCGCTCTGGGCCGCCGCACCGTCTTCAACCTGCTGGGGCCTTTGGCCAACCCCGCCGCCGTCCGCCGCCAGATGGTGGGCGTCTACGCGAAGGACAGGGTCCGCCCCATGGCGGAAGCGCTGATGGCGCTTGGCTCCACCGCCGCATGGGTCGTGCATGGCGACGGCATGGATGAAATCAGCCTCTCCGGCCCCACCCATGTCGCCATGCTGCAAAACGGCGTCATCACTGAAACCACGCTCACCAATGCCGATTTCGGCCTGCCCGCGATTGCGCAGGCCGACATCACCGGCGGCGATGCCGCCGTCAACGCCAAGGCCCTGAGCGAACTGCTGGGCGGCGTACAAAGCCCCTACCGCGATACCGTGCTGGCCAATGCCGCAGCCGCCCTCGTCATGACCGGCGCCGCGCATGATTTGAAAGACGGCGTATCCCGCGCCGCCCGCGCGCTGGACGAAGGCCTCGCCCGCGACATCCTCGATGATTACCGGAGCCTCGTAAGCCAGTGACCGACATTCTCGCCAAAATCTGCGCCGACAAACGCCGTCACGTCGACCGCGTGCGCCGCAGGCTGGACTTCACGAACCTGACCCCCGTGCGCGGGTTCAAGGCCTCGCTGCTCTCGGCCACCCTGCCCGTCATCGCCGAAATCAAAAAGGCATCGCCCAGCAAGGGACTGCTGCGGCAGGATTTCGACCCAGCCCTGCACGCGCGCCAGTATGAAAGCGCCGGGGCCGCCTGCCTCTCGGTCCTGACCGACGAACCGTGGTTTCAGGGGCAGGATTCCGATTTGACCGCCGCCCGCGCCGCCTGCAACCGCCCGGCTTTGCGCAAGGACTTCATGATAGACCCGTGGCAGGTAGGCGAAGCCCGCACGCTGGGGGCGGACTGCATCCTCATCATCATGGCCGCCGTGGGCGACGGCACCGCGCAGGCGCTTTATGACGAAGCCCGCCGCTTCGACATGGACGTCCTCATTGAGGTGCATGACGCCGCCGAACTGGACCGCGCCCTTAACTTGCGTGCCCCCGACGCCCTCATCGGCGTCAACAACCGCGACCTCAAGACCCTGAAGATTTCCCTCGATAATTCGCTGAACCTGATTCGCGCGATTCCCGCCGACCGCGTCGCCATTTCCGAAAGCGGCATCCACTCGTCGAAAGACATGCAGATGCTCAAAAACGCCGGATTTAAGGGCTTTCTCATCGGGGAAGCCTTCATGACCAAGCCCGACCCCGGGGCCGCCTTGTTGACTTTCTGAAAGAACAGTAATAGAACGAAACAAGAATATTTTAGCATCAAGGGGCTGAAATCATGCTGACGAAGAAGCAACGGGACCTTCTGGTCTTCATCCACGAAAAAATGGCCGATGGCGATCTGGCGCCGTCTTTCGACGAAATGAAGGACGCGCTGGATTTGAAATCCAAATCCGGCATCCATCGCCTGATCGAGGCGCTGGTCGAACGCGGCTTCCTCGAACGCCTGCCCAACCGCGCCCGCGCGTTGCAGGTCCGCCGCCTGCCCGAAGGCTATGCCCCCAAGGCCGCCGACCATTCCGAAGTGGCCCAAAAGGCGCGTCTGGTGCAGGACCTTTCAAGCTACCGCGCTAGCCAGGACCGCCAGCTCATCAGCCAGATTCCCCTGCTCGGCAAAATCGCTGCCGGCACCCCTATCGAGGCGATACGCCACGACGGCCAGAACATCGAAATGCCCTCAAGCATGCTCGGCAAGGGCGATTTCTACGCCCTGATTGTGGACGGCGACTCCATGAAGGACGCCGGCATCATGGACCAGGACGTGGCCCTGATTAAGAAAGCCGGCAATGCGCATGACGGCGACATCGTCGTGGCGCTGGTGGACGATCAGGAAGTGACGCTCAAACGCCTGCGCCGCCGCGGCAGCCATATCGACCTCATCCCCGAAAACCCCGCTTACGACATCCGCACTTTCGAAGGCGGCCGCGTGCAGGTGCAGGGCATTCTTTCAGGCATCTACCGCCAGTATCACTAACGCTTAAGCGTCCACGGGCGCTGCGCATCCGACGGCACCATGCCGGTGACGCGCCATGTGTCGCCGTCGGCATAAACCGCAAGCCCACCGCCGTCACGCACATCCCAGAACAGGTACAGGTCGGCCCCGCAATTCCTGCGCGTCACGGCCCTGTTCAGCGCCACCACGGTGGACGCCCACATACACTCATCCCGCATGGCTGCCGGGTCGCGCAAAATGCTTAAGCTGCGCCCTTTCTGCGTCACGCGGCAGGCCCAGTCGTCGCACGAAATGGCCACGTCCCCGCTTTGCCACATGCCGGTTTTAAGCGGCTTGCCCGCAACTTCCGTACCGCCCCATAGCGACGCCCAGTTTTCACGCGTGTATTTCGTCGGTGCCTTGCCGATATAAGCGGTCTGCCCGCCCCCATGTACGGCAATGCCCTTGCCTTCGGCGTCAATCATCAGCACCGGGCGCGCGCTGAACATGCCCAGCACCGTGGCTGCCACCATCACCGGCACCCCGGCCCAGCGCCATGCGCCCTGCCACAAACACAGCCACAGATACCCCATACACCCGGCCAAGTACCACCCAAGCGAAATGGACGGCAGCATCATCGCCGCATGCGGCATGGCCGCCACTTCATGCGCCACCCACAGCGTCGCTTCCACGCCCCAGTCCACCAGCGTCAGGAACGGCCCTTCAAACCCCAGCGGCATGGCCAGCAGCGCCGCCATGCCCGCGGGCATCACGATAAAACTGGTCAGCGGAATGGCCGCGGCGTTGGCGATGACGCCGAAAATCTGCAACCGCCCGAAATGGTGCAGCACCGGCGGCAAAGTGGCGAAACTCACCAGAATGGTGGTGATGAAAATACCCGCAAAATAAAGCGCGATGCGCGTGAACCACCCGGTATCGCGCCCCTGCACCACCAGCCGCCGCCCCGCGCTTTCGTAAAACGCCACCATCGCCAGCACCGCCGCGAAGGATAGCTGGAACGACGCGCCCACCAGCGCCTCGGGCCGCAGGGTCAGTACGAAGAACGCCGCAAGCGCGATGGTGCGCAGCGACAGCGCCGTGCGGTCCAGCATCACCGCCACCAGCACCAGCCCGGTCATGAGGATGGAGCGCTGCGCCGGCACCGGCATGCCCGCCAGCAGGCAGTAAAACAGCCCCGCCCCCAGCGCCGCCACCGCCGCCATTTTCTTGATGGGCAGGCGCAGCGCGATGAACGGGATGAGCGCAAACCCGAACCGCACCACGAAAAACACCACCCCGCACACGATGGCCACGTGCAGGCCTGAAATGGACAACAGGTGGTAAAGCCCGGAATCGCGCAAATCGTTATTCACGTCATCCGGAATGCTGGAGCGTTCACCCGCCAGCAGCGCCGTGGCCACGGCGCTCTGCGGGTGTGGCATCTGCGCCGAAATACGTTCCGAAATCCACTGCCGCAGCGTGTTGAACCACACACCGCCCGTAGGCACCCCGCCCAGATGCTCGAACTTACCCATGGTAAAGCCGTTGGCCCCGATGCCTTCAAAAAACGCCTGCCGCCGGTAATCGAAACCGCCCGGCGCCACCGGCCCCGTCGGCGGCATCAGCCGGGCCAGCACGGCGATACGCTCACCCGGACGGACGTCGCCCGGAATGTGATAGCTGGAAAGCCGTACTTCCTTCGGCGTCTGCTCAGGCGTCATTTTCTCGATGAGCAACTGGTCGAGAATGACTTTGCGCCGCCCTTTACCGCTATCGTCGTCCGCGACGCTGATATCCTGCACCCGGCCTTCGACCCGGGCGAAATTCACCTGCCGGTCCAGCATCGGTCCGCCCACGCTCATGGTCCGCCCCTGCGCCAGCAGGAAGCCAAGCGCCATCAAAAACAGCGTGAAAGCGACATAGACAAGATGCGGAAACCGCACCCGCGCGGCAATCAGCAACCCCGCAGCCCCCGCAAGCGCCCCGGCGCTGGCCGAAAACGCCGGTTCGGACGGCAGCGCAAAATAGGCCGCGATACCCGTTCCCAGCGATACCGGCGCCCACAGCACCCGGTCGCGCGGGGCCTGCCACTGCTCGGCAATTGTTTTCATGGGTGAGCGCATCTATAACACTGATACGTAATTCAAAATCCAAGGCCTGTCATGACCGTCATTACCCGCTTCGCCCCCTCGCCCACTGGTTTCCTGCATATCGGCGGCGCCCGCACCGCTTTGTTCAACTGGTGCTATGCCCGCCACATGGGCGGCAAATTCCTGCTGCGTATCGAGGACACCGACAAGGCGCGCTCCACGCCCGAGGCCATCGATGCCATCATCCGCGACCTGACATGGCTTGGCATAGACTGGGACGGGGAGCCCGTCTTCCAGTCCACCCGCGCCGCCCGCCACGCCGAAGTGGCGCACGAACTGGTGAAACGCGGGCAAGCCTATTTCTGCTACTGCTCCCCCGAGGAACTGGAACAGATGAAGGAAGAGGCGCGCGCCAAAGGCGAACAGCCCCGCTACAACCGCATGTGGCGCGACCGCGACCCCGCGACCGCCCCCGCGGGCGTGAAGCCGGTCATCCGCATCAAGGCCCCCATCGACGGCGAAACCACCATTGAAGACGCCGTGCAGGGCAACGTGACCGTACCCAACAGCCAGCTGGACGACATGATTCTCCTGC